>NZ_JBYQCG010000080.1:16055-17592 GCF_057837105.1 Burkholderia sp. APQ4-4ca | reverse complement strand
TCGCGCGCGTCGTCGACGAACTCGAACAATTGCGCGTCGGGCAGCGCGTCGCCCACTTGAATCATGGCTGGTCCCTCATAGCGATACGGTTTTTCAGCGTGTCGCGGACAGCACGGCCCATCCCGCTTCGCTCACGCGAAGAGGGCACCTTTCCCGGCCCGGCGTCGCATCCGACGCGGCCTGTCGTGGTCCGTGGCATCCGTCACGCCGGCGTTACCGCGGCAACTTCGCCGCGGCTTCGCCTGTGTTTGCGCGTCAGTCAGCCTGCTTGCGCAGGAAAGCCGGGATGTCGTACGTGTCGACCCCCTTCTCCTGCAGCGCCTGCACGTGCGATGCCGCGGTTTCGCGCGAATTGCGCCACACCGCCGGCGTATCGAGCGCGCCGTAGTCGGCCGTGCTGACGTGATGCGGCTGCGCATAGCCGTGCGACACCGCGCTGACCGGCTGGTTGTCCGTACCGGTGCGCAGCAGCGTCATCGGTGCCGACTGCTGCTTCTTCGCCGCACGGCCCAGACCCGTCGCCACGACCGTCACGCGCAGTGCATCGCCCATCGCGTCGTCGTACACCGCACCGAAGATCACCGTCGCATCTTCCGCCGCGTAGCTCTTGATCGTGTTCATCACTTCGCGCGTTTCCGACAGGCGCAGCGAACGGCTCGACGTGATGTTGACCAGCACGCCGCGCGCGCCCGACAGATCGACGCCTTCGAGCAGCGGGCTCGCCACGGCCTGTTCGGCCGCGAGGCGTGCGCGATCGACGCCGGCGACCGTCGCCGTGCCCATCATCGCCTTGCCCTGCTCGCCCATCACCGTCTTCACGTCTTCGAAGTCCACGTTCACGAGGCCGTCGACGTTGATGATTTCCGCGATGCCCGCCACCGCGTTGTTCAACACGTCGTCCGCGCACTGGAAGCACTTGTCCATCTCGGCGTCATCGCCCATCACGTCGAACAGCTTGTCGTTCAGGACGACGATCAGCGAGTCGACGTGATCCTCCAGTTGCTGCGAGCCAGCTTCGGCGACGCGCATGCGCTTGCCGCCCTCGAACTCGAACGGCTTGCTGACGACACCGACCGTCAGAATGCCCATCTCCTTCGCGATCTGCGCGACCACCGGCGCCGCGCCCGTGCCCGTGCCACCACCCATGCCGGCCGTGATGAACACCATGTGCGCGCCGCGCAGTGCGTCGGCGATGCGCTCGCGCGCTTCTTCCGCTGCCGCACGACCCATTTCCGGCTTCGCACCGGCGCCCAGACCCGTGTTGCCGAGCTGGATCACCGACGATGCGCGCGAACGCGACAGCGCCTGGGCGTCCGTGTTCATCACGATGAAGTCGACGCCCTGCACGCCGCGGTTGATCATGTGCTGGACGGCATTGCCGCCAGCGCCGCCAACGCCGACCACCTTGATGATGGTGCCGTTGGTTTCGGTTTCCAGCATTTCGAATTCCATGGTGCCTCCGTCAAGAGAATGACTGCTACTCGGCCGTTATTCGGCAGGAGATCGGGCAACCCCCTGTCGCGCGCCAGCCGCCGGC
>NZ_JBYQCG010000080.1:0-16035 GCF_057837105.1 Burkholderia sp. APQ4-4ca | reverse complement strand
TCCGGCTTCGCACCGGCGCCCAGACCCGTGTTGCCGAGCTGGATCACCGACGATGCGCGCGAACGCGACAGCGCCTGGGCGTCCGTGTTCATCACGATGAAGTCGACGCCCTGCACGCCGCGGTTGATCATGTGCTGGACGGCATTGCCGCCAGCGCCGCCAACGCCGACCACCTTGATGATGGTGCCGTTGGTTTCGGTTTCCAGCATTTCGAATTCCATGTTGCCTCCGTCAAGAGAATGACTGCTACTCGGCCGTTATTCGGCAGGAGATCGGGCAACCCCCTGTCGCGCGCCAGCCGCCGGCACCAGCGCGAATTTCAATTCGATGCGATTCGTCAGAAGTTGCTCAGGAACCATTCCTTCATCCGCGAGAACACCTGTCCCGCGTTGCCGGACTGCACGGCGACCTTGCGGCCGCGCATGCGCTGCGCACTGCCTTCGACGAGCAGCCCCATCGCCGTCGAGTAGCGCGGGTTGCGCACGACGTCGGAGAGGCCGCCTGCATATTCCGGCGCGCCGATGCGCACCGGTTTCAGGAAAATGTCTTCGCCGAGCTCGACCATGCCGGGCATCATCGACGCGCCGCCGGTAATGACCACGCCGGAGCTCAGGAGTTCTTCGTAACCCGACTCGCGCACGACCTGCTGCACGAGCGAGAACAGTTCCTCGACGCGCGGCTCGATCACGGCCGCCAGCGCCTGGCGCGACAGCGTGCGCGGGCCGCGTTCGCCGAGGCCCGGCACTTCCACCATTTCGTCCGGATCGGCGAGCGCCTGCTTCGCGATCCCGTAGCCGACCTTGATGTCTTCCGCATCCGGCGTCGGCGTGCGCAGCGCCATCGCGATGTCGCTCGTGATCTGGTCGCCGGCGATCGGGATCACCGCCGTGTGGCGGATCGCGCCTTCGGCGAAGATCGCGATGTCCGTCGTGCCGCCGCCGATGTCGACCAGCACCACGCCGAGATCCTTCTCGTCTTCGGTCAGCACCGCCAGCGACGATGCGAGCGGCTGCAGGATCAGGTCGTTCACTTCCAGCCCGCAACGGCGCACGCACTTGACGATGTTCTGCGCGGCGCTCACCGCGCCCGTCACGATGTGCACCTTCACTTCGAGCCGGATGCCGCTCATCCCGATCGGCTCGCGCACGTCTTCCTGGCCGTCGATGATGAATTCCTGCGTGAGGATGTGCAGCACCTGCTGGTCGGTCGGGATGTTGATCGCCTTCGCGGTCTCGATCACGCGCGCGACGTCCGTCTGCGTGACTTCCTTGTCCTTGATCGCGACCATCCCGCTCGAGTTGAAGCTGCGGATGTGGCTACCCGCGATCCCCGTGAACACGTTGGTGATCTTGCAGTCGGCCATCAGCTCGGCTTCCTCGAGCGCGCGCTGGATCGACTGCACGGTGGCCTCGATGTTGACCACCACACCTTTCTTCAGACCCTTCGACTCGCTCTGGCCGAGACCGATCACCTCGTAGTGACCCTCGCCCTTCAGCTCGGCGACGATGGCCACCACCTTCGACGTGCCGATGTCGAGGGAAACCAGCAGATCCTTGTAGTCTTTGCTCATAAAGTGCTCTTGCGTGTGATCTCTCGTTACTTCTTGCGCTTGTCGGTATCGGTCAGGAACCGCATGCCTGCCGCGCGAATCGCGAATCCGTTCGGATAGCGCAGGTCCGCGTACTCGATGTCGTTGCCCCAACGCTCCGTGACGGCCGGCCACGCGGCCACCAGGCGCTGGCTCCGGTCATGCAGCGTGTCGCTGTTGCGTTCCTTGCCCAGCTCGACCTGCATGCCGTTCGACAGCTTCACCGTCCACGCGTACCGCGCCGACAGCGTCACTTCTTCCGGCGCCGCCTTCAGCGGCGCAAACCATTTCCCGAAGTCGCGATACCGCGTGACGACTTCCTTCGCACTGCCTTCCGGGCCGTCGAACGCCGGCAGTTCCTGTTCCAGCTCGCCCTGGTTCGCGGTGAACAGCTCGCCGTCGACGCTCACCAACTGATCGCTGCCCCAGGTCCCGAGCGGTTTGTACTCCTCCAGCGTGACAGCCAGCGCATTCGGCCACACCCGGCGCACGCTCGCGTGACGCACCCACGGCATCTGCTCGAACGCCGCGCGCGCCGTATCGAGATCGACCGTGAAGAAATTGCCCTTCAGCCGGCCGACCACGCCCGCGCGCACCGTCGGCGAGTTGATGTGCTCGGTGTCGCCGTCGATCCGGATCTCCCGCAGCGCGAACGTCGGGCGCTGGATCAGCCAGTAGCAGCCGGCCGCCGCCAACACGAGCAGCAGCAGCGCGTACAGCGCGCTGGCGGCAAGGTTGAGTTGGCGAACGTTGTTCCACATACGTCGTTCCGTTCCCGGGTCAGTCGTTGAGCGTGAGCGACAGCACCTTCACGACCAGCTCCGAATAGCCGATGCCGACCGCGCGCGCGGCCTTGGGCGGCAGCGAGTGGTCGGTCATCCCGGGGGCCGTGTTCACTTCCAGGAAATACGCATTGCCGGCCGCGTCGACCATGAAATCCGCGCGGCCCCAGTCGGTGCAGCCGAGCACGTCGAACGCGCGACGCGCGATGCGCTTCAGTTCCGCCTCCTGTGCCGCCGGCAGGCCGCACGGGATCAGGTACTGCGTATCGTCGGCGACGTACTTCGCGTGGTAGTCGTAGAACTCGCCCGCCGGCACGATCTTGATCAGCGGCAGGTCGAGATCGCCGGCGATGCACGCGGTGTATTCGCCGCCGCCTTCGATGCTCTTCTCGACGATCACGATCTTGTCGTGCGTCGCGGCTTCCGCGAGCGCGGCCGGTAGCGCGTCGGCCGTCTTCACCTTCAGCACCGCGACGCTCGAGCCTTCGCTCGCCGGCTTCACGAACAGCGGCAGCCCGAGCTTCGCGACGATGTCGGTCGCGCGCGCGGCCAGGTCGTCGCCGCGCATCACCGTCTCGAACGGCGGCGTCGGCACACCCGTCTGCTGCCACACGAGCTTCGTGCGGAACTTGTCGAGGCCGAGCGCCGAGCCGAGCACGCCGCTGCCCGTGTAGCGAATGCCGTAGAAATCGAGCGCGCCCTGGATCTGGCCGTTCTCGCCGTAACCGCCGTGCAGCGCATTGAACGCGCGCACGAAGCCTTCGTCCTTCAGCGCCGACAGCGGCCGCTCGGCCGGGTCGAACGGATGCGCGTCGACGCCTGCGTCGCGCAGGCCCTGCAGCACGAGGCGGCCCGAGGTGAGCGACACCTCGCGCTCGGCGGATTCGCCGCCGAACAACACCGCCACCTTGCCGAAACGTTTCGGATCGATCCCGCTCATGTCATCCCTTCTGTTGCGTGTTCTGCACGACCTTCGCCGGCACGCCGCCGATCGAACCCGCGCCCATCGTGATCACCACGTCGCCGTTTCGTGCGACCTTCGCCAATGCGTCCGGCACGTCGTCGACCGTCGCGACGAACACCGGGTCGACCTTGCCCACCGCGCGCAACGCACGCGACAGCGCGTCGCCGCTGGCCGTCGGGATCGCAGCCTCGCCGGCCGCGTAGACTTCCGTCAGCACCAGCGCATCGACCGTCGACAACACGTTGACGAAATCGTCGAAGCAGTCGCGCGTGCGCGTGTAGCGGTGCGGCTGGAACGCCAGCACGAGGCGGCGGCCCGGGAACGCGCCGCGCGCGGCCGCGATCGTCGCCGCCATCTCGACGGGGTGATGACCGTAATCGTCGATCAGCGTGTACTGGCCGCCGTCCGCGCTCGGCACGTCGCCGTAGCGCTGGAAGCGCCGACCGACGCCGTTGAATTCGGCCAGCGCGAGCTGAATCGCGTCGTCCGACACGCCGAGATCGGTCGCGATCGCGATCGCCGCGAGCGCGTTCTGCACGTTGTGCAGGCCCGGCATGTTCAGCACCACCGCGAGCGGCGCTCGCCCTTCGCGGATCACCGTGAAATGCATCCGGCCGTCGCGCGCGTCGATGTCTTCCGCGCGCACCTGCGCGTCCGGCGACAGGCCGTAGCGCACGACCGGCTTCGAGATGAACGGGATGATCTGCCGCACGTTCGGATCGTCGACGCACACCACCGCGCTGCCGTAGAACGGCAGGCGCTGCGTGAATTCGATGAACGCCTGCTTGAGCCGCGCGAAATCGTGGCCGTAGGTGTCCATGTGGTCGGCGTCGATGTTCGTGATGACTTCGATCACCGGATACAGGTTCAGGAACGACGCATCCGACTCGTCGGCCTCGGCGACGATGAAGTCGCCCGTGCCGAGCCGCGCGTTCGCGCCGGCGCTGATCAGCCGGCCGCCGATCACGAAGGTCGGGTCCAGCCCGCCCGCCGCGAGCACGCTCGCGACGAGGCTCGTCGTCGTGGTCTTGCCGTGCGTGCCGGCGATCGCGATGCCCTGCTTCAGGCGCATCAGTTCGGCCAGCATCACCGCGCGCTGCACGATCGGCACGCGCTTCGCGCGCGCGGCCAGCACTTCCGGGTTGTCCGAGCGCACGGCCGTCGACACGACGACCGCGTTCGCGCCCTCGATGTTCGCCGCGTCGTGGCCGATCGCGATCCGCGCGCCCAGCGCCTGGAGGCGATCGGTCACCGCATTGCGCGACAGGTCGGACCCGCTGACCTCGTAGCCGAGGTTGACGAGCACTTCGGCGATGCCGCTCATGCCCGCGCCGCCGATCCCGACGAAATGAATGTGTTTGACGATGTGTTTCATTGCACTATTTCCAGGTTCGCGCCGGCGGCCTTCGCGCAGATGCGCGCGACTTCGTCGGTGGCCTCGGGCTTCGCGAGCGAGCGCGAACGTTCCGCCATCTCCGCGAGCGATGCCCGCGACTGGCTGCGCAGCCAGTCGGCGAGCAGTTCCGCCGACAGGTCGCGTTGTTGCACCAGCACGGCCGCGCCCGCATCGGCGAGGAACGCGGCGTTGGTCGTCTGGTGATCGTCGACCGCGTACGGGAACGGCACGAACAGCGCCGCCACGCCCACCGCCGCGATCTCCGACACCGTCATCGCGCCCGACCGGCAAATCACCAGATCCGCCGCCGCATACGCGGCCGCCATGTCGTCGATGAACGGCACGAGCCGCACGTCTTCGCCGGCCGCGAAACCGGCCGCTTCGTAATTCGCCTTCAATGCTTCGATGTGCTTCACGCCGGCCTGGTGCACGACGCGCGGGCGCTCGCCCGGCGCCAGCAGCGCCAGCGCGCGCGGCACGACTTCGTTCAGCGCGGCCGCCCCCAGGCTGCCGCCGACGACCAGCACGTTCAGCGGGCCGCTGCGCGACGCATAGCGTGCTTGGGGCGGTTCCGCGTGCGCAAGTTCCGCGCGAATCGGGTTGCCCGTCCATTCCGCGTGCGGCAGCGCGCCGGGGAATGCGACGAGCACGCGCTTCGCGAGTTTCGCGAGCACCTTGTTCGTCAGGCCCGCGATCGAATTCTGTTCGTGCAGCACGAGCGGCCGCCCCGACAGCGCGGTCATCACGCCCGCCGGAAACGTGATGTAGCCGCCCATCCCGAGCACGACGTCAGGCCGCACGCGGCGCAGCGCGCCGAGGCTCTGCCAGCATGCGCGCAGCAGGTTGACCGGCAGCGTCAGCTTGGTCTTCAGGCCCTTGCCGCGCAGCCCGCCGAACCGCACGTATTCCATCGGAATGCCGTGCTTCGGCACGAGGGTCGCTTCCATCCCGGCCGGATTGCCGAGCCATACGACGCGCCAGCCCGCCGCCTCCATCCGGTGCGCGACCGCGAGCCCCGGGAACACGTGGCCCCCGGTGCCGCCTGCCATCACCATCAGCGTGCGTTGCGACGCGGTCATACCTTCCCTCCGCGCATCAGCACCCGGTTCTCGTAGTCCACACGCAGCAGCACCGCGAGCGCGACGCAGTTCAGCAAAATGCCCGAGCCGCCGTAGCTCACGAGCGGCAGCGTCAGCCCCTTGGTCGGCAGCAGCCCGAGGTTCACGCCCATGTTGATGAACGTCTGCGCGCCGAACCAGATGCCGATGCCCTTCGCCATCAGGCCCGCGAACGTGCGATCGAGCGCGAGCGCCTGGCGGCCGATCTCGAACGCGCGGCGCACGATCCAGTAGAACAGCAGGATCACGACCAGCACGCCGACGAAGCCGAGTTCCTCGCCGATCACCGCGAGGATGAAGTCGGTATGCGCTTCGGGCAGGTAGTTCAGCTTCTCGACGCTGCCGCCGAGGCCAACGCCGAACCACTCGCCGCGGCCGAATGCGATCAACGAGTGGGTGAGCTGATAAGCCTTGCCCTGCGCGTAGCGCTCGTCCCACGGATCGAGATACGCGAAGATCCGCTCGCGACGCCACGGCGACAGCCACACGAGCATCGAGAACGTGCCGACCGCCGTCGCGACGAGGCCGCCGAACAGCTTGCCGTTCACGCCGCCGAGGAACAGCACGCCCATCGCGATCGCGGCGACCACCATGAACGCGCCCATGTCGGGCTCGAGCAGCAGCAGCGCGCCGACCAGGCCGACCGCGAACGCCATCGGCAGGAAGCCCTTCGCGAAGCTCTGCATGTATTCCTGCTTGCGCACCGTATAGTTCGCCGCGTAGATCGTCACCGCGAGCTTCATGATTTCCGACGGCTGCATGTTCGTGATGCCGAGCGGAATCCAGCGGCGCGCACCGTTCACGCCCTTGCCGACGTGCGGGATCAGCACGATCACGAGACCGACGAGCGCGATCAGGAACAGATGCGGCGCGTATTTATCCCAGGTCGACACCGGCACGCGAAACGCTATCACCGCCGCGACGAACGCGACGCCGAGCGACACGCAGTGGCGCATCAGGAACGCGTAATCGTGATACGACGCGTATTTCGGCGAATCGGGCATCGCGATCGACGCCGAATACACCATCACGACGCCGAGCCCGAGCAGCGCGATCGCGACCCACAGCAGCGAATAGTCGAAATCGAGCATCCGCGAGCGGCTCGGCCGCACGCCGTTGACGACGCTCGCGAGGCCACCCGTCGCGGCGCGCGTGGCCGACGCGACGCGGCCGCCAGCGGCATTGCCGCCGGTGTCGCGCCGGTCGTTGAAACGGGAGACGAGGCGATCGGACCAGCTCATGACGTCGCTCCTTTGTCGATGGCGACTTCATCCACCGCCGCGCGGAACACTTCCGCGCGATGGGCGTAGTTCCTGAACATGTCCAGGCTCGCGCACGCGGGCGACAGCAGCACCGCGTCGCCCGGCTCGGCGAGTTCCGCTGCCGCGTGCACCGCTGCTTCGAGCGTCGCGTGGTCGGCCAGCGGCACGGCCGTTTCGGCGAGCGTGTCGCGGATCGCCGGCGCGTCGCGACCGATCAGCATCACCGCGCGGCACCAGCGCGCGACCGGCGCGACCAGCGGCGCGAAATCCTGCCCCTTGCCGTCGCCGCCCGCGATCAGCACGATCCTCTGCGCGAGCCCGTCGAGCGCGGCCACCGTCGCGCCGACGTTCGTGCCCTTGCTGTCGTCCACATAGTCGACGTCGTCGATCGTCGCGATCACTTCGACGCGATGCGCTTCGCCGCGGTATTCGCGCAGCGCGTGCAGCAGCGGCGCGGCCGGCAGATCGATCGCACGCGCGAGCGCGAACGCGGCCAGCGCGTTCGCCGCGTTGTGCAGCCCGCGGATGCGCAGCGCGTCGGCCGGCATCAGGCGCTTTTGCGCGATGTCGGGCGTATGCGCGTCGCGCTTGCGCCGGCGGGTCGTCGTCGCTTCATCCGGCGCGTCGCGATCCACGGCTTCCACCAGCCATGCGATGCCGTTGTCGCGCGAGAGCCCGTAGTCGCCGTCCTGCGTCGGTTCGTTCAGGCCGAACGTGACCGTGCGCGGCGCGTCGGCCGCGCCGGCTACCGGCGCGAACTTCATCACGGCCGCGTCGTCGCGGTTCAGCACGCGCGTCGTCGTCGCGCCGAAGATCCGGCCCTTTGCCTGCGCGTACGCGTCGAAGCTGCCGTGCCAGTCGAGGTGGTCCTGCGTGATGTTGAGGATCGCGGCCGCATCGGGCGCGAACGTGCGTGCGGTCTCGAGCTGGAAGCTCGACAGTTCGAGCACCCAGACGTCGGGCAGCGCGGTTTCGTCGATCGCGTTCGCGAGCCGGTCGAGCATCGCCGGGCTGATGTTGCCCGCGACCGCGACCTTCTTCCCCGAGCGCTGGCACAGCAGGCCCGTGAGGCTCGTCGTCGTGGTCTTGCCGTTGGTGCCGGTAATCGCGAGCACCTTCGGCTGATAGCCGCTCGTGCCGAGCGCGCGCAGCGCCTGCGCGAAGAATTCCAGCTCGCCCCACACCGCGATGCCGCGCTCGTTCGCGGCCGCGACCAGCGCCGCGAGTGCCGGCTCCAGCGGCGACAGGCCGGGGCTCAGCCCGACGATCTCGACGCCGCCGTCGAGCAGCGCGGGCGTAAACGCCCCGCCGACGAATTCCGCATCGATGCCTTCGGCCTGCAGCGCGGCAAGGTTCGGCGGCGCCTCGCGGGTATCGGCGATGCGCAGCCGGCACCCGTGCCTCGCGCACCATCGCGCGATCGCGAGACCCGATTCCCCGAGCCCCAGTACGAGCACCATCGGCCGTTGCCGATCTCCAAACATCTCGCCAGACATCCTTGTTACCTTTCCTTTACCGCAGCTTGAGGGTGGTCAGACCGAACAGGCACAGCATCAGCGTGATGATCCAGAAACGCACGACCACCTGCGTTTCCTTCCAGCCGGACAATTCGAAATGGTGATGCAGCGGCGCCATCTTCAGCAGGCGCCGCCCTTCGCCGTAACGCTTCTTCGTGTACTTGAACCACGACACCTGCAGCATCACCGACAGCGTTTCCGCGACGAAGATGCCGCCCATGATGAACAGCACGATTTCCTGACGCACGATCACCGCGACCGTGCCGAGCGCGCCGCCCAGCGCCAGCGCGCCGACGTCGCCCATGAACACCTGCGCGGGGTGCGTGTTGTACCAGAGGAACGCGAGCCCGGCCCCGCCCATCGCGGAACAGAAGATCAGCAGTTCTCCCGCGCCCGGGATGTGCGGGAACAGCAGGTATTTCGAATAGACCGCGCTGCCCATCACGTACGCGAACACACCGAGCGACGCGCCGACCAGCACGACCGGCATGATCACGAGACCGTCGAGGCCGTCGGTCAGGTTCACCGCGTTGCTCGCGCCGACGATCACGAAGTAGGTCAGCACGATGAAGCCCCACACGCCGAGCGGGTAGCTGATCGACTTCAGGAACGGCAGCATCAGGTCGGCGCGCGCCGGCAGCCCCATCGACAGGCCGCTCCGCACCCACGCCATGAACAGGTCGAACACGCGCACGTTGTTCGCCTCGGACACGCTGAACGCGAGATAGACGGCCGCGAACAGTCCGATCACCGACTGCCAGAAATACTTCTCGCGCGACGACATCCCGCGCGGGTCCTTGTGGACGACCTTGCGGTAGTCGTCGACCCAGCCGATCACGCCGAAGCCGAACGTGACGAGCATCACGATCCAGATGAACCGGTTCGTCAGGTCGCCCCACAGCAGCGTCGCGACCGCGATGCCGATCAGGATCAGCACGCCGCCCATCGTCGGCGTGCCGGACTTGACGAGGTGGGTCTGCGGGCCGTCCTTGCGCACGGCCTGCCCGACCTTCATTTGCGTCAGCTTGCGGATCACCCACGGTCCGCACACGAGCCCGATCCCGAGCGCGGTGATGGTAGCCATCACCGCCCGGAACGTGAGGTACGTGAACAAGCGCAAAAAGCTTGCGTCTCCTTGCAGCCATTGCGCCAGCGCCAGCAGCATGCTTCCTTCCTTCTACTCAGTGTGCGGCGGGCACGGCGCCCGCTGCGGGTTGGTTCGTCAGCGCGTCGACCACGCGCTCCATCTTCATGTACCGCGAGCCCTTCACGAGCACCGTCGCCTGCGCGCCGTAACCGGCCGCGAGCAGCGCCGACACGAGCGCGCCGACGTCGCCGAAATGACGTGCCGTGTCGCCGTATGCGGTGCACGCGTCGCGCGATGCGTCGCCGAGCGCGAACAGCGCGTCGATCCCGCGTTCGCGCGCGTACGCGCCGATCTCGCGGTGGAATGCCGGCCCTTCGTCGCCGACTTCGCCCATGTCGCCGATCACCAGCACGCGCGGCGCCGGATGCGCGGCGAGCACGTCGATCGCCGCACGCATCGAATCGGGGTTCGCGTTGTACGTATCGTCGACGACCGTCGCGCCCGCGAGGCTGCCGACGCTCGCCTGCTTCACCTGCAGCCGGCCCTTGACCGGTTCGAACGATTCGAGCCCCTGACGGATCGCCGACAGCGCGACGCCGGCGCCGAGCGCCGCGGCCGTCGCGGCCAGCGCGTTGCGCGCGTTGTGCTCGCCGAGCGCACGCAGCCGCACCGTGACGGCGCCCGCCGGCGTGTCGATCGCGAGTTCGCCGCCGTGCATGCGACCGACGACCTGCGCGTCGTTCTGCCGTTCGGCGTCGTGCAGCGCGAAATCGAGGATCCGGTTGCCGGTCGCCGCGACGCGCCAGATGCCCGCGTACGCGTCGTCGGCCGGGAACACCGCGACGCCGTCCGGCGGCAGCGCGTGGATCACGGCCGCATGTTCGAGCGCGACAGCTTCGACCGTCGCCATGAATTCCTGGTGCTCGCGCTGCGCGTTGTTGACGAGCGCGACCGTCGGCGCGGTGAGGCGCGCGAGGACTTCGGTTTCGCCCGGATGGTTCATGCCGATCTCGATCACCGCGAGACGATGCGCGGCCGACAGGCGCAGCAGCGTCAGCGGCACGCCGACATCGTTGTTCAGGTTGCCGGCCGTCGCGAGCCGTGCATCGGCGCCGACCGCCGCCGCGAAGATCGACGCGATCATTTCCTTGACGGTCGTCTTGCCGTTGCTGCCCGTCACCGCGACGAGCGGCAGCGGGAATCGCATCCGCCAGCCATGCGCGAGCGCACCGAGCGCGGCTCGCGTTTCGCCGCCTTCGATCATCGGCATCGCGACGCCCGCCGGCGCGTGCGCGACCAGCGCCGCGGCCGCGCCGCGCGCGGCGACGTCGCCGAGGAAGTCGTGCGCGTCGAAGCGCTCGCCCTTCAGCGCGACGAACAGGTCGCCCGGGCCGACCGTGCGGCTATCGGTCGACACGCGGTCGAACGTCACGCCCGCGTCGCCGTGGACGGTGGCGCCGGGAATCAGACGGGCGGCTTCGCCGAGACCGAGCATCGTCATTCGGCGCCTCCCTTGCCGTGCGTCGCACGCGCGGCGAGCGCGAGCCGCGCGTGATCCTGGTCGGAGAACGTACGCTTCTTGCCCATGATTTCCTGCGTGGCCTCGTGGCCCTTGCCGGCCAGCACGACGACATCCTCGCGTGCGGCGCCGCGCACGGCCTGCAGGATCGCGCTCGCGCGATCCTCGATACGGCGCGCGCGATCGGGCGCGGTCATGCCCGCGACGACCTGGTCGATGATGTGCTGCGGATCCTCGCTGCGCGGGTTGTCGCTCGTGACGACGGTTTCATCGGCGAGCCGCTCGGCGATCGCGCCCATCAATGGACGCTTCGTCGCATCGCGATCGCCGCCGCAGCCGAACATGCAGACGAGCCGGCCGCCGCGCGCCGCGGCGATCGGCCGCAGCGCGTCGAGCGTCTTTTCGAGCGCGTCGGGCGTATGCGCGTAGTCGATCACGACGAGCGGTTCGTCGTTCTGCAGCCGGCCGCCGAGCCGCTGCATCCGGCCGTTGACCGACTCGAGCCGCTCGATCTCGGCGAGCGCTGCGTCGAACGGCACGTCGGCCGCGAGCAGCGAGCCGAGTACGGCGAGCAGGTTGCTGACGTTGAACGTGCCGAGCGTGCCGACCTCGACGTCCGCGTCGCCCCACGACGAACGCAGGCGGAATGCGGTGCCCGTCGCGGTCGCGCGCACGTCGAGCGCGATCAGCTCGCGATCGGCGTCGGGCGTCGGTGCGTCGCCGATCCCGTACGCGATCGTGTGCACGCGGCCGGCCAGCTTCTCGAGCAGGCGGCGGCCCGCTGCGTCGTCGCGGTTGATCACCGCCGCGCGCAAGCCGCGCCACGCGAACAGCTTCGCCTTCGCGGCTTCGTACGCATCGAACGTACCGTGATAGTCGAGGTGATCCTGGGTGAGATTCGTAAACACCGCGATATCGAACGCCGTCCCGTTCACGCGCCCCTGGTGCAGCGCGTGCGACGAGACCTCCATCGCCACCGCCTGCGCGCCCGCGTCGCGCAACTGCGCGAGGCTGCGCTGAAGTTGCGGCGCGTCGGGCGTCGTGAAGCCGGTCGGCACGAGCTGGCCGGGCATCCCGGTGCCGAGCGTGCCGATCACCGCGCACGGTTGGTGCAGCGCCGTCAGCGCGGTGGCGATCCATTGCGTGCACGACGTCTTGCCGTTCGTGCCGGTGACGCCGATCGCGAGCAGGCTGTCGCTCGGATCGCCGTACCAGCCGCTGGCGATCTCGCCGGCGAGCTGATCGAGCGCCGGCACCGCGAGCGCGACGGGGACGGCCGGCGCGGCCGGTGCGTCGGTCAGCCCTTCCGGCTGATACAGCACGGCAGCCGCACCGCGCGCGACGGCGTCGGCCATGAAAGCACGGTTATCTGCCCCGTCGACCGCATACGCGACGAACACGTCGCCAGCCTCGAGGCTGCGCGTGTCGGCATGCAGTTGCGCCGCGGGGGCCACATGCTGACGCAGCCACGCGAGCGCGGCTGCGATCTGCTGATGCGCCGGATGGGAACTGCGGGCGGCGCTCATCGAACCACTCCTGGTGAATTACGTGTCGTGCTGGATACGATCATATGCTTCGCGCCGCCGCCCGCGGCCAGCTTTTGCGGGCCCTTTTGCGGGCCCTTTGCGGCAGGGGATTCCGGCGAATCGTCGGACACGACGAGCTGCTTGATCGGCATGTTCGGCGGGACGTTCAGCGCACGCATCGTGTCGCCGGCGATCGCCGAGAATACGGGGCCCGACACCTGGCCGCCGAAGTGGCTGCCGGCGGTCGGCTCGTCGACCGACACCGCGATCACGACGCGCGGATTCGGCATCGGCGCCATCCCGACGAACGACGCGCGGTACTTGCGCGTGTAGCCGTGACCTTCGTGCTTGTATGCGGTCCCGCTCTTGCCGCCGACGCGATAGCCCGGCACGGCCGCATCCGGCGACGTGCCGCCCGGCGCGACCACCGTCTCGAGCATCGCGCGCACTTCGCGAGCGGTGGTCGGGGTGAATACCTGCGTGCCCACGACCGGCTGATTGGGGTCGTGCTTGAAAATGGTCACGGGCATCAGCTCGCCATCGTGCGCGATCGCCGTGTAAGCCCGTGCGAGCTGGAACAGCGACACCGACAAGCCGTAGCCGTACGACATCGTCGCCTGCTCGATGCGGCGCCAGCTCTTCCACGGACGCAGGCGGCCAGCCACCGCGCCCGGGAACCCGACCTTCGGCGCCTGGCCCAGGCCGATGCTCGTATACATATTCCACATTTCCTCGGGCCGCATCGTCATCGCGATCTTCGTCGCGCCGATGTTGCTCGACTTCTGGATCACGCCGCCGACCGTCAGCGTGCCGAAACCCGCATCGTCGGTAATCGGCGCGCCGTCGAGCACGAAATGCCCGTTGCCCGTCTCGACGAGCGTGTTCGGCGTCACGCGGTGCAGGTCGAGCGCGAGCGACACGGTGAACGGCTTCATGATCGAGCCCGGTTCGAACACGTCGGTCATGATCCGGTTGCGCAACTGCTCGCCCGTCATGCGCGAACGGTCGTTCGGGTTGTACGTCGGGTAGTTGACGAGCGCGAGCACTTCGCCGGTACGCACGTCGACGACCATCGCCGCGCCAGCCTTCGCCTTGAACTTCTCGACGGCGGCTTTTAGGTTCGCGTACGCGATGTACTGGATCTTGCTGTCGATCGACAGGTCGACGTCGGTGCCGTTGTGCGGCGGGATCTGCTCGGCGACATCCTCGACGATGTGGCCCATCCGGTCCTTGATCACGCGACGCATGCCCGACGTGCCGGCCAACATCTTCTGGTCGCCCAGTTCGACGCCTTCCTGCCCTTCGTCCTCGACGTTCGTGAAACCGATCAGGTGAGCGGTGATCTCGCCTTCCGGGTAGAAGCGCTTGTATTCGTTGCGCTGATAGATGCCGGGAATGTCGAGCGCGGCGACCTTGTCCGCGACGTCGATCGGCACCTGGCGCTTCACGTAGACGAAACCCTTGTCTTCCGACAGCTTCACGCGCAGTTCCTTCGACGTCATGCCGAGGAGCTTGCCGAGCTGGTTGATCTTGTCGGCGTCGAGATCGTCGGGCACCGCGTCCGGAATCGCCCAGATCGCGCGCACCGGCAAGCTGGTCGCGAGCACGAGCCCGTTACGGTCGAGGATCTTGCCGCGCGTGGCCGGCAACTCGAGCGTGCGCTGGTAGCGACTTTCGCCCTGCTTCTGATAGAACGCGTTGCCGGGCCCCTGAATCCAGAACGCCCGCGCGGCCAGTGCGACGAACGCCATGAACAGCAGAAACACGACGAGCTTCGAGCGCCACATCGGCAAATGCACACCCAGCACGGGGCTCGACGAGAACTTCACGTTCTGGCGCTTCGGGGACGGCTTCATCGCGCGCCCCCCTTGCCCTTGCCGGCCGTGTCGGCCGATGCCGCGACCGGCGCGTCGATCGCCTTCGCCGCGCCCGGCGGCAGCGTCAGGTATTGCGTGCGGCCGGTCGAAATCGGCTGCATTTTCAGCGAATCGTTCGCGAGCTGCTCGATGCGCGACGTCTTCGACAGCGCGCTCTGCTGATATTGAAGCTGCGCGTAGTCCTGCTGAAGCTGACGCTCCTGCGACTGCGCGCGCTGCAACTGGATGAAGATCTGGCGCTGCTGGTTCGTCGAGTTGACGACCGACAGCGCGCAACCCATCACGATGATCAGCAGGAAGATATTGAGACGGCTCATGGCGTGACGCGCTCCGCAATGCGCATCACGGCCGAGCGGGCGCGCGGATTCGCGGCGACTTCCGCTTCGCTCGGAAACTGGCGGCTGATGATCTTGAGCGGGGGGCTCGGAAGGTCGACGGCGCGGATCGGCAGGCGACGATCGACCGCAGGCGCGCTCGCGTGCGCCTGCATGAATCGCTTGACGATCCGGTCCTCGAGTGAATGAAAGCTGATGACCACCAGCCGCCCCCCTTGCTCCAGCAACGACAGTGCCGCGTCTAGTACGACTTGCAGGTCCGCAAGCTCTTGATTGACGTGAATCCGTATAGCCTGAAAGGTGCGGGTTGCCGGATCCTTGCCCTTCTCACGGGTTTTGACGACGTGACCCACGATTTGGGCAAGCTCGCCCGTGGTGTCGAGAGGCCCAAGACGGTCGGACTCTGCCCGGCGAGCAACAAGCGCCTTTGCAATCTGAAAAGCAAACCGTTCTTCCCCATAATCCCGTATCACCTCCGTCAATTCCTGCACCGATGCCCGCGCGAGCCATTCGGCCGCCGACTCGCCGCGCGTCGGATCCATTCGCATGTCCAGCGGACCATCGGCGCGGAAACTGAAGCCGCGCGCCGGATCGTCCACCTGCGGCGAGGACACGCCCAGGTCCAGCAACACCCCCGACACCTTCTCGACGCCGCGCGCCGCAAGCGCGTCGCGCATCGATGCAAAGCTGTCATGCACGATCGAGAAGCGCGCATCCTCGATACCCTGCGCCGTCTCGATCGCCCTCGGATCCTTGTCGAACGCGATCAGCCGCCCGGCCGACGCCAGCCGCGCGAGCACCGCGCGACTATGGCCGCCACGCCCGAACGTGCCGTCGACATACACGCCGTCCGGCCGCGTGACGAGCGACTCGACCGCCTCGTCCAGCAATACGGTCCGATGCTGCAATTCGTTTCCCATCGCGGGCGTCTCCGTCACCGCAATCAGAACGTGAAATTCTTCAGCGCGTCGGGCATGCCCTGCGCCATCGCTGCCTGCTCCTTCGCGTTGTAGGTCTGCGAATCCCACAGCTCGAAGTGACTACCCATTCCCAACAACATGACT
>NZ_JBYQCG010000079.1:0-29453 GCF_057837105.1 Burkholderia sp. APQ4-4ca | reverse complement strand
GAATGCGACGGCGCGACGACCGGCCGCGCGCCGTCCTTGCCGAGCCACGCCTTGAGGAGCGCCGAGCCGACCGCCATCGCGAACGCCGCATCCATCAGCGCCGCGAGCGCGACCTGACCGATCCACAAGCTGTCGAACTTCATCGCGCGGCCCCTCCCGCAAGCGGCAGGCCGGCAGTGCGGCGGCGAGGGAACGGGCAGCGGGAGGCAGGCAACGGCACGGTAGAAAACGTCATCGATGAATCCGGAAACGGGAGAAATGACTGGACCTGCGGCGGAGGCGGCGCCGCGCGACCCGCGAGTGTACGGTCTTCGATGGGGAAAACGCACGCCGGTTCACATGAGCCCGGCGCAATGCGCGTCAAATTGTCGCAAGTCGCAAACGGACAGGAACCGATGTCCTTTTGCCAAATAGCCGTCATTACCCATCGATGATAGAATGCCGCGTCGCAGCAGCCCGGCTGTCCTGCCGTCCATGCGCCGAGCCGATCGTAGCCCGGACAAGGTCCCCGACGAATAAACATGGAGTCTCGTGTGTCTTCAAGACGCCTCTTCCGTCCGCTGCTCGCCGTTCTGATGATCGGCGGCGCGGGCCTTATGAGCGCTGCCCAAGCGCAGACCAAGCCCACGGAGCAAGCGCACGCCCAGCAGGCGCCGCTCAAGGCACCCGATACGATGGCCGAGCGCGTGCGCGGCTGTACCGCATGCCACGGCGTCCACGGCCAGGGCACGGACAACGACTACTTCCCGCGTCTGGCCGGCAAGCCCGCCGAGTACCTGTACAACCAGCTCGTCAACTTCCGCGACGGCCGGCGCAAGTACCCGCCGATGAACTATCTGCTGACGTACCTGAACGACGATTACCTGAAGGAAATCGCCGAGCACTTCTCGGCCGAACGTCCGCCGTACCCGACGCCGGCGAAGCCGACGCTGCCGGCCGCGACGCTCGCGCGCGGCAAGCAGCTCGTCACGCAGGGCGACCCGTCCCGCAAGCTGCCTGCCTGCGTGGCCTGCCACGGCGCAGGGCTGACCGGCATGCAGCCGGCGATCCCGGGCCTCGTCGGCCTGCACGCCGATTACCTGAGCGCGCAGCTCGGCGCATGGCGCTCGGGCAACCGTCACGCGAAGGCACCGGATTGCATGCACGAGATCGCATCGAAGCTGTCGGATGAAGACGTGACGGCCGTGACCGCATGGCTCGCCGCGCAACCGGCGCCCGCCAACCCCGTGCCGGCCCCGGCGCGTTCGATGAAGACTCCGCTCGCCTGCGGCAGCGAACCGCAATAAGGCAAGGGAGACAGACACAATGAAACGCAAGTCCCTGTTTGCACTCTCGGCCGTCGCGATCGTCGCGGCTGCCGCCCTCGTGCCGGTCCTGTGGCCGGGCAACGACACGCTGCACGGCGCCGCCGCCGTCGCGGCCACGCCGGCCGACCAGGCCGCGCTGATCAAGAAGGGCGAATACCTCGCGCGCGTCGGCGACTGTATCGCGTGCCACACCGTGCGCGGCGGCAAGTCGTTCGCGGGCGGCCTGCCGATGGCGACGCCGTTCGGCACGATGTACACGCCGAACATCACGCCGGACGACCAGAACGGTATCGGCAAGTGGACGTCGGACGACTTCTACCGCGCGATGCACACGGGTCGCTCGAAGGACGGCAGCCTGCTGTACCCGGGCTTCCCGTTCGCGAGCTACACGAAGGTCACGCGCGCCGATTCGGACGCGATCTACGCGTACCTGCGTTCGGTGCCGCCGGTGTCGGTGCCGAGCCGTCCGCACGAACTGAAGTTCCCGTTCAACAACCGCAACCTGCTGATCGGCTGGCGCACGCTGTTCTTCAAGGAAGGCGAGTACAAGCCGGATCCGACGAAGTCGGTCGAATGGAACCGCGGCGCGTATCTCGTCGAAGGCCTCGGCCATTGCTCGATGTGCCACACGTCGATCAACATGATGGGCGGCCCGGTGAGTTCGTCGGCGTTCGCCGGCGGCCTGATCCCGCTGCAGAACTGGTATGCGCCGTCGCTGACGAACGACAAGGAACTCGGCCTCGGCGACTGGCACGTGCAGGAGCTGTCCGACCTGCTGCAGGCCGGCGTGTCGCAGAAGGGCGCGGTGTTCGGCCCGATGGCGGACGTGGTCCACAACAGCCTGCAGTACATGACCGACGAAGATACGCGCGCGATGTCGACGTACCTGAAGTCGATCCCGCAGAAGGCTGAAGCGCCGAAGAACATGCAGTACGAGCCGTCGAAGCAGTTCGGCAACGCGCTGTTCGACCAGGGCAAGAAGATCTACGCGGACAACTGCGCGACCTGCCACGCCGAAACCGGCGCCGGCAAGCCGCCGGCCTATCCGCCGCTCGCGGGCAACCACTCGATCATGATGGAATCGGCGGTCAACCCGATCCGCATGGTGCTGAATGGCGGCTATCCGCCGAGCACGTTCAAGAATCCGCGTCCGTACGGGATGCCGCCGTTCGCGCAGTCGTTGTCGAACCAGGAAGTCGCGGCGGTCGTCACGTATATCCGGATGTCTTGGGGTAACAACGGTACGCCGATCTCGCCGCAACAGGTGAGCGACCTGCGTTCCGCGCCGCTCGACTAAGAAGCGGCTCACACAAACGGGGCGCGGCTGCGGGAAACCGCGGCCGCGCCCTTTTGCTTTTTGGCTGTTTAGCGATGCAGGTTTGCCGCGCGGGCCGCGCGCTGTGTCGCCGATCATAAAACTCAAGAGTGGTATCTATGTCTTTCGAATCTCTCGGCTTGGCCGAACCGCTGGTCAAGGCGGTCAACGAGCTCGGCTACACGTCGCCGACCCCGATCCAGCAGCAGGCGATCCCGGCCGTCCTCGGCGGCGGCGACCTGCTCGCCGGCGCACAAACCGGCACCGGCAAGACCGCCGGCTTCACGCTGCCGATCCTGCAACGCCTGCACACGTTCTACGCCGAGCACCGTGGCGCGAAGCGCGCGGTGCGCGCACTGATCCTCACGCCGACGCGCGAACTCGCCGCCCAGGTCGAGGAAAGCGTGCGCGCGTACAGCAAGTACCTGAAGCTGCGCTCGACCGTCATGTTCGGCGGCGTCAGCATCAATCCGCAGATCGACGCGCTCAAGCGCGGCGTCGACATCGTCGTCGCGACGCCGGGGCGCCTGCTCGACCACATGCAGCAGAAGACCATCGACCTGTCGGATCTCGACATCCTCGTGCTCGACGAAGCCGACCGGATGCTCGACATGGGCTTCATCCACGACATCAAGCGCGTGCTCGCGAAACTGCCGCCGCAGCGCCAGAACCTGCTGTTCTCGGCCACCTTCTCCGATGAAATCAAGGCGCTCGCCGACAGCCTGCTCGACTCGCCCGCGCTGATCGAGGTCGCCCGCCGCAACACGACCGCCGAAAGCGTCGCGCAGAAGATCCACCCGGTCGACCGCGACCGCAAGCGCGAGCTGCTCACGCACCTGATCCGCGAACACAACTGGTTCCAGGTGCTGGTGTTCACGCGCACCAAGCACGGCGCGAACCGGCTCGCCGAGCAGTTGACGAAGGACGGCATCAGCGCGATGGCGATCCACGGCAACAAGAGCCAGTCGGCGCGTACGCGCGCGCTGGCCGAGTTCAAGAACAGCACGCTGCAGGTGCTCGTCGCGACCGATATCGCCGCGCGCGGGATCGACATCGACCAGTTGCCGCACGTCGTCAACTTCGACCTGCCGAACGTGCCCGAGGATTACGTGCACCGGATCGGCCGCACGGGCCGCGCGGGCGCGACCGGCGAAGCCGTGTCGCTCGTGTGCGTCGACGAGAAGCAACTGCTGCGCGACATCGAGCGGCTGATCAAGCGCGAGATCCCGCAGGAAGTGATCGCGGGCTTCGAACCCGATCCGAATGCGAAGCCGGAGCCGATCCAGCAGCGCCGCGGGCAGCAACAGCCGCGCGGCGGTGGCGGTGGTGGCGGCAATCGCCAGCCGCGTGCCGGCGGCTCAGGCCAGCCGGCCGCGAAACGCGACGGCAACGCGCAACCGAAGGCTGCCCAGCAGAAGGCCGCGAAGCCGCGCACGCAAGGCGGCGCCGGCGCGGGCGGCAACAGCGGCGGACGTCCGGCAGGCGGCGGCAACGGCGCCCGCCCGGCAAGCGGCAACGCCGCGCATCCGAACCGCAACCGTTCGTCGCGCAGCGGCCAGCGCGGTCACTGAAGCCGCTCGGCCGCGCGCCGCAGGTGCTCGATCTGGCGTTGCCAGCGTGCGAGCACCGCGGCGCGCTCCCCTTCCAGCGTGAACGTGACGCCTGTCGCGAGACGCGCATAACCGACCCGCTGCGCATCGCCGTGCGCGATCGTCGCAGCGAATCCGGCCAGCCCGCCGAAGTCTCCTTCGAGCGGCGCCATCTCCAGTTGCGCCTGAAAGAACGCGCCGTCCGCGACGAGCGTCAACGCGGCCGCGCGCCGTCGCGCGATCGCGCGCGCCGCTCGCGACTGCGGCCAGAGCGCGATCAACAGCGTGCGCGCATCGTGTGCGTAGATCTCGCCGACGCCGAGCAGCGTCGTGCGCAACTGGCCGTCGTCGGTCGCGACGATCAGCGACGCGGCGACGTCGGCATGACGCTCGAGCGCGGTGCCGTCGAACAGCGACACGACGGCGGGCGGCCACGCGTCGAACGTCCATTGTTCGAGCGCGTGGCGATGGGTATCGGTCATGATGGCGTGGCCCGGTTGCGGATCGGAAGAGGAGGCGCCAGCATACGCGCGCCGGGCCGGGCCGCGGCGATCAGCGCAGGAAAACGTGCCGCGTGATCTTCGTGAGCGGATAGTGGACGCCCGGCTGGATCTTCGCGGGCAGGTCGAGCGGCTTGAGCAGCATCTTCACGCACATGTCGGCCGACAGGTTGCGACGAACGAGCGAATTGATGCGCGCCGCGCGCTCGCGGTTGTACTGGCTGTCGCCGACGCGGTCCGGATAGCGGATCGCGAACACGTGGCGCAGCGCGATCTCGGAATCCTCGTTCTTGATTTCCATCACGCGGCGCGCGAGCGCACCGAGCACCGCGAGCCGGCCGTTGCCTTCGACCTGGTTGTACTTCTTGAAGAACTTGAAGAAGTGCTTGTAGTGACGCACTTCGTCCGTGCGGATGTTGTCGGTGATTTCCTTCAGCACCGGCTCGTCCGAGCATTCGTTGATCGCGCGATAGAGCGTGGCCGTGCCCGTCTCGACGACGCAGCGTGCGACCATTTCGAGCGCGCGGGTTTTTTCGAACGCCTCGACCGAGCAGGTCTTCGAATACTCGGCGAAGAAATTCGCGAAGGCCGTATCCCAGTCGAACTCGGGCCACACGTGCGCGATATACGCCTTCAGCGCGCGGCCGTGCTGCAATTCTTCGGGCTCCCACGCACTGTTGAGCCATGCGGAGACTTCCGGATCGTCATTGAAGAATTCGCTCAGATTGCTCGTATAGAGATCCGAGCCGCTCTCGATGAACGACGACGCGCACAGCAGCAGCAGCAGATCCTCGTTCGCGGCGGCACGCTGACGATCGATCCGGTTCAGGTCGATGTCCTCGATACGCCACGGCATCACATGCGTCGTTTTGGTGTCCATGGTAGTGCGCTCCCAGTCGTCGCGCGGAGGCCGGCCCGTGCCTGGGGCACAGGCGCCAGCCGATCCGCAGGCGGCGTTTTACTTGCGTTTATAGTGAGTCGGTCCGGCCGAACCATCCTGGCATCTTAGCCGGACTTTGAAGTTCGTGCTCCAGAGCACTGACCATACCCGACAGGCGCAGTTCCACGGCGTCTGTTGCCGTTCGTTAGATGAGTCCTTCAAACCGCTTGCGCGCCTTCGATGGCATACGCCGCGCCAAACGAAACGGGCGGCCGCCGGGCCGCCCGTGATACGGGGAAACTGCAAGGCGATCTGAAGCGATCCGTCAGAAACCGGCCGCGAGCCCGTCGCGCCGGCTGTCGCTCGCGGCCACGTAGCCGCGCTCTGGATCGTCGGGATCGAGGCGCCACACGAACTGTCCGGACCCGAAATCCATGTAAGGATCGTCGATCGACTGGATCGTATGGCCGCGGGCGGCCAGCGCGTCGACCGTCGCGCGGTTCATCGTCGCCTCGACGTCGAGCGTGAAGTCGCGGTTGACCTTCCAGCGCGGCGCGCAGCACGCGGCCTGCGGCTGCTGGCCATAGCCGAGCATCCGCACGATGGTCTGCAGGTGGCCCTGCGGCTGCATGTCGCCGCCCATCACGCCGAAGCTCATCACGGCCTCGGTGCGGCCGTTGGCTTCCTCGGTGACGAACGCCGGGATGATCGTGTGGAACGGCCGCTTGCCGCCCGCGACGACGTTCGGCGAAGCCGGGTCCATCGAGAGGCCGTACCCGCGGTTCTGCAGCGCAATGCCGGCGCCGGGCACGACGAGCCCCGAACCGAAGCCCATGTAGTTCGACTGGATGAAGCTCACCATCATCCCGCGCTCGTCGGCCGCCGACAGGTAGATCGTGCCGCCCGAATGCGGCCGGCCGGCGGCGAAATGCGTCGCGCGCGCACGATCGATCAGCTTCGCGCGTTCGGCGAGATACGCATCGTCGAGCATCTGTTCGGGCGTGACGTCCATCGCGCGCGGATCGGCGACGTAGCGATAGACGTCGGCGAACGCGAGCTTCATCGCCTCGATCTGCAGATGCTGCGAATCGACCGAATCGACCGGCCATTCGGTCAGGCCCGCATGCTCGGCGATGCCGAGCGCGATCAGCGCGGCGATGCCCTGCCCGTTCGGCGGGATCTCGTGAATCGTGTGACGGCCGAAGCGCTTGCCGATCGGCTCGACCCATTCCGGCCGGTACGCGCGCAGGTCGGCTTCGGTCAGCGCGCCGCCGCCTTCGCGCGCGAACGCGGCGATGCGCTCGGCGAGCGCGCCTTCGTAGAACGCCCGGGCGCCGTCCTTCGCGAGCGTGCGCAGCGTCTGCGCATGACCGGGCAGGCACACGCGTTCGCCGACGAGCGGTGCGCGGCCGCGCGGCATGAAGGTGTCCGCGAAACCGGGCAAGCCCTGCAGTTCGGGAATGGCCGCCGCCCACTTGTGCGCGACGATCGGCGGCACCGAATAGCCGCGCTCCGCGATCTCGATCGCCGGCTCGAGCAGGTCCGCGAACGGCAGCGAACCGAACTTCGCGTGCAGCGCTTCCCAGCCCGCGATCACGCCCGGCACGGTGACGGTGTCCCAGCCGCGCGTCGGCTTGTTCGCGATGCCGCGGGCGCCCTCGCCGTGGCGCTTGCGGAAGTAGTCGACGTTCCATGCGGCCGGCGCGACGCCCGATGCGTTGAGCCCCGACAGTCGCTCGCCATCCCACACGAGCGCGAACGCATCGCCGCCGAGCCCGCACGACACGGGTTCCACCACCGTGATCGCGGCGGCCGCGGCCAGCGCCGCGTCGACCGCGTTGCCGCCCTTCCACAGCATCCGCAGCCCGGCCTGCGCGGCAAGCGGGTGCGACGTCGACACGACGTTGCGCGCGAACACCGGAATGCGGGTCGACGGATACGGGTTGTGCCAGTTGAAGCCACTCATCGATGCCACCTCGCCGAAAGCTGAATGAACGTGCCCGCGCGAACGGGCAGTCCGCCATTCCAGCGCGATAAGCGCGATCGCGCAAATTCATTTGTCACATGAATCCATGCCATTTCCGCATGAATCATGGGCGCCGACGCCCGGGAGGCCGGCCGAACGCCGTTACCGCCCTTACAATACCCGCTCCGTCTCACGACACGACCATCGAGCCATGACCCGAGATCCCCGCCTCACCCTCAACGCGCGCCAGCAGGAATTGCTCGAATGGGTGCAGCGCGACGGCTTCGTGACCGTCGACGATCTCGCCGCGCACTTCGCGGTCACGCCCCAGACGATCCGCCGCGACGTGAACTGGCTGGCGGACCTGAACCTGCTGCGCCGCTACCACGGCGGCGCAAGCCTGCCGACCAGCTCGGAGAACGTGTCGTACACCGCGCGCCAGCGGATGTTCCACGACGAGAAGCGGCGCATCGCGGCGCTCGCGGCGTCGCACATCCCCGACCAGGCGTCGCTGTTCATCAACCTCGGCACGACGACCGAGGAAGTCGCGCGCGCGCTGAACCGCCATCACGGGCTGCACGTGATCACGAACAACCTGAACGTCGCGTCGATGATGAGCGGCTACCCCGACTGCGAGGTGCTGATCACGGGCGGCATCGTGCGGCCGTGGGACAAGGGCATCGTCGGCGAGCTCGCGATCGACTTCATCCGGCAGTTCAAGGTCGACTACGCGATCATCGGCACGTCGGCGATCGAGGCCGATGGCACGCTGCGCGATTTCGACACGCGCGAGGTACGCGTCGCCGAGGCGATCATGCAGCATGCGCGCACGGTCTACCTCGTCACCGATCATTCGAAGGTCGGCCGCCCGGCGCTCGTGCGCCAGGGGCATCTGAGCCAGGTGCACGCGCTCTTCACCGACAAGCCGCTGCCGCCCGAGATGGCCGATACGGTGGCCGCGGCCGGCACCCAGGTGTACGTCGCGGAATGACGGTTGCGATGCTGCACCGCACCTGAAACTTCAAGTGAAATCAAGAAGTTGGCGCCCCGCGCGAACCGCTTGGGGAGGGCGCTTCTGTCAAACGGAAAATTAACGGGGCACGATTTGTCGTTGCGTGCGCGCTCGACTAGACTCCAGTTCCCCGGCCCGTTCGCCGATCCGCCTGTGCCAGGGCGGTGCGAATTTCAAGGCCGGCGAATACAGCTTTCCCCCCAAGCCATACCCCGTGGGGTATCGCGCGTCGGCGTATGCGCCGGCCGCGCGGGCAGTCCGATTGCCATGGAGAGAACGATGCTGAGTCCGCATGAATTCGCCACGCTCTTGCTTGTGAAGGACGCGCCTGATCAGCGCGACATGGATCGGGATGAACTGGACATCCTGCTCGAACAACAGCTCGTCCGCCTGGAAGGGCTCGGCTCGGGGCGCAGATACTGCGTGACCGAGACCGGCGACGCCACGCTGCGATCCGTCAAGTACCGCTATTCGTAAGCCCCGCTGTTCCCGACCTTGACCCGATCGCGCGGCCGGCCTCCCGGCCACGCGGTCGTTCCCGCCTCCCGCCTGCCCGTTCGCCGCCGGCTTCAACCGCCGCGCAGCGTCGGATCGACCGCCGCCCGCCAGCTGATGGCCTGCGCGCGCGCCCCGTTGAAATACGCGATCCAGCCCGCGCGTGCTGCCGCGTCCGGCGCCGCGTAGTGGGTCGAAAGTTCGTTTACGAACGCACAATAGTTCGCTTCGGTCAGCCCGCGATACCGTTTCGCGACGTACGCGTCGTACAGCGTCGAATACACCGGCTGCGCGTCCGCGCCCCAGTCGCGTGCGCCGCCGCCGCACGACGTCTGCAGATCGACGAATGACGGCGCCCGCCAGTTGCCGGCGAGCGGCGGCGTACCCGCGCTGCACCCCGCCAGAAGGACGGCACACGCGCCGGCCCACATCCCAATACGCATGATTCACCTCGCGAAACGGTCGATTTCGCCAGTATCGTCCGGGATCGTGTCGCGCGCTACTGGCCCCGCTTTATCGAACTTTACTTTTTCGATTTCGTTCGTTAAATTTCGAATTCGAACATTTCATGTTCGCCCCATTTCAACAGACGATAAGGACAGCAGGTGACCCAACCGAATCGCTACGATCTGCTCGTCGTCGGCGGCGGCATCAACGGCGCGGGCATCGCGCGCGATGCGGCCGGCCGCGGCCTGTCGGTCATGCTCTGCGAGCAGGACGACCTCGCGTCGCACACGTCGTCGTCCAGCACGAAGCTGATTCACGGCGGCCTGCGTTATCTCGAGTACAACGAGTTCGGACTGGTGCGCAAGGCGCTGCAGGAACGCGAGACGCTGCTGCGCGCGGCGCCGCACATCATGTGGCCGCTGCGCTTCGTGATGCCGCACATGCCGAACCTGCGCCCGGCCTGGCTGATCCGCATCGGCCTGTTCCTCTACGATCACCTCGCGAAACGCGAACTGCTGCCCGGCTCGCGCGGCATCGACATGCGCCGCCATGCGGCCGGCGCGCCGCTGATCGACTCGATCAAGCGCGGCTTCGTGTATTCCGACGGCTGGGTGGACGACGCGCGCCTCGTCGTGCTGAACGCAATGGATGCGAAGGAGCGCGGCGCCGAGATCCTCACCCGCACGAAACTCGTTTCCGCCGAACGCCGCGGCGACGAATGGGAAGCGCGGCTCCAGCAGGCCGACGGCTCGATGCGCGTCGTGCAGGCGCGCGCGATCGCGAACGCGGCCGGCCCGTGGGTCGGCGACGTGCTGCACGGCGCGCTCGGCCGCGGCGCGCATCACAGCGTGCGGCTCGTGAAGGGCAGTCACATCATCACGCGCCGCCTGTTCGATCACGATCACGCGTACATCTTCCAGAACCCGGACAAGCGGATCATCTTCGCGATTCCGTACGAGCACGACTTCACGCTGATCGGCACGACCGACGTCGAATACACGAACGATCCCGCGAAGGTCGCGATCGATCGCGACGAAACGCAGTATCTGTGCGATTCGATCAACCGCTACTTCAAGCGCAAGATCTCGCCGGCCGACGTGCACTGGACCTATTCGGGCGTGCGCCCGCTGCTGGAAGACGAGAACGCGGCGAACGCGTCGGCCGTCACGCGCGACTATCGCCTCGAACTCGACGACGGCGCGGGCGCGCCGCTGCTGTCGGTGTTCGGCGGCAAGATCACGACGTTCCGCAAGCTCGCGGAAGAAGCCGGCGACATGCTGTGCCGCGCGCTCGGCCGCGACGCGAAAACCTGGACGGCCGGCGTCGCGCTGCCCGGCGGCGATATCGCCGACGCGAAATTCGACGTGTTCGCCAGCGCGTTCGCGAAACGCCATCCGTGGCTGCCCGCCGCACTCGCACGCCGCTATGCGCGCGCGTACGGCACACGTGCGGAGCACGTGGTCGACGGCGCGAGCTCGCTCGCCGACCTCGGCGCCGAAATCGCGCCGGGCATCCACGACGCCGAACTGCGCTACCTGCGCGACGCCGAATGGGCGACCTGCGCGCAGGACGTGCTGTGGCGCCGCTCGAAGCTGGGCCTGCACGTCGCGCCCGGCACGCTCGACGCCGTGACCGCCGCGGTCGACGCGTGGTTCGCCGCCGCGCATGCGCCGCACGCCTGACTCGAATGCACATTGCAGTTGCAGTTGCCTGACCGACGTTGATTCACCGACGCGCCGCCCACATGCGGCGCGCATCACAACTAAGCCAATCCACGGATGGAGATGAGAGACATGCAGGACCAGTACATCCTCGCGCTTGACCAGGGCACCACGAGTTCCCGCGCGATGCTGTTCGATCGCCAGGGCAATATCGTATCGATCGCCCAGAAGGAATTCGAACAGATCTACCCGCAACCCGGCTGGGTCGAGCACGACCCGCAGGAAATCTGGTCGACGCAAGCCGGCGTCGCCGCTGAAGCCGTCACGCGCACGGGCCTGAACGGCACGTCAATCGCGGCGATCGGCATCACGAACCAGCGCGAGACGACCATCGTCTGGGATCGCGAGACGGGCCAGCCCGTCTACAACGCGATCGTCTGGCAGGATCGCCGCACGGCCGACTTCTGCGATTCGCTGAAGAAGCAGGGCCTCGAAGCGAAGGTGCGCGCGAAGACCGGCCTGCCGATCGACTCGTACTTCTCCGCGACGAAGATCCGCTGGATCCTCGACAACGTGCCGGGTGCGCGCGAGAAGGCCAGGCAGGGCAAGCTCGCGTTCGGCACCGTCGACAGCTGGCTCGTGTGGAACTTCACGAAGCACGAGCTGCACGTGACCGACGTGACGAACGCGTCGCGCACGATGCTGTTCAACATCCATACGCGCGAGTGGGACAGCGAGCTGCTCGAACTGCTCGACATCCCGCGCAGCATGCTGCCGGAAGTGAAGGCGTCGTCGGAGATCTACGGCCACACGAAGACCACCGTGTTCGCGTCGAAGATCCCGCTCGCGGGCATCGCCGGCGACCAGCACGCGGCGCTGTTCGGCCAGATGTGCACGACGTCGGGCATGGTGAAGAACACCTACGGCACCGGCTGCTTCCTGATGATGAACACCGGCGACAAGCCGATCGAGTCGAAGAACAACCTCGTCACGACGATCGCGTGGCAGATCGGCGACGACGTGCAGTACGCGCTCGAAGGCAGCATCTTCATCGCGGGCGCGGTCGTGCAGTGGCTGCGCGACGGCGTCGGCCTCATCAAGACGGCCGCCGAGATCGAGGCGCTCGCCGCGAGCGTGCCGCACACCGACGGCGTGTATCTCGTGCCCGCGTTCGCCGGCCTCGGGGCGCCGCACTGGAACGCGCGGGCCCGCGGCTCGGTGTTCGGCGTCACGCGCGGCACGACGGCCGCGCACCTCGCGCGCGCGGCGCTCGATGCGATCGCGTACCAGTCGCTCGACGTGCTGGCCGCGATGGAAGCCGACTCGGGCATCAGCATCGGCGAGCTGCGAGTGGACGGCGGCGCGAGCGCGAACGATCTGCTGATGCAGTTCCAGGCCGACCTGCTCGGTGTCGACGCGGTGCGTCCGCAGATCACCGAGACGACCGCGCTCGGCGCGGCCTATCTCGCGGGCCTCGCGATCGGCTACTGGAAGAACCTCGACGAAGTGCGCAGCCAGTGGCAGCTCGATCGCCGCTTCGCGCCGTCGATGCCGAAGGAGCAGGTCGAGCAGCGCATGGCCGGCTGGCAACGTGCGGTACGTGCCGCGAAGGCATGGGCCGACGACACGCAGTAATCCGAACAACACCAAACGACATACAACAACACCGGCGGACCGCGCAGCGCGCGAGTCCGCCGTGACTTCGAGAGACAACCATGTCACCTTATATTGCAGAATTCATCGGCACCGCGATCCTCGTGCTGCTCGGCAACGGCGCGGTCGCAAACGTGCTGCTTGCAAAGACCAAGGGCAAAGGCGCGGACCTGATCGTGATCGTGATGGGCTGGGCGATGGCGGTATTCGTCGCGGTCTACGTGACCGCGTCGTTCAGCGGCGCGCACCTGAACCCGATCGTCACGATCAGCCTCGCGCTCGCGGGCAAGTTCGCGTGGTCGAAAGTCGGCGGCTACGTGCTCGCGCAGATGCTCGGCGGGATGGCGGGCGCGCTGCTCGTGTGGCTCGCGTATCGCCAGCACTTCGCGAAGGAAGCCGATGCGGACCTGAAGCTCGCGGTGTTCTGCACGGCGCCGGCAATCCGCAGCACCACGCATAACGTGCTGACCGAAGCGATCTGCACGTTCGTGCTGATCCTCGGCGTGCTGTATCTCGCATCGCCGCAGGTCGGCCTCGGCGCGCTCGACGCGCTGCCCGTCGGCCTGCTGGTGCTCGGCATCGGCATCTCGCTCGGCGGCCCGACCGGCTATGCGATGAGCCCCGCGCGCGACCTGTCGCCGCGCATCATGCATGCGCTGCTGCCGATTCCGGGCAAGCGCGACAGCGACTGGCGCTATGCGTGGGTGCCGGTGATCGGCCCGCTGCTCGGCGGCGCCGCGGCGGCCGGCCTGTATCTGCGCCTGCACGCGATGGCCTGATCGCGGTCTGAACGACGCGTGCGGCGTTCGCTGCCGCGCGCGTCGCTCCCCTCTTTTTTCCCTCGGTCGTCATGAGCCGCGACCCGGGCGCGAGGCCGACTCCATTCGCCACTCGGGCGGCATCGCGACGGACACGCCCGAACCGTTCCTCCTCGAACGCTACCGGCACGCGGCCGCATCGGGCACATTGACCGCCGCGCCGCACGGCCCGCGCGTGAAAGCACGTATGATGGCGAATCGATCGGCGTCGCCGATATCCCGCGTTTTCATCACCATGCTCGATCACCTCATCTGCGACTGCGACGGCGTGCTCGTCGACAGCGAAGTCATCGCCGACCGCGTGCTGCTCGACACGCTGTCCGCCACGTTCCCGAACCTCGATTTCGAAGCCGCCGCGAAGTCGGCATTCGGCCAGCAGACGTCGCGTTTCCTCACCGGCGTCGAATCCCGCTTCGGGATCGAAATGCCCGCCAACTTCATCGAGACCATCGAGCACAACATCGAGGTCGCGCTCGCGCAATCGCTCGCGCCGATCAGCGGCGTGCGCGATGCGTTGCTGAAGGTCACGCTGCCGGCTGCCGTCGTGTCGAACAGCCGGCTCGTGCGCGTGCGCAGCTCGCTCAAGCGCGCATCGCTCACCGAGATCTTCGGCGAGCGCGTGTTCAGCGCCGAACAGGTCGCGCGGCCGAAGCCCTACCCCGACGTCTACCTGCACGCGGCGCACACGCTCGGTGTCGCGCCGGCGCGCTGCGTCGTCGTCGAGGACAGCATCTCGGGGTTGAATGCCGCGCGCGCGGCCGGGATGAAGACGATCGCGTTCGTCGGCGCGAGCCACATCCCCGACAACTACGCGGACGCGCTGCGCGCGATGGGCATCACGCGGATCATGCGCAGGATGGAAGAACTGCCGGCGCTCGTCGAAGCCGGCATGCGCGGCGAATTCGGCGACGTGCAGTCCTGATCGTCATTCGGGCCGGATCGGTCGATCCGGCCGCGCTACGGACGCGCGAACGCGCGCCTTTCCTTCGCTCAAGCCGGCTCGCAGCAGCGTTCGCGCGCCGCGGCCAGCGCCTCGCGGAACTCGACGAGTTCCGCGATCGTCAGCATCGGCAGCCCGTGCCGTTGCGCGAAGCGCTCGACATCGTCGCCGCGCGTCATCGTGCCGTCCGGATTCATCAGCTCGCACAGCACGCCGGCCGGCTTCAGGCCCGCGAGAATCGACAGGTCGACCGTGCCCTCGGTGTGACCGCGGCGCGCGAGCACGCCGCCCGGTTGCGCACGCAACGGAAACACGTGGCCGGGGCGCACGATGTCGTGCGGCTTCGCGCCGTCAGCGATCGCCGCGCGAATCGTCGTCACGCGATCGGCCGCCGACACGCCGGTATGCACGCCTTCGCGCGCCTCGATCGACACGGTGAACGCGGTGCCGTTGCGGCTTTCGTTGGTCTGCACCATCGGCGGCAGTTCGAGCGCCCGCACCGTGTCGTCGGTCAGGCACAGGCACACGATGCCGCTGCACTCGCGGATCAGCAGCGCCATCGTCTCGGGCGTGATGCGCTCGGCGGCGACGATCAGGTCGGCTTCGTTCTCGCGGTCGTGGTCGTCCTGCAGCACGACCGCGCGGCCTGCGCGCATCGCGTCGAGCGCGGCGGCGATGCGCGGCGGCACCGGTTCGGAATCCAGCAGAGGGAGATCGGCAAAGGCGTCGGCAGGCGCCGACGAAACGGACATCAAGGACATGTGAAACGCTCCTCGCAAAGACGATTTGGGCGAAAAACGTTTCAGGGCATTGCAAACAGACAGAACGACAACCCGCTTCGCATGCAGCGCGAAGCGGCCCTGACGGACATGACTATCTGCACATCTTCTCTCATCCGGACTGTGACCGTCGGCTCTGGCATTCGACCAGATCTGCTGACCCCGCGCGGATGCGCGGGCGCTCGCGGGCTCGCCGGCTTACGCCAGCCTACCGCCGGTGGGGAATTTCGCCCCGCCCTGAAGACGCACTGATTGCCGGGCGGGAACGCCCCGTCACCGGCGGGCCAAGCATACAACAGCCGCACACGACGCGCAGCGAATGACCGGTAAAACCTTACTGACGACCCCGTCTAACGGTATCGTCGGAACGGCCGGAGCGCCCGCTCGCGATCTCGCGACGATCGGGGCGCGCCGCCGCGCCGCTCGGCCTGCGCGATCAGTTGACGGCCGCGTGCGCCGCGTCGGGCACGAGCCAGCGCGGCGGCACCTCGGGGCTCACCGTCACGCGGAACGCACGCGCTTCGCTGTCGCCCGGGTTGCGCAGGCTGTACGGCTGGTCGGCGTCGAACACGATCGCGTCGCCGGTCGCGAGCAACTGGCGGCGGTCGTGCACGCTCACTTCGAGCGTGCCTTCGCTGACGACGAGGTTGACCGTCGTGCCGGGCGCACGGCGCGCGCCGGGCTCGGTATGCAGCGGCGCGATCCGCAGCTCGTGGAATTCGGCCGCGGCCGGCTCGCCCTCCGGATACAGCGCACGTGCCGAAAAACGGCCGTTCGAGCTGACGACGCGCGACGCGCGCTCGGCCGCCAGATGCTCGAAACCGTTCACCGCATGGCGCCGCAGGAACGCGGCGACCGACACCTTCAACGCCGCGGCGATCTTGCAGAGCACCTTGATCGACGGCACGCTGCGCGCGGATTCGATCTGCGCGAGCATCGCGCGCGACACGCCGGACAGCCGGGCGAGCGCATCGAGCGACAGTTGCCGCTCGGCGCGCAAGCGCGCGAGATTCACGCCGACGACCTGCTCGAGCACGTCGAGCGACGCGGAGCCGCGCCCGTCGGCGGCATTACCGGACTCGAAGGAAGACACGTCGCGCACGAGCGCCAGGGATGAAGACATAGCATGGCCTCCGGGCCGCTGCGCGGCCCTGCGTAGGGGGTAAGCCGGAATCGGGTTGCGCCGGTCGTTGGCGCGTATCGAGACGCTATCACCCGGCCTGGTACGGGCAAACGAAGTTATCTTCACACCGTTATCAGCATCGCGGAGGAATGTGTTTCTCGCGAACCTTTTCCCGCCGCCACGGCGTCGCCGCGCAGCGGGCCGTGACGGCGCTCACCGCGCCGCCGGCGCCGCGCCGCGTGCCGGGCCGCGCGCATCGAGCCGCATCGCGAGCCACGTGACGACCAGCGCCGCGAACGTCACCGCGACCGCGACCCACGGCAGCGCATCGAGCGCGAAGCCGTGTTCGAGCGCGAGGCCGCCGAGCCACGCCCCGCCCGCATTGCCGACGTTGAACGCGCCGATGTTCAGCGTCGACGCGAGATGCGGCGCGCTCGCGGCCTTCTCGACCACGCGCGCCTGCAGCGGCGGCACCGTCGCGAACGCGGCGATCCCCCAGACGAATACCGTAACCGCAGCCGCGACCGGCAGGTGGCTCGTCTTCGCGAACACGGCCATCACGGCCATCAGCGCGACGAGGATCGCGATCAGCGACGGCATCAGCGCGCGGTCGGCCAGCTTGCCGCCGATCGTGTTGCCGATCGTCAGTCCCGCGCCGAACAGCACGAGGATCAGCGCGACCGCGCGCGGCGAGTAGCCCGACACGGTCTCGAGAATCGGTGCGATGTAGGTGAACACGACGAACACGCCGCCGAAGCCGAGCACGGTCATCAGCAGCGCGAGCCACACCTGCGGCTCCTTCAGCACGCGCACTTCGTGGCCGAGGCCGACCGGCCCGCCGTCGCGGCGGTTCGGCACCAGCGCGGCCACGCCGCCGAGCGCGAGCACGCCGAGCGCGGCGACGATCCAGAACGATGCGCGCCAGCCGAGCACCTGGCCGACGAACGTGCCGAACGGCACGCCCAGCACGTTCGACAGCGTGAGCCCCGTGAACATCAGCGCGATCGCGCTCGCGCGCTTGTCGGCCGGCACGAGCGATGCGGCGACCACCGCGCCGATCCCGAAGAACGAGCCGTGCGCGAACGACGTGACGACGCGCGCGACCATCAGCATCGCGTAGCCGGATGCGGTCGCGCACAGCACGTTGCCGACGATGAAGATCGCCATCAGCAGCTGCAGCGCGGCCTTGCGCGGCATGCGGCTCGTCAGCACCGCGAGCAGCGGCGCGCCGGCCGCGACGCCGAGCGCGTAGCCGGTGACGAGCAGGCCGGCCGACGGCAGCGACACAGCGAGGTCGTGCGCGACTTCGGGCAAGAGGCCCATGATGATGAATTCGGTGGTGCCGATGGCGAAGGCGCTGATCGCGAGCGCCAGGAGCGGAATGGGCATGACGTTCTCCGGAAGGCGGCGGCCGCGGCGCCAAGTCGTGCCGCACCGCACAAGAAAGCGGGATGTGCGCGCATTGTCCCGAAGACGCCTATATTTGATAATTGGCGTGGCCTTTGAACCATTTTCAAATATTTCTGGAAAATCGCATGGACCGACTGGGCGATATCCGGCTGTTCGTCGAGGCGGCGGAGCTGGGCAGCCTGTCCGCCGCCGGGCGCAAGCTGAACCTGACGCCGGCCGCCGCGAGCGCGCGGCTCGCGAAGCTCGAGGCGAAGATCGCGACGCGGCTGTTCGAACGCTCGACGCGCCAACTGCGGCTCACCGACGAAGGCAGGCTGTACCTGAACTGCTGCCGGCAGGCGCTGCAGGCGCTCGACGACGCGGATGCGATGCTGCAGGAAGGCCGCAACGTCGTGAGCGGCAAGGTGCGGCTGTCGTCGACGTCCGATTTCGGCCGTCACCAGTTGCTCGACTGGCTCCACGAATTCACGACGCTGCATCCGGGCGTCACGTTCTCGCTGACGGCGTCCGATTCGTCGGCGAACCTGTGGCAGGACGAGATCGACCTCGCGATCCGCTTCGCCGCGCCGCCCGACGGCGCGCTGATCGCCCGCCGGCTTGCGACCAACCGGCGCGTGCTGTGCGCGGCGCCGTCGTTCGTCGAACGCCATGGCGTGCCGGCCGATCCGCACGACCTGGCCCGCTTTCCTTGCAACGTGATCACGATCGCGTCCGGCCCGATGAACACCTGGCATTTCACGCGCGGCGACGAAGTGCAGATCCACACGGTGCCGGTGTCGACCGCGTTCGAGACCAACGACGGCGGCCTCACGCGCGAATGGACGCTGCGCGGCCACGGCATTGCGCTGAAGTCGCTGTGGGACATCGCCGACGACGTCCGCGCGGGCCGGCTGCGCGTGCTGCTGCCCGACTGGCGGCACCAGGACGCGCCGCTGCACGCGATCTATCACAGCAAGCGCTACATGGCGCCGCGCGTGCGCGCGCTGCTCGATTTCCTCGCCGAGCGCTTCGCGCGCGAGGAAGCGGCGCTCGACGACCTGCTAAACGCGTGCCGCTGACGGCCGGCCCCGCCAATTCAGGGTCGGAACGCGCAACCCGGCGTCGCACGCCCGCAACCGGCCGCCCGTCCGCGTGACGTGAAAAGCTATAATGGAAGGCTTTCCCGACGGCCTTTCCTGCCCGATGCGCGCGATTCGCGTGCCGCGCACGGCCGTCCCGATTCACCCTTGACGACGCCCCCAGGTCAACCACTGCGAACGGCGAATCCCCATGACCAAGAAAGTTTACGTAAAGACCTTCGGCTGCCAGATGAACGAGTACGACTCGGACAAGATGGTGGACGTGCTCAATGCGGCCGAAGGCCTCGAAAAGACCGACACGCCGGAAGACGCCGACATCATCCTGTTCAACACATGCTCGGTGCGCGAGAAGGCGCAGGAAAAGGTGTTCTCCGATCTCGGCCGCGTGCGCGAGCTGAAGGAAGCGAAGCCGGGCCTGCTGATCGGCGTCGGCGGCTGCGTCGCGAGCCAGGAAGGCGCGTCGATCGTGTCGCGCGCGCCGTACGTCGATCTCGTGTTCGGCCCGCAAACCCTGCATCGCCTGCCGCAGATGATCGACGCGCGCCGCGCGAGCGGCCGCGCGCAGGTCGACATCACGTTCCCCGAAATCGAGAAGTTCGACCATCTGCCGCCCGCGCGCGTCGAGGGGCCGAGCGCATTCGTGTCGATCATGGAAGGCTGCTCGAAGTACTGCAGCTACTGCGTGGTGCCGTACACGCGCGGCGATGAAGTGTCGCGCCCGCTCGACGACGTGCTGACCGAAGTGGCCGGCCTCGCCGACCAGGGCGTGCGCGAAGTCACGCTGCTCGGCCAGAACGTGAACGCCTACCGCGGCACGCTGACGGCCGGTTCGACCGACATCGCCGATTTCGCGACGCTGATCGAATACGTCGCCGACATCCCCGGCATCGAGCGGATCCGCTACACGACGTCGCACCCGAAGGAATTCACGCAGCGCCTGATCGACACGTACGCGAAGGTGCCGAAGCTCGTGAGCCACCTGCACCTGCCGGTCCAGCACGGCTCCGACCGCATCCTGATGGCGATGAAGCGCGGCTACACGGTGCTCGAATACAAGTCGGTGATCCGCAAGCTGCGCGCGATCCGCCCCGACCTGTCGCTGTCGACCGACATGATCGTCGGCTTCCCCGGCGAGACCGAGGAGGATTTCGACAAGATGATGGCGCTCGTGCACGAGATGAGCTACGACACCAGCTTCTCGTTCATCTACAGCCCGCGCCCCGGCACGCCGGCCGCGAATCTCGCCGACGACACGCCGCGCGAAGTGAAACTCAAACGCCTGCAACATCTGCAGGCGACGATCGAGGAGAACGTCGCGCGCATCAGCCAGTCGATGGTCGGGAAGGTCGAGCGGATCCTCGTCGAGGGCCCGTCGCGCAAGGACCCGAACGAGCTCGCGGGCCGCACGGAGAACAACCGTGTGGTGAATTTCCCGGCGCCGCTCGCGTCGCACCCGCGCCTGATCGGCCAGATGATCGACGTGAAGATCAACCATGCGTACCCGCATTCGCTGCGCGGCGAGCTCCTGCTCGTCAGCGACGACGCGAGCGCGGCCACCCACTGACCGACTGCCGCCCGACAGGAGCCCGACGCTACTTTGAAGACCGTCCAAGCACTGGAATTCACCGCCCCGCGCGACGACAACGCGCGCCTCGCCAACCTCTGCGGCCCGCTCGACGAAAACCTGCGGCAGATCGAACAGGCGCTCGACGTCACGCTCGCGCGGCGCGGCCACCGGATCACGATCCGCGGGCGCGGCGCCAAGCTCGCGCTCGCCGCGCTCGAAAACTTCTACAACCGCGCGCGCGATCCGCTGTCGGTCGACGACATCCAGCTCGCGCTGGTCGAAGTGCGCCACACGGCCGGCAACGGCCGCCAGGACACGGTCGACGTGCGCTTTCGCGGCGACCCCGACCATCCGTTCGACGAGCCCGTCGCGCAGCTCGACGCCAGCGAGCCGGAGGAAGAGCCGGGGCCGAAGCTCTACACGCGGCGCGCCGACCTGCGCGGCCGCACGCCCGCCCAGCGCGAATACCTGAAGCAGATCCTGCAGCACGACGTGACGTTCGGCATCGGGCCGGCCGGCACCGGCAAGACCTACCTCGCGGTCGCGTGCGCGGTCGACGCGCTCGAGCGCGACCAGGTCAAGCGGATCGTGCTGACGCGCCCGGCCGTCGAGGCCGGCGAGCGGCTCGGCTTCCTGCCCGGCGATCTCGCGCAGAAGGTCGACCCGTACCTGCGTCCGCTGTACGACGCGCTGTACGACCTGCTCGGCTTCGACAAGACGGCGAAGATGTTCGAGCGCCAGATGATCGAGATCGCGCCGCTCGCGTACATGCGCGGCCGCACGCTGAACCACGCGTTCATCATCCTCGACGAGGCGCAGAACACCACGCCCGAGCAGATGAAGATGTTCCTCACGCGGATCGGCTTCGGCTCGAAGGCGGTCGTGACCGGCGACACGAGCCAGGTCGACCTGCCGCGCGGTCACAAGAGCGGCCTCGTCGAGGCGCAGCAGGTGCTCGGCGGCGTGCGCGGCATCGCGCTCACGCGCTTCACGAGCGCGGACGTGGTACGCCATCCGCTCGTCGCGCGCATCGTCGAGGCGTACGACGAGTTCCACGCGCAGCATCAGGACGGCTGAGCGGCGACGCCCGCGCGCTGCCTCCACCTCCCGGCCCGGCCCGCCAGACGGCGCGCCGGGCTTTTTTTCGCCCGCGCGCGGCCGGTCCGAATTCGGGCGCGATCGGCCGTTTGGTGTATCCTCGACGCGTCCCAATCGCCGCACGCGTCATGAAATCCTCCCGTTCCCGCAAGTCCGGTCGCGCACCGTCCGCCGCGTCCGAATCCCCCCGCCTTTCGCTGTTCGACGCGAAGGGCAAAGCCCGCACCGTCAACGCGCAAGGGCTGCGGATCGACTTCCCGGACGGCCGCAGCCTGATGTTCGACCTGTCGGGCAGCTCGGGCGACGCGGCCGTCGCGATCGTCGCGCAGCACAACGATCCGGCGATGCGCGCGAAGCTCGCGCTGCAGCCCGAGCACTACGACAGCGTGACACTGCACGTCGGCGCCGAGTTCGCACCGCGCGAGGACGATCCCGAAGACGGGCCGCGCGCGCTGGAATTCGACCTGTCCGTGCAGTACGGCGACGAGATCACGAGCGACGTGCGCAAGACGCTGCCGAAGCGCAAGCTGATCGCCGAATGGATCGAGCCGGCGCTGTTCGCGAGCGCGCAGCTCACCGTGCGTTTCGTCGGCGAGAACGAAGGCCGTACGCTGAACGCCGGCTACCGTCACAAGGACTATCCGACCAACGTGCTGACCTTCGCGTACGACCCGGCGCCCGACGGCACCGTGATCGGCGACCTCGTGCTGTGCTGCCCGGTGGTCGAGAAGGAAGCGCACGACCAGGGCAAGCCGCTCGCGGTCCATTACGCGCACCTGCTGGTGCACGGCGCGCTGCACGCGCAGGGCTACGACCACGAGACGAGCGACGAGGACGCGGCCGAAATGGAAGCGCTCGAAGTCGACATCCTCGCGAAACTGGGTTTCCCGAACCCGTACCAGTAAGCCGTCCGCCCGATGCGCCACGCCGCGATGCTGCCGCCCGCCTACCCGCCGTCGATCGGCGAAGGACGCCTGCTGACGGAAGACGAGCTCGCGGCGTCGCTCGCGCACACGATGCGCGAATGGGACGGCCGGCAGGATCTCTGGCTGTTCGGCTATGGCTCGCTGATCTGGAATCCCGGGCTGCCGACCGTCGCCGCCGTGCGCGGCAAGGTGCACGGCTATCACCGCGGGCTCTACCTGTGGTCGCGCGTGAATCGCGGCACCCCCGAACGGCCGGGCCTCGTGCTCGCGCTCGATCGCGGCGGCTCGTGCTCGGGCATCGCATTCCGGCTCGCCGGCCCGACCGCGCAGCCGCATCTCGAGACGTTGTGGAAGCGCGAAATGCCGATGGGCTCGTACCGGCCCGCGTGGCTGCCGTGCTCGCTCGAGACCGGCGAACGCGTGAACGCGCTCGCGTTCGTGATGCGTCGCGACGCACCGACCTATACGGGCAAGCTGACCGACGCCGTCGTGAAGGAAGTGTTCGGCTGCGCGGCCGGCCGCTACGGCACCACGCTCGACTACGTGAGCCGCACGGTCGACGCGCTGCGCGCGAGCGGCATCCCCGACCGCGCGCTCGAAGGGTTGCTGGCGCGATGCCGGTGATCCGGCACCGCGCCGCCCGCGCATCCGAACGAGGACCCCTTCGATGAAACCGTCCCGCCGGTCGCGTTGCAGGATCGCCGCGCTGCTCGTCGTCGCGAGCGTCGTGCTGTCCGGCTGCGGCATACTCGGCTGCGGCGGCGCCGCGACCAACGGCGCGGCCGCCGGCGGCTGCTCGGCGGGCATGCGGTTCTGAGCGGCGCGACGGCGGCGCCCGCCTGCGGCAGAATGCCGCCGTCTCCGGCCGTTTCCCGCGTCGCGCCGTATCGCTCTTCCCGCCGCCCCTCCCGCACCGTTTTTTGGCTGCCGCGCCCCGCCGACCCTTTCTGCGATAGGATGGACCCGACGACGACGTCGCGCCCCGCGCGGCCGTCCGCGAGCGGGGCCCGCGCGAGCCGCCCACCCTGGCCGTACGGCCGGGTGACACGGTCGCGTCGTGCCCTTGGTGTATCCTTGCCTACTCCGTGACCGCGCGCCCCGGCATGACCCGGGCGCACCACCATGAACGATTCGTATCCCAGTCGTAAGCCAACCGACAAACCGCAAGAAAAGCGCTCGCTGCTCGAGCGCCTGACCGACTTCATCTCGCCCGAGCCCGAATCCCGCGGCGAGCTGCTGGAAATCCTCCAGGACGCCCACGAACGCAACCTGATCGACGCCGATTCGCTGTCGATGATCGAAGGCGTGTTCCAGGTCTCCGATCTGTGCGCGCGCGACATCATGGTGCCGCGTGCGCAGATGGACGCGATCAACATCGCCGACAAGCCCGAGGATTTCATCCCGTTCGTCCTCGAAAAGGCGCACTCGCGCTATCCGGTGTACGAGGAGAACCGCGACAACGTGATCGGCGTGCTGCTCGCGAAGGATCTGCTGCGCTTCTACGCCGAAGAAGAATTCGACGTGCGCGGGATGCTGCGCCCGGCCGTGTTCATTCCGGAATCGAAGCGCCTGAACGTGCTGCTGCACGACTTCCGCGTGAACCGCAACCACCTGGCGATCGTCGTCGACGAATACGGCGGCGTCGCGGGCCTGATCACGATCGAGGACGTGCTCGAACAGATCGTCGGCGACATCGAGGACGAATACGACTTCGACGAGGAAGCCGGCAACATCATCTCGGGGCCGGACGGCCGCTACCGCGTGCGCGCGCTCACCGAGATCGAACAGTTCAACGAGACGTTCGGCACCGATTTCCCCGACGACGAAGTCGACACGATCGGCGGCCTGATCACCCATCATTTCGGACGCGTGCCGCACCGCGGCGAGAAGCTGCAGCTCGGCAACCTCGTGTTCGAAATCCAGCGCGGCGATGCGCGCCAGGTTCACGTGCTGCTGGTGCGCCGCAACCCGCTCGCCAGCCGTCGCGCCGAAACCTCGCACGAAGACTGACCGTTCCGCGCCAGCCGCCCCTCCTTCAACCGCTCGCCCTCTTCCGCTTCACATGGACGATCCGATTCCGTCCCGCCCGGCTGGCGGCCTTCTCGCGCCGGCGCCCTGCCGCGCGCTGCCGCGCTGGCACTATCCGGCCGCGCTGCTCGCCGGCGCGGCCAATACGCTCAGCTTCGCGCCCACGCCGCACGGCGGCTGGCTGCAGCTCGTCGTATTCGTCTGGTTTTTCGCGCAGCTCACGCGCACGTCGAGCTGGCGCGGCGCCGCGCTCACCGGCGGCGCGTTCGGCTTCGGCAACTTCATCAGCGGCGTCTGGTGGCTCTACATCAGCATGCACGTGTACGGCGAAATGGCCGCGCCGCTCGCGGGCGGCGCGCTCGTGCTGTTCGCGCTGTACCTGTCGCTGTACCCGGCGTTCTCGGCCGGGCTGTGGTCGTTCTGCGCGGGCCATGCGTGGCACCGCCGCGCGCCCGACCCGCGGCCGTTCTCGCCGACCTGGCATGGCGCGTTCGCGTTCGCGAGCGCGTGGGCGCTCGGCGAATGGCTGCGCGGCACCGTGTTCACCGGCTTTCCGTGGCTCGGCAGCGGCTACCCGCAGGTCGACGGCCCGTTCGCGGGCTTCGCGCCGGTGGTCGGCGTGTACGGGATCGCATGGGTGCTCGCGCTGTTCGCCGCGCTCGTCGTGCAGGCGCTCGCCGCCGCGCGGCCGTCGCCGCTGCGTGACGGCGAAGCCGGCGCATCGGGCGGCGACGCTCGCGTGCGCATCGCCGCGCCGGCCGGCATCGCCGTCGTGCTCGTCGCGGCCGGGCTCGGGCTGTCGCAGGTCACATGGACCGTGCCCGCGAACGCGCCGCTCACCGTGCGGCTGCTGCAAGGCAACGTGAAGCAGGACATCAAGTTCGAGCAGGAAGGCATCGACGCGGCGATCAAGATGTACCAGCAGATGATCGTCGAGAAGCCGGCCGACCTGATCGTCACGCCCGAGACCGCGATCGCGGTGATGATCCAGGAATTGCCCGAGCCGTTCGCCGTCGCGATCCGCAAGTTCAGCGACACGACCGGCTCGGCCGTGCTGTTCGGCGCGGTCGGCGCATCGGTGACCGAGGACGGCCGCTACTTCGACTACACGAACAGCCTGTACGGCGTGACGCCGCACTCGCGCGACATCTATCACTACGACAAGCATCACCTCGTGCCCTTCGGCGAATTCATTCCGTGGGGCTTCCGGTGGTTCGTCAACCTGATGAAGATGCCGCTCGGCGATTTCGCGCGCGGCGCGCCGGTGCAGAAGCCGTTCCTCGTGCACAACCAGCCGGTGATGGCCGATATCTGCTACGAGGACTTGTTCGGCGAGGAAATCGCCGCGACGATCCGCGACAACCCGCAGCCGCCCGGCGTGCTCGTCAACGTGACGAACCTCGCGTGGTTCGGCGACACGATCGCGCTCGACCAGCATTTGCAGATCGCACGGATGCGCTCGCTCGAAACGGGCCGGCCGATGCTGCGCTCGACCAATACGGGGATGACGGCCGCGATCGACGCGCACGGGCGCGTGCTCGGCCAGTTGAAGCCGTTCACGATCGGCTCGCTCGACGTGCGGATCGAAGGCACGAGCGGCTTCACGCCGTACGTGACGAGCGGCAACAACATCGTGCTCGCGGTGTCGTTCGTGCTGCTCGCGTTCGGCTTCACGTTCGGGCCCGGGCTGCGCCGACGCAACGGCCGGAAGCCCGGCGACGACGCAGCGCAATGACGCGACGGGCCGCCGCCGCGCGCGGCGGCCCGTGAGCGCGAACCGGCCGGCTCCTCAGGCCTGCCGCTCCGATTGATCCGACGGATCCGGCTGCGCGGCGAGCGCCCGCAAGTCGCGGCTCACTTCGTCCATCACCGGCGCCCACGCGCCGAACGTCGGCTGGCGGTACAGCGTCGCGGTCGGATACCACGGGCTGTCCCGGCGATCGAGCAGCCACGGCCAGTGCGGATTCACGTCGAGCAGCACCCACGTGCGCGCGCCGAGCGCGCCGGCCAGATGCGCGACCGACGTGCACACGGTGATCACGAGATCCAGCGCGCCGATGAACGCGGCCGTGTCGTCGAAGCTCGTCAATTCGGCCGTATAGTCTTCGATCGCGAAACCGGCCGCGCGCGCGGCGGCGACATCCGCATCCGCACCTGGCTGCAGCGAATAGAACGTAACGCCGTCGATGCCGCGAAACGCGTTCGCGTAGCGCTCGAGCCCGACGCGCCGGAATGGATTGCGCTGGTGGCCCGCACTGCCCGTCCACACGAGCCCGACCTTCAGCCGGCCGTCGCCCGCGAGCCGCGCGCGCCATGCGTCGCATGCGGCCGGCTCGGCCCGCAGGTACGGCACCGACGCGGCGAGCGTCGACGCCTCCATGCCGAGCATCAGCGGCAGGCCGATCAGCGGCACTTCGTAATCGAACGCCGGCAGCGCATCGACGCCGCCGCCCGCGCCGAACACGTCCGCGTGCACCCCGAGGCTGCGCTGCATCAGCGTGCCGAGCGCCGGAAACGTATTCCACGCGAGCCGGCCGCCCTCGCGATGCACGCGCTCGGCGAGCGGCGCGACGAAACGGCAGAACTGCAGCACGTCGCCGAGCCCCTGCTCGCCCCACACCAGCAGCGTCTTGCCGGCGAGCGGTTCGCCCTGCCAGCGCGGGCCCGGCAGCGCCGGCCGGCGACCGCGCAACTCGCCCGCGCCGTCCCAGCGCGCCTCGTGGCCGCGCCAGCCGGCCGCATGGTTGCCGCGCGCCAGCTGGATGATCGCGAGATTGAAGCGGAACGATGCGTCGTCGGGCGCCAGCTCGCACGCACGCGCCGCATGGCGCTCGGCGTCGTCCCAGCGCTGCGCCTCCTTCATCGCCATCGCGACGTTGTTCATCGCGAGCGCATTGTCGGGCGCGAGGTCGGCTAGCCGCGCGGCGCACGCGAGCGCGCCGTCGAGGTCATGCGTCGCGATCCGCGCGACGACGAGGTTGATCCATGCCTGCACGTCCCGCGGATCGTGCTTCACGGCCGCGTCGAGCAGCGCGATCTCCTCCGCGCGTTCACCGCCCGACAATCGCAGCGCGATCGCGAGGTTGTTGCGCAGCGACGGCCAGCCGGCATCGATCGCAAGCGCCGCGCGGTACGGCGCGACCGCATCCGCGTGACGGCCGGCCACCTGCAGCGCATAGCCGTGGTTGAAATACGTGCTTGCGCCCGGCTGCGCGCGCACCGCCCATTCGGCGAGCGCAATCGCGTCGGCCGTGCGCTGCCGCGCGACGAGCGCCGTCGTGAGCCGCGCCAGCGCGTCGGCATCGACCGCATGCAGATGGGCGGCGGCGGCCAGCCACAGGTCGTGCGCGGCGCGCTCGCCGCGCGCCTGCGCGTCGGCGGCCTGCCCGAGCAGTGCGAGAAACGGCGGAAGCAGCGGAATCAGAATGTCGTTCGGTTCGTCCATGCAGTCGGCATCGGCAAGCGGTGACGCGGCACGCATGGCGCGCGCCGCAATACACGCATCTTAACGCCCGCGCGAAGCGGTACGGCACGCGCGTCGCGGCAGGTCGCACGCGGCCCCGCGGCGCCCGTGGGCCATGCGCGCGCGGGCCGCGGGAAGCAGGCCGGCGGTGCCCGCATCCGCCTTCCGGCCGCATCCGGTCGCCGATCCGGTAAAATTACGCGTTTCAGCACACTAACAAGCCGCGCCGCCGCGCGAGCCGACCCTCCGGGCCCGCCCGGAGCGCCGCCCGCAACGGAGCGCCAGCGCCACGAAGGCTCTTCATGCTTACGTTTCAGCAAATCATCCTGACGCTGCAGTCCTACTGGGACAAGCAGGGTTGCGCCCTGCTCCAGCCCATCGACATGGAAGTCGGCGCGGGCACGTCGCACGTCCACACGTTCCTGCGCGCGGTCGGCCCCGAGCCGTGGCGCGCCGCGTACGTGCAACCGTCGCGCCGCCCGAAGGACGGCCGCTACGGCGAAAACCCGAACCGCCTGCAGCACTACTACCAGTACCAGGTCGTGCTCAAGCCGGCGCCGGAAAACATCCTCGACCTGTACCTCGGCTCGCTCGAGGCGCTCGGCTTCGACTTGAAGCAGAACGACGTGCGCTTCGTCGAGGACGACTGGGAAAACCCGACGCTCGGCGCGTGGGGCCTCGGTTGGGAAGTGTGGCTGAACGGGATGGAAGTCACGCAGTTCACGTATTTCCAGGAAGTCGGCGGCCTCGAATGCAAGCCGGTGCTCGGCGAGATCACGTACGGCCTCGAGCGCCTCGCGATGTACCTGCAGAAGGTCGAGAACGTGTACGACCTCGTGTGGACCGAGTGGGAAGAGCAAGGCCCGAACGGCCCCGAGCTGCGCCGCCTGTCGTATGGCGACGTGTACCACCAGAACGAGGTCGAGCAGTCGACCTACAACTTCGAGCACGCGAACGTCGACCTGCTGTTCACGTTCTTCAACAGCTACGAAGCGGAAGCGAAGAAGATGATCGACGCGCAGCTCGCGCTGCCCGCGTACGAGCTCGTGCTGAAGGCCGGCCACACGTTCAACCTGCTCGACGCGCGCGGCGCGATCTCGGTCACCGAGCGGGCAGCGTACATCGGCCGCATCCGCGCGCTGTCGCGTCTCGTCGCGCAGGCTTACTACGACTCGCGCGAGAAGCTCGGCTTCCCGATGCTCGGCAACCCGCCGGGCGTGCCGGGCCTCACCACCGACGCCCAGGACGCCGCGCAACCGGCATGGGCGCCGCCGCTCAAGGTCGAACGCAAGATCGATCAGGACTGACGAGACGAGATTTATTCCAGACATGACGCACAATCATCCCGCCCCCCTGCTCGTCGAACTGCTGACCGAAGAGCTGCCGCCGAAGGCCCT
>NZ_JBYQCG010000078.1:0-27704 GCF_057837105.1 Burkholderia sp. APQ4-4ca | reverse complement strand
CGCATGGACGGCAGGACAGCCGGGCTGCTGCGACGCGGCATTCTATCATCGATGGGTAATGACGGCTATTTGGCAAAAGGACATCGGTTCCTGTCCGTTTGCGACTTGCGACAATTTGACGCGCATTGCGCCGGGCTCATGTGAACCGGCGTGCGTTTTCCCCATCGAAGACCGTACACTCGCGGGTCGCGCGGCGCCGCCTCCGCCGCAGGTCCAGTCATTTCTCCCGTTTCCGGATTCATCGATGACGTTTTCTACCGTGCCGTTGCCTGCCTCCCGCTGCCCGTTCCCTCGCCGCCGCACTGCCGGCCTGCCGCTTGCGGGAGGGGCCGCGCGATGAAGTTCGACAGCTTGTGGATCGGTCAGGTCGCGCTCGCGGCGCTGATGGATGCGGCGTTCGCGATGGCGGTCGGCTCGGCGCTCCTCAAGGCGTGGCTCGGCAAGGACGGCGCGCGGCCGGTCGTCGCGCCGTCGCATTCCGCATGGCTGCGCGCGCAACATTCGCTGGCCGCAGCGGCGCTGGCGCTCGTGCTCGCCGATCTCGGCTGGCTCGTCTACGAGGCCGCGACGATGAGCGGCGCGGGGCTCGGCGGTGCGTTCGCCGCGATTCCCGTCATGCTGATGCAAACGCACACGGGCTTCGCCTGGAGCGTCGCGTTCGCCGGCGCGGTGCTGCTCGCGATCGTCGCGCTCGCGAAGCCGGACGGCCCGCTCGCGCATGCGGTGCTGTGGCTCGCGGTGATCGTGGTCGCGGCCGGCAAGGCGTCGCTCGGCCATGCGGCCGACAGCGGCGCGTTGTCCGCGGCGGTCGGCGTGCAGACGCTGCACCTGCTGGCCACCGCCGTGTGGGGCGGCCTCGTGCTCGCGGGCGGGCTCGCGGTGCTGCCGGCGCTGGGTACGTCGGTCGCGCGCGGCGCGCTGATCCGCATCGGCCAGCACCTGTCGCGCACGTCGATCGTCGCGGTCGTCTTCGTGCTCGGCACCGGCGTGCTCAACGCGATTCGCGGGCTCGGCGGCTCGCTCGCGCCGCTCGACGGCAGCACGTGGGGGCGCGTGTTGCTGCTGAAGCTGCTGCTCGTCGCGCTCGCGCTCGTGCTCGGCGGGCTCAACCGCTTCTCGGCGCTGCCGCGCCTGCGCCGCACCGCGTCGACCGAGGACGCGTACACGTTCCGCAACATCCTGCATCTCGAAGGGATGACGATGATCGGCGTGTTCGTCGCGGCGGCCGTGCTGTCGTTCAGCGTGCCGGGGTTCGCCGCGCTCGGCTGACGGCCGAACGGCGGGGCGCCGGGCGGGCGCCGGCGCGCGCCGCCGGCATGGCGCGGATGCAAAAACGACCGCCTTGTCGGGGCGGCCGTGTCGAACGCGTCGCGCGGCGCACGTGCCGCGCAACGCATCCTTCCATCTCACGCGTTCATCACCACTCGGCGACGCTGCCGTCCGCGTGGCGCCATACCGGGTTGCGCCAGCGATGGCCGGTCTTCGCCATCTCGCGCACCTTCTCCTCGTTCACGTCGATGCCGAGCCCCGGCCCTTGCGGGATCGCGACGAAGCCGTCCTCGTAGCGGAACACCTCGGGGTTGCGCAGATAGTCGAGCAGGTCGTTGCCCTGGTTGTAATGGATGCCGAGGCTCTGTTCCTGGATGAACGCGTTGTAGCTGAGCGCGTCGAGCTGCAGGCACGCGGCGAGCGCGATCGGCCCGAGCGGGCAATGCAGCGCGAGCGCGACGTCGTAGCTTTCCGCGAGCGTCGCGATCTTGCGGCACTCGGTGATGCCGCCCGCGTGCGACGCGTCCGGCTGGATGATGTCGACGTAGCCGCCCGCGAGGATGTGCTTGAAATCCCAGCGCGAGTAGAGCCGCTCGCCGAGCGCGATCGGCGTGTTGGTCTGGTTGACGATGTCGCGCAGCGCCTCGGCGTTCTCCGACAGCACCGGCTCCTCGATGAACATCAGCTTGTACGGGTCGAGCTCCTTCGCGAGCACCTTCGCCATCGGCTTGTGCACGCGGCCGTGGAAGTCGACGCCGATCCCGACGTGCGGGCCGACCGCGTCGCGCACCGCCGCGACGTTCGCGATCACCTGCTCGACCTTGTCGTAGGTGTCGACGATCTGCAGCTCCTCGGAGCCGTTCATCTTCACGGCCTTGAAGCCGCGCTCGACCACCGCGCGCGCGTTGTTCGCGACGTCGCTCGGCCGGTCGCCGCCGATCCACGAATACACCTTGATGCGGTCGCGCACCTGGCCGCCGAGCAGCGCATGCACGGGCACGCCGTGATGCTTGCCCTTGATGTCCCACAACGCCTGGTCGACGCCCGCGATCGCGCTCATCATGATCGGGCCGCCGCGGTAGAAGCCCGCGCGGTACATCACCTGCCAGTGATCCTCGATCAGGAGCGGGTCGCGGCCGACGAGATAGTCGGCCAGTTCCTGCACGGCGGCCTCGACCGTGTGCGCGCGGCCTTCGACGACCGGCTCGCCCCAGCCGATGATGCCCTCGTCGGTCTCGATCTTGAGGAACAGCCAGCGGGGCGGGACGACGAACGTTTCGAGGCGGGTGATTTTCATGACGCGAGTCTCCATGATTGACCGGCGCGCCCGCGCGGGCGCGGCGCACGATCCGTGCTTTCGCGGTTATCCTAGCGTAGTCGAATAAAAAATAGTATTAATAGCATTAATGCGCAGATAGTGGGCAGCCCGCCCGACGGAGAACGATCATTCAACGCGACCTGCATGGACAGACGGCCTTCCGGCTCGCGACGGCGATCCTGCGCGGCGACTATCCGCCCGAATCGTTGCTGCCGAGGGAACCCGACCTGATGGAGATGTACGGCGTGAGCCGCACGGTGATGCGCGAGGCGCTGCGCACGCTGACGTCGAAGGGGCTGGTCGAATCGCGGCCGAAGGTCGGCACGCGCGTGCGGCCGCGTCGTTCGTGGAACCTGCTCGATGCCGACCTGCTCGACTGGTATGCGCGCGTCGCGCCGCCGCTCGCGTTCGCGCTGAAGCTGCAGGAGATGCGCGAGATGATCGAGCCGCACGCGGCCGCGCTGGCCGCGCGCACGCATACGCCCGAAGCATTCGACGCGATCGACGACGCGGTGCGCGCGATGGCCGCCGCGCGCAACGTCGACGAATGGGTGCGCGCCGACCTGCACTTTCACCTGAGCGTGCTGGAGGCCGGCGGCAACGAGTTGCTGGTGCCGCTCGGCGCGCTGATCGATCGCACGCTCGAGGCGCAACTGCAACTGAACGCGCGCCGGGCGGACGTGTACAACGCGTCGCTTGCCGAGCATACGGCCGTCAGCGACGCGATCCGCGTGCGCGACGAGAGCGGCGCGCGCCGCGCGATGGCGACGCTGCTCGCGGTGACGCGTGCGCGGATCGAGATGTCGTGACGGACGCGGGGTGAGGCGGTGCCGTCAGGCGTTCGCGCAGCCGCCCGGCTTGTGGATGCGTTCCGTCGACGGCGGGTATTTCGAGAGCAGGCTCGCCGGCCGTCGCGGCCGCGCGACCAGGTCGCCGCCGCAGTTCGGGCAGCGCCCCTTCAGCACGTCGTCCGCGCAGGTCGCGCAGAACGTGCATTCGAACGTACAGATGCGCGCGTCCGCCGAGTCGGGCGGCAGGTCCTTGTTGCAGCATTCGCAGCCGGGGCGCAGTTCGAGCATGATCGTCTCCTGGGTCGATGAGGGATGGGCGCCGCCCGGACATTGCGTGCGGCACGTGCGAGCGCTACTGTACGCGTTTGGATCGGCCCGGCCAACGGTGTCCCGCTCGGGCGCCGGCGCTGCGCACGGGCTGCACCGGGAGACGACCATGCTTTATCGCGGAAGCTGTCATTGCGGGGACGTGACGTTCGAGGCGGAAGGCGACCTGCAGGGCGTGATGGCGTGCAACTGCTCGATCTGCCGGCGCAAGGGCGCGCTGATGTGGTTCGTGCCGCGCGACCACATGAAGCTGCTGACGCCCGACGAGAACCTCGCGACCTACATGTTCAACAAGCACGTGATCCGGCATCGCTTCTGCAAGCGCTGCGGGATTCACGCGTTCGGCGAGGGCGTCGATCCGAAGGGCACCGCGATGGCCGCGATCAACGTGCGCTGCATCGACGGCGTCGACCTCGACGCGCTGCCCGTCACGTACTACGACGGCCGCTCGCACTGAGCGGCGCGCCGTTGCGGGCGCCTGCGCGGCGCGGCCCGATCACGACGGTTGCGCGGCCGCCGCGTTCGGCGCAGGCGTCTCCGCCTGCGGCGCCGGGCCGGCGGTGCGCGTGCCGGTGTCGGCCGGGCGTTCGATCAGCGGTGCGAGCGCCGGCGCCATCGACTTCAGCAACTGCACGGCCATCGCGCTCGTGAAGTCGTAGCGCGCCGCATACGGTTCGTGCGCGGTCGCCGTCAGCACGCCGAAGAACCGGTCGCCGATCGCGAACACGAAGGTGCCGCTGCGGTTGACCTTGCGCGACTCGATCAGCCGCGCGCCACGGGCGTAGACGTTGAAGCGCTGGTCGCCCGTCCCGGTCTTGCCGTACACGTCGAGCGTCTTGCCGTCCGGCAGCGTGAGCCCGCCCGCGAGGCGGCGCGCGGTGCCGTGGAGCACGACGTCGCGCAGCAGCGTGTGCGCCACGTTGACGATCTCCGGCGCCAGCATCGGCTGCGGCTGCGCGGCCGCGCGCACGAAGCGGGTTTCGTACGGCGTGCCCTTCGCGAAATCGAGCCGTGTGATCGTCTCGGTCGGCGCTTTCTGGCCGCCGTTCGCGATCAGGCCGATCAGTTTCGCGAGCGCGTCGGGCTGGTCGCCCGATGCGCCGATCGCGGCCGCATACGACGGCGTCACTTCCGCGAACGGGTAGCCGAGCGCGCGCCACGACTTCGTGATCTCCGCGTACGCGCGCAGTTCGACCATGCGGCGGATGCGCCGGTCCTGCGTCGCGTGGTAGCGGGTCTTGTACAGCCACGAATACGTGTAGAAACGCGCATCGCGGCTGTCGCGCTGCACCTCGGCGAGCGACGCGGCCGGATGCGCGCGCAGGTAGTTGAGCGTCCACAGCGCGAGCGGATGAACGCTCGCGATATAGCCGCGATCGTTGAGGTTGAAGCGGTCGATCGCGTACTTCGCGTAGAGCGCGGCGAGATCGTCGTCGGACAGCGTCGCGGCCGGCGTGCCTTTCAGTTGCGCGCGCATCTGCGCATCGAACCACGCGAGCGATTCGTTCGGCGCGACGCTGCGCAGCACCGTCGCGAGCTTTGGCGGCGATTTGCGTACGTCGCGCAGCATCAGCGCGAGCGCGTCGTCGGGCGCCTTGCCCGCATAGCGCGTGTAGTAGCGCTTCACGTAGACCTGGCTTTCTTCGTCGACGAATTGCTGCAGGTAATGCTGGCGCTGCGCGGGATCGTTGAGCCACGACGACGACGGGCCGGCCGCCTGCAGCATTTCGTAGTGGACGATGTCGCGCATCAGCCGCACGAACACGAGGTTGACCGAATGCTCGAACGCCGCGTGCAGCGTCAGGATGCGGCCGTTGTCCGACTTCTCGAAGTTGGAGAACACCTGCGCGCCGCCGCCCGTATAGAACACGTCCGGGCTCGCCGAATACTTGCGTTCGACGGACGCATCGAGCATCGCCTGCAGCGAGCGGTCGCGCGTATGCGACAGGTAGTCGAGCGCCCAGCGCGACAGCCCGTCGATCGGATCGGGTTTCACGCGCGCGAGCTCCGCGTTCGACAGGTTCGCATAGCGCGCATGCAGATCGGTGACGATCTGCAGGTACGTGATCAGCGTGCGCAGCTTCGCGGTCGAGCCGAGGTTGATGCGGCCGCCGCGATTCACGTCGAACGGCTGGTTCACGCTGTCGGTCTGCACGCGCAGCATGTTCGCGCCGTTGCGGTGCTCGTACAGCGTGAAGCTGTACGTGAGGTGCGACGGATCGTCCTTCGGCGCGAGCATCTCGAAACCGTACAGGCCGGCAGCCTGCGCGCCGTCGCGCGTCGATGCCCGCGCGAGCCGCTCGGCGACCGCCTGCTGCACGCCGTTGTCGAGCGTGCTGGTGGCCTGCAGGTCGAGCTGGTCGAGCTGGTACAGGTCGCTGATGCCGAGCGCCGACAGCAGCGACGCGCGCGCGGACGTCACGGCCTTGCGCGACACGAACGACTGCACGCGCGCGGCGGCCGGCGGCGCGCTGCGTTCGATCTGCGCGGCGAGCGCGGCATCGCGCAGCGCGGGCGAGATCACGCCGCCGTTCGACAGCAGCCGCAGGTAGCTGTCGGTCAGCTTCTGCAGTGCCGGATAGCCGCGGTTGAGGAAGTACGACGGCGCGCGCTGCGCGATCAGCAGCGACAGCGTCTCGCGGAACATCTTGCCCTGCTGGTCGACGTTGTCGCCGGTCGTCGGCGCGGACAGCACGCGGTTCACCTCGTTGAAGTCGCGGCCGTACCACGCGGCGAGACCGTCGCCGATGCCGGTGATTTCTCCGACGTGCGGCCGCGCCGCGAGCGGCACCGAGTTCAGGTAGCGCACCACGATCGTGCGGCGCGCGAGCATCGTCTGCGGGCCGTTCAGGTACGCGCGCACCGACGCGGACGCGATCTGCCGCAGCTTCTCGGGCGGCGTCGCGGTGCGGCCCTCGGGCGAATGGCGGAATTTCTCGATCTGCGTCGCGAGCGTGCTGCCGCCCGGGCGCGCCTGATGGCGGTTGACCACGTGCAGCGCCTGGTCGGCCAGCGCGCGGCTGAAGCGCCCCCAGTCGATCGCCGGGTTGCGGTTCGGTTGGTTCGCATCGAGCAGGTAGCGATCCTCGATGAACAGCAGTGAATCGGTGATCACGCGCGGCACCGTGTCGAAGTCGGCGTAGACGCGCTGCGGGAACACGGTCGCGAACAGCGGCGAGCCGGTCGAATCGAACAGCATCAGGCCCGTCTGGTCTTTCTCTTCGTAAGGGAGAAACAGCCCGCGCTCGCCGAGCGACAGCATCCGTTGCGAATCGCGCGCCTGTTCGCTGACGACGAACCCGCGCGCGAGCAACCGCTGCTGGAACGCGGGGATCATCGCGTAGCCGAAGCGCTGGTCGTACGGGCCGTTCCCGGGGAAGCGGATGTGATCGCTCGGCCCCGCCTCGACCGTGTAGCCGACGTCGCGGGTGAGCTCGGACAGGTAGCGTGCCTGCAGCCGGGATGTTTCGATCTCGGTCTGCACGAGCCGCGCGACGATCGCCACCGCGATCAGCAGCGCGGCGAGCAAAGACCACTTGACCCACGTCCAGACCGATGCGGGACCGGTCACGCGCGGGAGGATACGATTCAGCGGCCGATTCATGGCGGCGTCTCCCTGAGGGCGCGGTTGTCCGGCCACACCCCATTAAGGATTAGTGTAGTCCTCCGCAGCGGGCTGCCAAGAGCGGTTGACTACCGAGATGCGCCGGCGCAACAGGCGTGCCCGTTACGTCCCAGCGACGGGCCGACGGCCGTCGGCGCGCCTGCCGGCGTGCCGCCCCGGCCAAGCGTGGGGAGCGGGCGGCGGCGAATCGGCGAGGAAAATCGGGCGCGATTGCGTCCTTCATTTAACTGACGAAATGCTCGATCAGATGATCGACGAACAGCCGCGCCTTGCGCGGAAAGTGCCGGCGGCTCGGGTACGCGACATTCATCTCGAGGGTTTCGAGCCGATAGCCGGGCAGCAGCGCGAGCAGCCGGCCGTCGTCGAGATCCGGCTTGACGAGGAAATCGGGCAGGACCGCGATGCCCATGCCGGACAACGCCCAGTTCCGGATCAACCCCACGTTGTTCGACGATGCGGATTTGTTCGGGCGCACGGTGGTGCGCGTCTGTTCGTGTTCGAACGACAGGTATTCGCCCGCGAAATCGGCATGGAATGCCAGGCCCGCGTGCGACGCGAGATCGTGCGGATGGCCCGGCGCGCCGTGCCTCTCGACATAGTGCGGCGCCGCGCAGACGATCCGGTTGATGCGCGTGAGCGGGCGCTTCACGAGGGTGTTGTTGCTGATGTGCTGCGACAGCAGCAGCCCGATGTCGAAACCCTCCGACACGAGATCGACGTGACGGTCCACGATCGTCACTTCCGGCACGATCGCCGGATGGCGCGTCTTGAACGCGTCGATGGCCGGCGCGAGCACGTGCATGCCGAACATGACAGGCGCGGCGATTTTCAGCGAGCCGATCGGTTCGTGATGCATCGACGCGATCGTTTCCTCGACCCGGTCGATTTCGTCGATCACGTGGCGGATCTGCGCCAGATAGAGGTGGCCCGCATCGGTCAGCGACAGGCTGCGGGTGGTGCGATTCAGCAGGCGTGCGCCGAGCCGATCCTCGATGCTCATCACGAGCCGGGTGGCCGACGAGTTGGAGATGTTCAGTTCCGTGGCTGCGCGCGCGAAACTGCGAAGTTCGGCGACCTTGACGAATAGTCGCATCGGTAGGAGTTCGTCCATTTTTTTATCGATAAACAGAAAGTGTTGATTGAATTCTATCTATCGGATTGCAGAATTTTAACGACCGGTTTTAACGAATGATTATTATGGAATCGCGTATTTATCGGGTGTGCGAACGGTCGGAGAATGATGGGTTCCCGGGCGTTAAGGCGTTGAATTGGCGATTTGATTCAGTATGCCATTAAACCTTTTTTAGGGGTTTGTATTTAGTAATTGTACGAAAATATAGGCGAGTTTTTTCGTTAAAGCATCGGACGTTATCGATGCAAGGTGATGCCGAACCGTATACGTCCCTGTTGCGTTGGTGGCTTCGCGCGCTCGTGCCGACGCACGGCCTCGACGGAACGGTGGATCGGGTAGTCGTACGCAGTCGGGTTCGACGCATCGCGGCGGCTGAGCGCGCGTGGCGCCGGATCCGTGTTCTGTGCGGCGTGCAAGTCGCCGGGCATGATCGTGTCGGGCGGCGGCGAGTGCACGACGACCGTGATGGGCAAGGTCGTCGCGCTCGAACACGACCTGTGCCAGTGCCACTGCACGCCGCAGCCGAAACTGATCCCGTCGCAGGCGACGGGGACGATCTCGGGCTGAGCCCCGCCGCGCGCAGGCGCTCGTCGCCCGCGCGGCATCGAGACGCCGATGTCCGCCGTCAGACGCTGCCTGCGGTCTCGATCACGAGGATGCGCGCGACGCCGAGCGGATGTGCGACGTGCTCGGTGCCGACCGTCGCATGGAAGACGTCGCCCGTCTCGAGCACCGTCGCATGCTCGACGCCTGCGTCGCGGTAGCGCATCTCGACGCGGCCATCGAGCACCGCGAACACCTCCTCGCCGTCGTTCACGTGCCAGCGATACGGCTGGTCGGCCCAGTGGAGCCGGACCGTGATGCCGTTCAGGTTCGCGATGTCGAGCGCATCCCACGCGCGGTCCGCCGTGAATGCGGCACTCCGGACGATCTTCATCGATGTGTTCTCCGGCACGCGTGTGTGCCGCTTTCCCGTGATTTTTCCGACATCCGTATTCAGCGCGCCGTCGCGCGCAGCGCCTGCTCGACGATCTGCTTGCGCTTCGCGAAGCCGGCTGCCGTCCGTTCGGTGACGCGCGTCACGACCGCCGCCGGCGCGGTGTCGGGCGAGCCGGCGTCGAATGGCGGCGCGGGCGCATATTCGAGCTGCAGCTGGATCGCCTGCGCTTCTTCGTCGCCGACCAGCTCCGCGGCGATCGTCAGCGCGAAGTCGATGCCGGCCGTCACGCCGCCGCCCGTGACCAGGTTGCCGTCGCGCACGACGCGCTCGCGCACCGGTATCGCGCCCAGCGGTTCGAGCAGCGAGTGGAACCGCCAGTGCGTCGTCGCGCGCCGTCCGCGCAGCAGGCCGGCCACGCCGAGCAGCAGCGCGCCCGTGCAGACCGACGTCACGTAGCGCGCGGCGGCCGCGCGCTGCTGCACGAACGCGATCGTGTCGGCATCGAGCAGCAGCTCGTTGATGCCGATTCCGCCCGGGATGCAGATCACGTCGAGCGGCGGGCAGTCGTCGAACGTGCAGGTGGGCGCGAGCGCGAGGCCGCTGCTCGACGCGACCGCGTCGCGCGACTTCCACACCAGATGGACGGCCGCATCGGGCAACGACGCGAGCACGTCGTGGGGGCCGGTGAGGTCGAGTTGCTGGACGCCCGGAAAGACGAGAAGGCCGATATGCAGGGTCATGCGAAGACTCCGTCGGGAAGGGAACGCGTGCCGTTCGGCACGGGATGGACAGATCGATTCTAGGCGCGTAGTGTTTGGCGAAATTGCCATATCACCCACGCTTTCAGCCAATCTCCATGCCTGCCACCGCCCCGCGTTCGATCCTGGTCCTCGCGTTTCCCCGTGCGCAGCTGCTCGATGTGACCGGGCCGCTGCAGGTGTTCGCGTCCGTGAACGAGCTCGCGCTGGAGCGCGGGCAGCCGGCGCCGTATGCGCCGCGCGTCGTGGCCGTCGAAGCCGGGCCCGTCGAGACGTCGTCCGGCCTCGTCGTGATGGCCGAGTCGCGGCGCGCGGCCGCGCGCCGTCCCGATACGCTGATCGTCGCCGGCGGCAAGGGCGTGCATGCGGCGTCGAAGGATGCGCGGGTGGTGCGCTGGGTGCGGCAGCAGGCCGCTCGCGCGCGGCGCGTCGCGTCGGTCTGCACCGGCGCGTTCCTGCTCGCCGAGGCCGGCCTGCTCGACGGGCGGCGCGCGGTCACGCACTGGGCGCGCTGCGACGAATTCGCGGCGCGTTACCCGAACGTGCGCGTCGAGCCGGACCCGATCTTCATCCGCGAAGGCGCGCTGTGGACGTCGGCCGGCGTGACGGCCGGCATCGATCTCGCGCTCGCGCTCGTCGAGGAGGATCTCGGGCGGGCGACCGCGCTCGACGTCGCCCGCGAACTCGTCGTGTTCCTGAAGCGTCCGGGCGGGCAGGCGCAGTTCAGCACGATGCTGTCGATGCAGCGCACCGCCGACCGGTTCGGCGAACTGCACGCGTGGATGGCCGAGCACCTGACGGCCGACCTGTCGGTGCCCGCGCTCGCCGAGCGCGTGAGCATGAGCGAGCGCAGCTTCGTGCGCCACTATCGTGCGGAGACCGGCCGCACGCCGGCGCGCGCGGTCGAGCAGATCCGGGTCGAGGCCGCGCAACGCCTGCTCGGCGAAACGGCGTGGCCCGTCAAGCGGATCGCCGGGCGGTGCGGCTTCGGTTCCGAGGAGACGCTGCGACGCAGTTTCGTGCGCGTGCTCGGCGTGTCGCCGCAGGGATATCGCGAGCGGTTCGTGCGGTGATGGACGACGGATGAGCGGGGCCGGCGCGGGCGCTGCCCGGAACTGAACGGAAACCGGTCGGTTTCCAGTCCGAAGCGCTGAAACTATTCAGGATCGGACAACAATAGGTGGGGGCTTGTGCCGCGCCTGCCGCGCGCTCTATTCTGTTCCGTTGGCGATTCGAAAGAGGGAAGCAGCATGGACCGAATCCAGGCAATGGAGGTTTTTACCCGCGTGGTCGACGCGAACAGTTTCACGCGGGCGGCCGACACGCTCGCGATGCCGCGCGCGTCGGTGACGACCATCATCCAGAATCTCGAGGCGCTGCTCGGCGTGCGCCTGATGCACCGGACGACGCGCCGGCTGTCGCTGACGCCGGAGGGCGCCGCGTACTACGAGCATTGCATGAAGATCATCGCGGAAATCGCCGAGGCCGACGCGAGTTTCCAGGCCGGCAACCGCAAGCCGAGCGGCGTGCTGCGCGTCCACATGCCGAGTTCGCTCGGGCGGCGCGTCGTGCTGCCGTCGCTGTCGATCTTCCGGCAGCGCTATCCGGACATCACGCTCGAGTTGGGGCTGTCCGACCGCTACGTCGATCCGGTCGAGGAGGGCATCGACTGTATGATCCGGGTCGGCCCGCTCGAGGATTCGTCGATGGTCGCGCGGCGCATCGGGATGCTCAAGCGCGTGACGTGCGCGTCGCCCGACTACCTCGCCCGTCACGGCGAGCCGAACGAGATTGCCGATCTCGTCGAGCATCATGCGGTGAATTTCCGCGCGAGCCACGGCGCGCGGGCGATTCCGTGGGTGTTCATGATCGACGGCAAGCCGTTCGAGGTGCGGATGAACGGCAGCGTCACGGTCAACGATTCGGATGCGTACGTGACGTGCGGGCTCGAAGGCTTCGGGATGATCCAGCCGACGCTGTTCATGGTGCTGCCGCACCTGCTCGACGGCTCGCTGGTCGAGGTGCTTCCGGATAGCAATCCGAAGCCGAAGCCGATCTCCATCGTGTATCCGCACAACCGGCATCTGTCGCAGAAGGTGCGCGTGTTCGCCGACTGGATCGCGGAGGTGTTCGAGTCGACGCCGGCGCTGGAGGGTGGGGAGAACTGGCGGGGGAAGGTGGGGGTGGAGGCGGCGGAGGCGCGGCGCGGAGCGGTGGTGGCGTAGTCGCGGCGCGCGGGCTGAGGGACGGGCAACGCGTGACACCGTGTGCGCTGGATGAAGCAATGAAAAAAGCCGCTGTTTCTTTCGAAACAGCGGCTTTTCGCATTTGGTGGCGAATCAGGGATTCGAACCCCGGACCTGCGGATTATGATTCCGTCGCTCTAACCGACTGAGCTAATTCGCCGTGAAGACTTGAATTATGTCGATCGGCCGGTCGGCTGTCAATACCTTTTTCCATCTTTCCCGAAAAAAGATGCCAGCCGCCGTGCTGATCTCCATCGCGGGCGGTAGCCGGCCACCGGAAGGCGCCCCTCCGCCGGCCGTCCCCCGCCGCGGACCCAACATCAATCCTGCGCGTAGATGTCCGAGTCCTTCGTCTCCTTGACGAACAGCAGGCCGATCACGAACGTGGCCAGCGCGATCACGATCGGATACCAGAGTCCCGAGTAGATGTCGCCCTTCGCCGCGACGATCGCGAACGCGGTCGCCGGCAGGAAGCCGCCGAACCACCCGTTGCCGATGTGATAGGGCAGCGACATCGACGTGTAGCGGATCCGCGTCGGGAACATCTCGACCAGCATCGCGGCGATCGGGCCGTAGACCATCGTCACGTAGATCACGAGGATCGTCAGGATCACGATCGTCATCGGCCAGTTGAGCTGCGCCGGGTCGGCCTTCGCCGGGTAGCCGGCCCCCTTCAGCGTCGATGCGAGCGTCTTGTCGAATGCCGCGCCCTGCGCCTTCGCGTCGGCCGCCTTGCCGTCGTAGGTCGGGAGCACCGTGTCGCCGACCTTGATCTGGGCCTGCGTCCCGGCCGGCGCCGCGACGTTCTCGTAGTTCAGGCCGGCCTTGGCGAGCGCGCTCTTCGCGATGTCGCACGAGCTGGTGAACTTCGACGTGCCCACCGGGTTGAACTGGAACGAGCAGGTGGCCGGATCGGCGATGACCGTGATCGGCGCCTTCTGCGTCGCGAGTTCGAGCTGCGGGTTCGCGTAGTGCGTGAGCGCCTTGAACAGCGGGAAGTAGGTCAGCGCCGCGATCAGGCAGCCCGCGAGGATGATCGGCTTGCGGCCGATCTTGTCCGACAGCGACCCGAAGAACAGGAAGAACGGCGTGCCGATCAGCAGCGCGATCGCGATCAGGATGTTCGCGCTCGCGCCGTCGACCTTCAGCGTCTGCGTGAGGAAGAACAGTGCGTAGAACTGGCCCGTGTACCACACGACGGCCTGGCCGGCCGTCAGGCCGATGAGCGCGAGGATCACGATCTTCAGGTTCTTCCACTGGCCGAATGCCTCGGTCAGCGGCGCCTTCGACGTCTTGCCTTCCGCCTTGATGCGCAGGAACACCGGCGATTCGTTCAGTTGCAGCCGGATCCACACCGACACCCCGAGCAGCAGGATCGACGCGACGAACGGCACGCGCCAGCCCCAGCTGCCGAACGCTTCCTCGCCGATGAACGTGCGCACGCCGAGGATCACGAGCAGCGACAGGAACAGGCCGAGCGTGGCCGTCGTCTGGATCCACGCGGTGTAGAAGCCGCGCCGGTTGGCCGGCGCATGCTCGGCGACGTAGGTCGCCGCGCCGCCGTACTCGCCGCCGAGCGCGAGGCCCTGCAACAGCCGCATCGCGATGAAGATCACGGGCGCGGCGATGCCGATCGACGCGTAGCCGGGCAGGAAGCCGACCACGAACGTCGAGACGCCCATGATCACGATCGTCACGAGGAACGTGTGCTTGCGGCCGACGAGGTCGCCGAGCCGGCCGAACACGATCGCGCCGAACGGCCGTACCGCGAAGCCGGCCGCGAAGCCGAGCAGCGTGAAGATGAACGCGGCGGTCGGATTGACGCCGGAGAAGAAGCTCTTGCTGATGTAGGCCGCGAGCGAGCCGGCCAGGTAAAAGTCGTACCACTCGAACACGGTGCCGAGCGACGATGCGAAGATCACCTTCTTCTCTTCGCCCGTCATCGGCGAGTGCGAAATTTGCCCGCCTAACGTTGCCATGAATCGTCTCCAAGTCCCTTGATATAGATGTGCGGCCGCCGTGGGAGGGGCGGGCCTGTCGACGATTATTGGCACGGAAACTTACGGCGTACTGACTCGCGCGTACAAAACCACTGCACGTTAACCCGTGGCGAATTGGCCGCTTCGCGTGTCGATCGTGATGCGAACATCAGGTAACGCGCCGATTTCGGCGTATTTGCACCGAGCTGCGGCGGCGCGCGTCAGGGTTAATCCGGGGCGGTGTCGGTCAGCGGCAGGCTGATGCGCACGAGCGTGCCGGCGAGGCGCGGTGCGTGTTGGTAGACGTGATCGTCGAGCGTCAGCGTGCCGCCGTGCTGCGTGGCGATCTCGCGCACGATCGCGAGCCCGAGGCCGCTGCCGTCGCCTTCGCGGCCGAGGATCCGGTAGAAGCGCTCGACCACGCGCTCGCGCTCGCCGGCCGGGATGCCGGGGCCCGTATCCTCGACTTCGAGATGGACGCGCCGCGCCGCGCGTTCGGCACGCACGCGCACCGTGATGCGGCCGCCTTCCGGCGTATAGCGGATCGCGTTGTCGACCAGGTTGCCGAGCATCTCGCGCAGCATCACCGGATTGCCGTCGACGTCGAGCGGCGCGTCGTCGTCCGGCCCTTCGTAACCGAGGTCCATCCGTTTCGCGAGCGCGGCCTGCACCCAGTCGCGCACCGTGCGCCGCGCGAGCGCGCCGATCTCGACCGGCTCGAACGTGAGCCCGCTCGCGCGGTTCTCGGCACGCGCGAGCGCGAGCAGTTGCGTGACGAGCCGCGCGGCCTGTTCGGAACTCGTCGCGATCTGCTCGAGCGAGCGCTGCACGTCGGGCGGCACCGGGTGGCGCAGCGCGAATTCGGCCTGCGTGCGCAGGCCCGCGAGCGGCGTCTTCATCTGGTGCGCGGCGTCGGCGATGAAGCGTTTCTGCAGCGCCATGTTCTGTTCGAGCCGCGCGAGCAGGTCGTTGAACGACGTGACGAGCGGTTCGATCTCGGGCGGCGCGCGCTGCGCCTCGACGGGCGACAGGTCGTCGGGCCGCCGCGCGCGGATGTGCGCCTGCAGCGCATTGAGCGGCGCGAGCCCGCGCGACAGCCCGAACCACACGAGCAGGATCGCGAGCGGCAGGATCACGAATTGCGGCAGGATCACGCCCTTGATGATGTCGTTCGCGAGCGCGTTGCGCTTGTCGAGCGTCTCGCCGACCTGCACGAGCACGGGCTGCGTGCCGCTCGCCTGCGGCAGCGCGACGGTCGTATATGCGACGCGCACGTCGTTGCCGCGCAGCAGATCGTCGCGGAACACGACGACGCCCGGCGGCGGGCGGTCCTCGTCGCGCGGCAGCGGCATGTCGGCCTCTCCCGCGACCAGTTCGCCGCGCGTGCCGAGCACCTGGAAGTAGACGCTGTCGATGTTGTCCGCGCGCAGGAAGTCGCGCGTCTGTTCCGGCAGAGTCAGCTCGGCGACGCCGTTGACCGGATGGATCTGCCGGGCGAGCACGTACGCGTTGGTTTCGAGCGCACGGTCGAACGGGCTGTTCGCGATCGTCTTCGCGACGAGATAGGTGACGGCGATGCTCATCGGCCACAGCAGCAGCAGCGGCGCGAGCATCCAGTCGAGAATTTCGCCGAACAGCGAGCGCGGGCGCGGCGTTTCGGGCGATTCGGTTTCGTCGGGCGGCGCGAACGGGTTCTCGTAGCGGGCGTCGCGCGCCTCGTCGGCAGCCGACGACGGCGCGCCGGTCGAGGGGCGGGAAGGGGAATGGGCCGGCGTGGCCATCGCGGCGCCGTTCGGCGTCAGCGCAGCGGCGTGCCGGCGGCCGCGGGCTGGGACGCTGCCGTGTCGGCCGGCGTCGCGGGCGCGACCTTCTCGAGGCAATAGCCGAGGCCGCGCACGGTCGAGATCCGCACGCCGCTCGGTTCGATCTTCTTGCGCAGCCGGTGCACGTAGACTTCGATCGCGTTGTTGCTGACTTCCTCGCCCCATTCGCACAGGTGATCGACGAGCTGTTCCTTCGACACGAGGCGGCCGATCCGCTGCAGCAGCACCTCGAGCAGGCCGAGTTCGCGCGCGGAGAGATCGAGCACGTGATCGTTCGCATACGCGATGCGGCCGACCTGGTCGAATGCGAGCGAACCGTGGCGCACGACCGTCGGGCCGCCGCCCGCGCCGCGCCGGGTCAGCGCGCGCACGCGCGCCTCGAGCTCGTTGAGCGCGAACGGCTTGGCCATGTAGTCGTCGGCGCCGAGGTCGAGCCCCTTCACGCGTTCGTCGACGCTGTCGGCGGCGGTCAGGATCAGCACGGGGAGATTGGAGTTGCGCGCGCGCAGGCGCTTGAGCACGTCGAGCCCGGACATTTTCGGCAGCCCGAGATCGAGGATCAGCAGGTCGAAGGTCTGCATCGACAGCGCGGTGTCGGCATCGACGCCGCTCTTCACGTGATCGACGGCATAGCCCGATTGGCGGAGTGACCGGGTGAGGCCGTCCGCGAGTATGCTGTCGTCTTCGGCGATGAGAATTCGCATGTTGCTGACCGATGCCGGCACGTTGGCGCCAGCGCGGCTGTCTCCGAAGTTATTCGTGTACAACGCAACCCGCATTGCGGGCTTGCATAAACCACTGTTTTTTTATACAGTGTCTGCATTCGTGGGCAGCGCTTGATGCGGGCGCGCCTCCAACAGACGCTGCTCATCATAGCAAAGGACGATTCATGGAAGATAGCAAGAAGGGCTCCGGGATGACCGCCGAGAAGAGCAAGGCGCTGGCGGCCGCGCTCGCGCAGATCGAGAAGCAGTTCGGCAAGGGCTCGATCATGCGCATGGGCGACGGCGAGGCGGCCGAGAATATCCAGGTCGTCTCCACGGGGTCGCTGGGTATCGACATCGCGCTGGGCGTCGGCGGCCTGCCGCGCGGCCGGGTGGTCGAGATTTACGGTCCGGAATCGTCCGGTAAAACCACGCTCACGCTGCAGGTCATCGCCGAACTGCAGAAGATCGGCGGCACGGCAGCCTTCATCGACGCCGAGCACGCGCTCGACGTCCAGTACGCGTCGAAGCTCGGCGTGAACGTGCCGGAGCTGCTGATCTCGCAGCCGGACACCGGCGAGCAGGCGCTCGAAATCACCGATGCGCTGGTGCGCTCGGGCTCGATCGACATGATCGTCATCGACTCGGTCGCGGCGCTCGTGCCGAAGGCCGAAATCGAAGGCGAGATGGGTGATTCGCTGCCGGGTCTGCAGGCCCGCCTGATGTCGCAGGCGCTGCGCAAGCTGACCGGCACGATCAAGCGCACGAACTGCCTCGTGATCTTCATCAACCAGATCCGGATGAAGATCGGCGTGATGTTCGGCAACCCGGAAACCACGACGGGCGGCAACGCACTGAAGTTCTATTCGTCGGTGCGTCTCGACATTCGCCGGATCGGCTCGATCAAGAAGAACGACGAGGTGATCGGCAACGAAACTCGCGTGAAGGTCGTCAAGAACAAGGTGTCGCCGCCGTTCCGCGAAGCGATCTTCGACATCCTGTACGGAGAAGGCATTTCGCGCCAGGGCGAGATCATCGATCTCGGCGTGCAGGCGAAGATCGTCGACAAGGCCGGCGCCTGGTACAGCTACAACGGCGAGAAGATCGGCCAGGGCAAGGACAACGCGCGTGAATTCCTGCGCGAGAATCCGGAAATCGCACGCGAGATCGAGAACCGCATCCGCGAATCGCTCGGTGTCGTCAGCATGCCCGATGGCGTAGCCAACGAAGCCGAGGCGCTGGACGAAGAAGAGTGATGGTTGCGCGCCGAGGTCAGGCTGGCGAGCCGGAGGAGCGCGACACGTCCGAAACGGCGGGTTGCTCCGGCCGGCGAGCCGGCCCCTCGGGCGCCAGCCGGCGGGACGCAGGCGGCAACGCCGCGAACCGTACCGCGACGAGGGCATCCGACGATGCCCTCGTTTCGTTTGAGATTGCCGCGCCGGACGATCCGTTCGACGACGATGAATCGTTCGACGCGCATGATCGCTCCCGCCGTCGGGTGTCCGGTGTCCGCTTCCCGGGCGATCGCGCCGCGGACGATCGCGCAGCCGATGCGCCCGCGACCGAAGATGTCTATACGCGCAGCAGCCAGCATCTGCGCCGCACCCATCGCGCATCCGGCACGGCTTTCGGCGCATCTTCCGGCGGCGCTGCTTCAAGCGATGCGCCGGGCGCCGGCGAACGCAAGTCGTCGAAGCCGCCGCGGTCGTTGAAGGGGCGCGCGCTCGGCTACCTGTCGAGGCGCGAATACAGCCGTGCGGAGCTTGCGCGCAAGCTCGCCCCCTACGTCGGCGAAGACGAATCCGTCGACCCGGTGCTCGATGTACTGGAGAAGGAAGGCTGGCTGTCCGACGCGCGCTTCGCCGAGAGCCTCGTGCATCGCCGCGCGTCGCGCGTCGGTGTCGCACGCATCGTCAGCGAACTGAAGCGCCATGCAGTCGGCGACAGTCTCGTCGAAGAGGTGAATGCCCAATTGCGCGAGACCGAGTGGAGCCGCGCGCAGGCCGTCTGGCGCAAGAAATTCGGTGCACTGCCGCAAACGCCCGCGGAGCGCGCGAAGCAGGCGCGCTTCCTGGCCGCGCGCGGCTTTTCAAGCGCGACCATCGTGAAGTTGCTGAAGGTCGGCGACGATTTTCCGATCGACGACTGAGTGGCCCGGTCGCGCGCGTGGCGCGCGATTTTGCTGCATCGCAACCGCTTCCGGACAGGCGGGAATACCCGCCGTCGGGGCCGAATGCCTCAAATACCCAATATGCTAAAATCCACGGGTTTTCCTCTTCGGCCTCAACCTCCAGCATGCCGCTATCCGAGCCCGTGCCCCGTCAGTTGCGACATCGACGCGCAATCCGAGCGGAAGCCTACGAGCGCGGCGACGGCTTGTGGGACATCGAAGCCTGCCTGACCGACCACAAGCCGCGCGATGTCGCGCTTGCGTCGGGCATCCGGCCCCAGGGCCTGCCGATCCACGAACTCTGGCTGCGCGTGACCATCGATCGTGACCTCAATGTCGTCGACGCCGAAGCGTCTTCGGAATGGGTGCCCTATCCCGGTCACTGTCAATCCGCTTCCCCCGCCTATCGGGCCCTCATCGGGCTCAATCTCTTCCGCAATTTCCGCCGCAACGCGAACCGGCTGCTCGCCGGCGTCGCAGGCTGTTCCCATCTCACCGAACTGTGCGCCGTGCTGCCGACGGCCGCGATCCAGGCGTTCGCCGGTGATGTATGGAACGTGCGCGAGGAGGGCGGCGAAGGCCCGGATCATGACGGCGTGCACGCCGAACCGCCTTTCCAGCTCGGCCGCTGCCGCGCGCTGCGATTCGATGGCGAGGTCGTGCGGCAGTACTACCCGCGCTGGTATGGCCCGATTCGGCCGGATCTGCCCGGTGAAGGCAGCACGAAGGAATGAACGGAAATCATTCGAAGAAGCGTCTTAAGCGACATTTCATCCAACTCTCAGACTGAAGGGAATCACGCATGAAGATTCACGAGTACCAGGGTAAGGAAATCCTGCGGAAATTCGGCGTCGCGGTACCGCGCGGCAAGCCGGCGTTCTCGGTGGACGAGGCCGTCAAGGTGGCGGAAGAGCTCGGCGGCCCGGTTTGGGTCGTGAAGGCTCAGATTCACGCGGGTGGCCGTGGCAAGGGCGGCGGCGTGAAGGTGGCGAAGTCGATCGAGCAGGTGCGCGAATACGCGAACCAGATCCTCGGCATGCAGCTCGTCACGCACCAGACCGGCCCGGAAGGCCAGAAGGTCAACCGCCTGATGATCGAAGAGGGCGCCGACATCAAGCAGGAACTGTACGTCAGCCTCGTCGTCGACCGCATCTCGCAGAAGATCGTGCTGATGGGCTCGAGCGAAGGCGGCATGGACATCGAAGAAGTCGCCGAAAAGCACCCGGAACTGATCCACAAGGTCATCGTCGAGCCGTCGACGGGCCTGCTGGACGCGCAGGCCGACGACCTCGCCGCGAAGATCGGCGTGCCGGCCGCATCGATTCCGCAAGCGCGCGCGATCCTGCAAGGCCTGTACAAGGCATTCTGGGAAACCGACGCATCGCTGGCTGAAATCAACCCGCTGAACGTCTCCGGCGACGGCAAGGTCACCGCACTCGACGCGAAGTTCAACTTCGACTCGAACGCGCTGTTCCGTCACCCGGAAATCGTCGCGTCCCGCGATCTGGACGAAGAAGATCCGGCTGAAATCGAAGCGTCGAAGTTCGACCTAGCGTACATCTCGCTCGACGGCAACATCGGCTGCCTCGTGAACGGCGCGGGCCTCGCGATGGCGACGATGGACACCATCAAGCTGTTCGGCGGCGAACCGGCGAACTTCCTGGACGTCGGCGGCGGCGCGACGACCGAGAAGGTCACCGAAGCGTTCAAGCTGATGCTGAAGAACCCGGACCTGAAGGCGATTCTCGTGAACATCTTCGGCGGCATCATGCGCTGCGACGTGATCGCGGAAGGCGTGATCGCCGGTTCGAAGGCCGTGAACCTGAACGTGCCGCTCGTCGTGCGCATGAAGGGCACGAACGAGGACCTCGGCAAGAAGATGCTGGCCGATTCGGGCCTGCCGATCATCTCGGCGGACAGCATGGAAGAGGCTGCGCAGAAGGTCGTCGCGGCTGCCGCAGGCAAGTAAGCACGCGCTAATGAACACGTAGGGCGGCGCGGTTTGCACGCGACGCCCATCGAACAGAGGTCAAAATACATGTCGATTCTGATCAACAAGGACACGAAGGTCATCACGCAGGGCATTACCGGCAAAACCGGTCAGTTCCATACGCGCGCCTGCCGTGAATACGCAAACGGCCGCGAAGCATTCGTCGCGGGCGTGAACCCGAAGAAGGCCGGCGAAGACTTCGAAGGCATTCCGATCTACGCGAGCGTCAAGGAAGCGAAGGCGGAAACCGGCGCGACCGTGTCGGTCATCTACGTGCCGCCGGCAGGCGCGGCGGCTGCGATCTGGGAAGCGGTCGAAGCCGACCTGGATCTCGCGATCTGCATCACGGAAGGCATTCCCGTGCGCGACATGATCGAAGTGAAGGACCGCATGCGTCGCGAAGGCCGCAAGACGCTGCTGCTCGGGCCGAACTGCCCGGGCACGATCACGCCGGACGAACTGAAGATCGGCATCATGCCGGGTCACATCCACCGCAAGGGCCGTATCGGCGTCGTGTCGCGTTCGGGCACGCTGACGTATGAAGCGGTTGCCCAGCTGACGGCACTCGGCCTCGGCCAGTCGTCGGCAGTCGGTATCGGCGGCGACCCGATCAACGGTCTGAAGCACATCGACGTGATGAAGATGTTCAACGACGATCCGGATACGGATGCGGTCGTGATGATCGGCGAAATCGGCGGTCCGGACGAAGCCAACGCCGCCGAGTGGATCAAGGACAACATGAAGAAGCCGGTCGTCGGCTTCATCGCGGGCGTCACGGCGCCTCCGGGCAAGCGCATGGGCCACGCCGGCGCACTGATCTCGGGCGGTGCGGATACGGCCGAAGCGAAGCTGGAAATCATGGAAGCGTGCGGCATCACCGTCACGCGCAACCCGTCGGAAATGGGCCGTCTGCTGAAGAAGGCGCTGTAAGTATTTCCATCGGGTCCGTCCTGCAGAAAACGCCGGCTTTGCCGGCGTTTTTTGTTATGCTCCCGCAATGAATTCGTAAGCACCGGGCATGTGCGCTGCATGTGCCGACGATGAACCGGGTCGCCCGCGAGGCGGCCGCTGCCCTTTCCTCACCGCCATGCTCGAATTCCTGACCTCGCTGCACTGGGGCGCCATTCTCCAGATCGTCATCATCGATATCCTGCTCGGCGGCGACAACGCGGTCGTGATCGCGCTTGCGTGCCGCAACCTGCCGGCGAACCAGCGGCTGCGCGGGGTCGTCTGGGGCACCGCGGGGGCGATCCTGCTGCGCGTCGCGCTGATCACGTTCGCGGTCGCGCTGCTCGACGTGCCGTTCCTGAAGCTCGGCGGCGGGTTGTTGCTGCTGTGGATCGGCATCAAGCTGATGGCGCCGGCCGCCGACGCGCACGACAACATCAAGCCGGCCGACCGGCTGTGGGATGCCGTGAAGACGATCGTGATCGCCGATGCGGTCATGAGCCTCGACAACGTGATCGCGATCGCCGGCGCGGCCGAGCAGGCCGACCCGTCGCACCGGATCGCGCTCGTGATCTTCGGGCTCATTGTCAGCGTGCCGATCATCGTGTGGGGCAGCACGCTGGTGCTGAAGCTGCTCGACCGGTTCCCGGTCGTCGTGGCGCTCGGCGCCGGACTGCTCGGCTGGATCGCGGGCGGGCTGATCGTGAACGACCCGGTCGGCGACCGCTGGCCGGTGCTCGATACGCCGGAAGTGGTCTACGGTGCGAGCATCGTCGGCGCACTGTTCGTCGTCGCGATCGGTTACGCGCTCAGGAAACGCCGTGGCGTGCCGCAGCACTGACTGGCCATCCGGCTGACTGCCGGCTTCGCTGCCCGCTGGCTACGATCGAGACGCCTGCCTTTGTCGGCAGGCGTTTTTCGTTTCCGGAGCCTGCCATGTTCGAAGCCTTTTCCGTTTCCCTGTTCCGTCGCGTTGCCGCCGATCTGCGGCGCGCGAACCGGCTGTCGCCACGCTGGCGGCCGGCCGGCTTCACGCTGATCGAACTGATGATCGTGCTCGCGATCGTCGGCGTCGTCGCGGCCTATGCGATTCCCGCCTACCAGGATTACCTCGCGCGGTCGCGCGTCGGCGAGGGGCTTGCGCTCGCGTCGTCGGCGCGGCTCGCGGTCGCCGACAATGCGGCGAGCGGCGCGAGCCTCGACGGTGGCTATAGTCCGCCCACCTCGACCCGCAACGTCGAATCGGTTTCGATCGACGCCAATACCGGCCAGATCACGGTCGCGTTCACCGCCCGGGTCGCCGCGGCCGGCACGAATACGCTGGTGCTCGTGCCGTCCGCGCCCGACAAGGCCGATGCGCCCACCGCGCGCGTGCCGCTCAAAAAGGGGTCGATACAAGCGGGCGCGATTGCGTGGGAATGTTTCGCCGCCGGGAAGGACGCATCGTCGCTGCCGGCGCCCGGCGCGGGGCCGTTGCCCGGTAACGCCGCGACGCTGCCCGCGAAATATGCGCCCGCGGAGTGCCGTGCATAAGGCTGGCGGAGCCGGAGGAGGGCGGCGCATGCGGCCTGCCGGCCGCCGCTTCGGCCGGCGGGGCTGCGGCTGCGCGCCGGCTCGCGGAGCGACAGCCCCGCACAGAGCAGGGAAAGTTTTGTATAGTGCGCCGGTTGCTGACACCCGGTTCGCTCATGCCTTCTACTTTTTCCCGTTCGTTGCCGCTCGTTGCGCTGGCTGTCGCCCTGATCGTGCCGTACGCGATCACGAATCATACGTATCCGATCCCGACCTTCTATTCCGAGTTTTCCGCGCTGGTGCTGTATCTGCTGGTGGGCGTGTCCGTCGTGCTGCTCGCGCGCACCGGCCGCCCGGCCCAGCCGTTTGCCGCGCCGGCCGCGTTCGCGGCGCCGCTTGGTTTTGCGGTGGTGCTGATCGCGCAGGTCGCGCTGATCCCGCTCAAGGTGCCGTCGATGAACTGGCTGGCGGTCGGCTATCTCGCCGCCGCGCTGGTCGCGATGCAGGCCGGCTATGCGCTCGCGCGTGACGGGATGGCGGAAATCGTGTCGCGGATGATGGCCGGGGCGCTGCTCGTGGGCGGCGTGTTCGCGGTCGGCACCCAGATCGTGCAGCTATTCCACCTGGAATCGGCCGTCTCGCCGTTCGTCGTGGTGTACAACATCGCGGTCGATCGCCGCCCGTACGGCAACATGGCGCAGGCGAACCACCTGGCCAGCTACATCGCCTTCGCGCTCGCGGGTGCGCTGTATCTGGTGCAGACGCGCCGGCTCGCGGTGTGGGCATGGCTCGCGCTGTCGCTCGTGCTGTCGGTCGGTCTTGCGCTGACGGTGTCGCGCGGGCCGTGGCTGCAAGTCGCGGTGATGGTGGTCGCGGGCTTCTGGATGGCCTGGGTCGAATCGCGCCGCACGCCGGGCAATGCGCGTGCGTGGCTGATACCGGTCGTGCTCGCGGTCGCGTTCATCGCGGTGAACGTCGCCGTGCGCTGGGCCAACGTGCATTACCGCCTGAATCTCGCGGAGTCGGCAGCCGACCGGATGCGCGATGCCGGGCAGATCGCGCCGCGCCTCGCGCTGTGGAAGTACGGGCTCGCGATGTTTCGCGAACATCCGCTGCTCGGGGTCGGCTGGGGCGAATTCCCGTCGCACCAGTTCGCGCTCGTGCGCACGCTCGGCGGCGTCGAGATCGCGAACAACGCGCACGACATCTTCATCGACCTGCTCGCGAAGTCCGGTCTCGTCGGGCTCGGCGTGCTCGCCGTCACGCTCGTCACGTGGTTCGTGCGCGCGGTGCGGGCGCCGCAGTCGAGCATGCGCGTGTTCGGCTTCGCGCTGATCGGCATCCTGCTGATGCATGCGCTGGTCGAGTATCCGCAGCAATACATGTTCTTCCTGCTGCCGGCGATGTTCGTGATCGGGCTGCTCGAGGTGAAGCCGCTGCGTATCCTGCCGGGGCGTGCGGCATTCGGACTGTTCGCGGTGTTGTCGTTCGGCGGCGTGTTGGCGGCGGTGCCCGTACTGCGCGACTATCAGCGCGCGGAAGTGCTGTATTACGGCAGCAACCCGGCCGCGCAGTACCGCGATGCGCCGTCGCTGCTGTTCGGCGCGTGGGGCGATTACGGTGCGGCGACGCTGCTGACCATTTCGCCGGACAACCTGCCGCTCAAGCTCGCCGCGCATGAGCGCGCGATTGCGCTGCTGCCCGGCGAGACGGTGCTGCGCCGCTATGCGGTGCTGCAGGCGCTGGCCGGCCGCGAAGCCGATGCGCTCGATATCGTCGCGCGCCTGCACGTGTTTGCGAAGGAATTGAAGGACTGGCCGCAACAGCTGGCCGCGTTGTACAAGCTGTGCGACCAGGAGCCTGCGCTGAAGACGTTCAGGGTGGCGATCGTCGCGAAGTACGGGGAAGCGCCGGCCGACGAGGGCGACGATTCGGACGACGACGATTCGGATTGATGCGTGTTGTGCGTGCCGGAACGGGGCACTCCGGCGTCTACCGGGCCGCGGTGACGACGACTGACGCCGGAGCAACACGGCCCGGCGCATGGCGCCAATCCGGTCGGGTATCGATTACGTCGCGGATCGCGTGGATTCCGGCCGAATGGGTGACGATTCGCGTCAACCATTGTCAAATCGCCGCCGCTGACCGGGCGGCGCGTGCACAATGCGCGAAAGCCCTCGCGTGCCGCCGGCGCGGGGCGTAGCCGGTGTGAATACGGAGAATGTCCCGGCTAGCCGGGCATTCCGCCGAGCAGGATCGCGATCGAGCATCGCTCGGCCGCGCGGCCGTAACGGGGCGCCGATCCGAAGGCCGTGGCGCAGTGCGACACACGCGATGCCGCCGGCGAAAGGCTGCCGGCGCGACGCGTGTGCCCAGAACAGTGCTGAAGAACGATATTCGACCATGGCCATTCGCTCGACCTACCTGATCCTGCCCGCCGTCGCGGTACTGTTTTCCGGCTGTGCGATGCTGTCGTCATCGCAGGAAAGCAAGCTGACCTGCCATATCCCGCGCGCCGTCTATCCGGATAGCGCGAAGCCGCTCACGCGCCCGGCGACCGTGCTCGTGCGTGCGCTGATGACGACGTCCGGCGAAGCGCAGAACGTGACCGTGACGACGAGCAGCCGCAATGCGGCGGCCGATCGCGCGGCCGTCGACGCGATGACGCATGCGAGCTGCGCGCAGACTGGCGCGACCGCGAATCCGTTCCTGCTTACGCAACCGTTCGTGTTCGAGCCGCGGCGCGGGCAGTGATGGGGCGGGCCGGTGCCGCGTAGCCGTCAACTATCCGTCGGGTGCTGATCACTGACAATGGGCTTCGACTCTCGCGAACCGGTACGTTTTGAAGCCGACAGCGCCATGCTATCCCGATAGAGGATGGATGAAACGGCTTTCTCGAGATTAGCTTCTCTAGGCGACCGCGAGTTGAAATCCTTTTTCGTGAGCATATGGAAAAGGCAGATCATGCGGTCGTCCCGTACGTCTTTACGAAATGGGCAACTGGTCCGATGCTTGGTATCGACTGCACTTCGCAAAAACCGAATGGATAGCTTGTGAATTCCGTTACTGCGCCGCCCGCGACAAATTCGCGATGGGGAAGCGGCCATTGTCTTGCCTAAAACTATGGTCGAAAAAGACGACGAAATCGCCTTGGGCGCTCGTCTTGTCTGTAATCGCCGTCTCTTCGGCGCTTGCTACAGTGGGATAGTGCCGCAGTTTTTCGATTCAATGGGCCAGGGTAGCGGAGTGATGGTCGGCGGATTTGTACGCTCGGCCGACATGCTTCCCGCCATGTCTTTTCCAGGCGATGTCGATCTCCTGGTGATCCCTTACGAGAACGATGAGCTGGTGGTGTCCCAAACACTGGCGATTGAACTGAAGGCTGTTCGCGCCAAATTCACCAAGCAAGGGAAATCGCCGAACGAGTTTGTTTTTCCCAAGCCAAGGCCATGCTGTCTCATGGGTTCCCATATGCCGCCGTTGCTCACCTTATAACGTCCGACGCCAGCCCTGAAGATAGCTGGCGCAAGGTTCTCATGACGCGAGCGATCGACGCGGATGCTGGCACTGTAGAAGACCCGTGGGAGACTTCAGTCGATTTAGAGACGGTTTCAAAAAGGTGCGTAGCTACTGTTAACTTTTCTCTCGACCTGTTAATCTGAGCCGTCGTGATAACCGGATCAGGGAGATGGGCAAGCCGATCATTGACGACGAGTTGTGGAAACTAATCGAGCCACTTCTGCCACCTGCCAAGCCCCGTCGGTTCAAGTACCCGGGTCGCAAGCCCGTGCCGAATCGTGCAGCGCTGACGGGCATTCTGTTCGTGCTGAAGACCGGCATTCGCTGGCGCGATCTTCCTGCGGAAATGGGATGTGGCTCGGGCGTGAGTTGCTGGCGTCGGCTGCGGGACTGGCAAGAGGCTGGCGTGTGGGACGCATTGCACGCGTTGCTGCTGACCAAACTACGCGCGGCAAACCAGATTGACTTCTCACGTGTGGTCGTCGACTCCTCGTCGATTCGAGCGGTTGGGGCGGGCGAAAAACTGGCCCGAACCCCACCGATCGAGCGCGACCCGGTTCCAAACACCACCTCGCCACCGACGCCAACGGCACACCGATCGCGGCAATCTTGACCGGAGCCAACCGCAATGACGTCACGCAACTGATCCCCCT
>NZ_JBYQCG010000077.1:18886-20179 GCF_057837105.1 Burkholderia sp. APQ4-4ca | reverse complement strand
GTTCGCCGTCCGTGAGCTCGTGCATCCACAGGTCGCGCTCCGCATGCCAGTCGATCTTGCCGCCGGTGCGGCGATAGACGATCACGCTCTTGACCGCTTCGCAGCCGCCCAGCGCGATCGCCTCGTCGGCGATGCTCTTGAGCGGCAGGGTCTTGCCGCCGCGGGCCTGCTCGTCGGCGGTAATCAGCGCGACCGCGCCGACGTCGACGAGGCGCTCGTTCAGCGATTTCGCGGAGAAGCCGCCGAACACGACCGAGTGCGTCGCGCCGATGCGCGCGCAGGCCTGCATCGCGACGATGCCTTCGATCGACATCGGGATATAGATGACGACGCGATCGCCCTTGCCGATGCCGCGTTTCTTCAGCGCATTGGCGAAGCGCGACACGCGCGCGAGAAGATCCGCATAGGTGACGCGGGTGACGGTGCCGTCGTCGGCCTCGAAGATCACCGCGACGCGCTCGCCGTTGCCGGCTTCGACGTGGCGGTCGAGGCAGTTGTACGACGCGTTCAGCTCGCCGTCGTCGAACCACTTGTAGAAAGGCGCGTTGCTCTCGTCGAGCACCTGGGTGAACGGCTTGCGCCACGTGAGGCCCTCGCGCGCGAGACGCGCCCAGAAGCCTTCGTAATCCTGCTCGGCCTCGGCGACGAGCGCGCGATAGGCCGGCATGCCGGAAATGGTCGCCGTCTTCTCGAGCGCCGCGGGCGGCGCGAACTGACGGGTTTCGTGAAGAACCGATTCAATCGCAGACATCGACAACCCCTTGGTGAACATGAATCCTCTGCATGGCGGCGCGATCGTGTGCGCCGCGCGTCGTCTTGGCCGGCGCCCTGCGCGCCGCTGTCTCCCACCACCCGCACGCGGCCGCGAAGGGCTGCGCACGATGCTGCACCGCACCACGTCACGCGAACGTGAGCCGCGGCCCGGCAATGTCCACGATAAGCGCTCCAACTTACCCGTCACTTACGCGGCATGGCCGTTTCGCGGGTCGGGCGCGCCGCACCGAGGTCGGCTTTACGCTGTTACGACCGCGACCCTACAATCCTAACTGAACTCGCCTTCCGGATTCCAGCTTGAATCGCTACGCCCTCTTCCTCATCCTGTCGATGCTGTTCGTCGGCAGCAACGTCGGTATCGGTAAATCCATCGTTGCATTCGTCCCGGTCGCCATCCTCGCCACGCTGCGCTTCGTGATCGCGATCGCCGTGCTGTGGCCGCTGTTCCGTCCCGTGAAGATGCGCGCGGTCAAGCGCGGCGAATGGCTGAACCTGTTCCTGCAGGCGTTCTTCGGCACC
>NZ_JBYQCG010000077.1:0-18866 GCF_057837105.1 Burkholderia sp. APQ4-4ca | reverse complement strand
ACCCGTCACTTACGCGGCATGGCCGTTTCGCGGGTCGGGCGCGCCGCACCGAGGTCGGCTTTACGCTGTTACGACCGCGACCCTACAATCCTAACTGACCTCGCCTTCCGGATTCCAGCTTGAATCGCTACGCCCTCTTCCTCATCCTGTCGATGCTGTTCGTCGGCAGCAACGTCGGTATCGGTAAATCCATCGTTGCATTCGTCCCGGTCGCCATCCTCGCCACGCTGCGCTTCGTGATCGCGATCGCCGTGCTGTGGCCGCTGTTCCGTCCCGTGAAGATGCGCGCGGTCAAGCGCGGCGAATGGCTGAACCTGTTCCTGCAGGCGTTCTTCGGCACCTTCATGTTCACGCTGCTGATGCTCAACGGCGTGCAGCGCACGAGCGCGGTGGCCGCGGGCGTCATCACGAGCACGATCCCCGCGATCGTCGCGCTGTTCGCATGGTTGATCCTGCGTGAAAAACCGAACGGCCGTGCGCTCGTGTCGATCGCGCTCGCGATCGTCGGGGTCGTGACGATCAACCTCGCCAACGGCAGCGCGGCCGGTCACGGCACGCAGGGCGACGCGTCCGGCTCGCTGATCGGCAACCTGCTGATCCTCGGCGCGGTGTGCTGCGAATCGATCTACGTGATCCTGTCGCGCCGGCTCACGCAAACGCTCGCCCCGATCGACATCTGCGCGTATACCCACCTGTTCGGGCTGTTCCTGATGCTGCCGCTCGGCGCGACGGCGCTGTGGCACTTCGATTACGCGAGCATGCCCGCCGGCACCTGGGCGCTCGTCGTCTGGTACGGGCTGTCGGCCAGCATCTTCTCGTTCTGGTTGTGGATGAAGGGCATCCGGCACGTGCCGGGCAGTCTCGCCGGCGTGTTCAGCGCGGTGCTGCCGATCGCCGCGGCCGCGTACGGCATCGCGTTCCTCGGCGAGCGCCCGACGCTCGCGCACGGCATCGCGCTCGCGTGCGTCGTCGCCGGCATCGTGCTCGCGAGCCTGCGCGGAAAACGCGTGCCGGCGGCCGCTTCCTGATCCGTCCCCGGCCGTGGCGGCGCGTCGCTGCAGCGGCGCCGGCCGACGCGTTACAATAGCGCGCCTTTTCAAGATTACCCCCGATACCTGCGCACCGCGCCCGTACCCCGACATGTCCGCCCCGCATTCGCCCGGCCATCCCGGCCGCCGCCCGCTTCGCCCCCTTCCCGCGCTGATTTTCATGAGCCGCTGGCTCCAGGTGCCGCTTTATCTCGGCCTGATCGTCGCGCAAGCCGTCTACGTGTTCCTGTTCCTGAAGGAAGTCTGGCACCTGCTGTCGCATGCGACGGGCCTCGACGAAATCAGCGTGATGCTCGCCGTGCTCGGCCTGATCGACGTGGTGATGATCTCGAACCTGCTGATCATGGTGATCGTCGGCGGATATGAAACGTTCGTGTCGCGGCTCGGCATCGAGGGCCATCCCGACGAGCCCGAATGGCTCGACCACGTGAACGCGGGCGTGCTGAAGGTCAAGCTGTCGATGGCGCTGATCAGCATTTCGTCGATCCACCTGCTGAAGACCTTCATCAACCCCGACCAGCACACGACGCACGCGATCATGTGGCAGGTGATCATCCACGTGTCGTTCCTCGTGTCGGCGCTCGTGATGGCGTGGGTCGATCGCCTGACGACGCACACGCACCCGGCCCATTTCCACGAGGCGCATGCGCCCGCGGCGTCCCGACCGGCGGCCTGACCCGTCGGCAAACCATTCCCACTGTCCCCACAGAGTCTCAGCCATGACCGTCATCAAACAGGAAGACCTGATCCAGAGCATCGCGGATTCGCTGCAGTACATCAGCTACTACCATCCGCTCGACTACATCCAGGCCCTCGGCCGCGCGTACGAGCTGGAAGAGAGTCCGGCGGCGAAGGACGCGATCGCGCAGATCCTCACGAACAGCCGCATGTGCGCGGAAGGTAAGCGCCCGATCTGCCAGGACACCGGCATCGTGACGATCTTCGTGAAGGTCGGCATGGACGTGCGCTGGGACGGCGCGACGATGGGCGTCACCGACATGATCAACGAAGGCGTGCGCCGCGGTTACACGCACCCGGACAACGTGCTGCGCGCGTCGATCGTCAACCCGCCGGAAGGCGCCCGCAAGAACACGAAGGACAACACGCCGGCCGTGATCCACTACGAGATCGTGCCGGGCGACAAGGTCGACGTGCAGGTCGCGGCGAAGGGCGGCGGCTCGGAAAACAAGTCGAAGTTCGTGATGCTGAACCCGTCCGACTCGATCGTCGACTGGGTGCTGAAGACGGTCCCGACGATGGGCGCCGGCTGGTGCCCGCCGGGCATGCTCGGGATCGGCATCGGCGGCACCGCCGAGAAGGCGATGCTGATGGCGAAGGAATCGCTGATGGAGCCGATCGACATCCAGGAAATCATCACGCGCGGCCCGAAGGACTGGGTCGAGGAACTGCGCGTGGAATTGCACGAGAAGGTCAACGCGCTCGGCATCGGCGCACAGGGCCTCGGCGGCCTCGCGACCGTGCTCGACGTGAAGATCATGGCGGCGCCGACGCACGCGGCCTCGAAGCCGGTCGCGCTGATCCCGAACTGCGCCGCCACGCGCCACGCGCATTTCGTGCTCGACGGATCGGGCCCGGCCAAGCTTGAAGCGCCGTCGCTCGACGCCTGGCCGAAGGTGCACTGGGAACCGAACACGGAAACCAGCAAGCGCGTCGACCTGAACACGCTGACCCCGGAAGAAGTCGCGAGCTGGACGCCGGGCCAGACGCTGCTGCTGTCGGGCAAGATGCTGACCGGCCGCGACGCCGCGCACAAGCGCATCGCCGACATGCTCGCGAAGGGCGAGAAGCTGCCGGTCGACTTCACGAACCGCGTGATCTACTACGTCGGCCCGGTCGATCCGGTGCGCGACGAAGTGGTCGGCCCGGCCGGCCCGACGACCGCCACGCGCATGGACAAGTTCACCGAGACGATGCTCGCGCAAACCGGCCTGATCTCGATGGTCGGCAAGGCCGAGCGCGGCCCGGTCGCGATCGACGCGATCAAGAAGCACAAGGCGGCCTACCTGATGGCGGTCGGCGGTGCGGCCTACCTCGTGTCGAAGGCGATCCGCGGCGCGAAGGTGCTCGCGTTCGAAGACCTCGGCATGGAAGCGATCTACGAGTTCGACGTGCAGGACATGCCGGTGACGGTGGCCGTCGATTCGTCGGGTACGTCGGTGCATCAGACGGGTCCGAAGGAATGGCAGGCGAAGATCGGCAAGATCCCGGTCGCCACCGCTTAAGCGCGATCGAACGAAAGGCCGGACGCACGTCCGGCCTTTTTACTTCTCATTCTCATTATCGTGTTCGGCCGGTCGTTCAAGGCTGATTCTCATTACACGCAAAAAGCAGGCCCGACAAGGCTTCGAGGCTTGGCTTTTCTCGTTCGAGCGATTATCGTTCGGTTTCTGAAGCCCCACTGAACAAGGAACAGCCATGCAAGGCGACAAGAAAGTCATCGAATATCTGAACGCCCAACTGAAGAATGAACTCACGGCGATCAACCAGTACTTCCTGCATGCGCGCATGTACAAGCACTGGGGCCTCGAGAAGCTCGGCAAGCACGAATACGACGAGTCGATCGGCGAAATGAAGCACGCCGACTGGCTGATCGAGCGCGTGTTCATGCTCGACGGGCTGCCGAACCTGCAGGACCTGCACAAGCTGCTCGTCGGCGAGGAAACCGAAGAGATCCTGAAGTGCGACCTGAAGCTCGAGCAGATCTCGCAATCCACCTGCAAGGAAGCGATCGCCTACTGCGAATCGGTTCGCGACTACGTGTCGCGCGAGATCTTCGAAAAGATCCTCGACGACACCGAAGAGCACATCGACTGGCTCGAAACGCAGATCGACCTGATCGGCAAGGTCGGCCTGCAGAACTATCAGCAAACGATGATGGGTTCGCCCGAGTAATCGCCCCACCCGCCGGCCCGCCGCCCGCCCCGACGATGACGAACCCGTCCGCCGCACCCGCGCCGCGCGCCGCCGCCCCTGTCGGCATCTTCGATTCGGGGCTCGGCGGCCTGTCGGTGCTGCGCGCCGTGCGCGCGCACCTGCCCGACGAATCGTTCGTCTACGTCGCCGACTCGCACCACGCGCCGTATGGCCCGCGCGACGAGGCATTCATCACGGAACGCACGCTGGCGATCGGCGAATGGCTCGCCCGCGAAGGCGCGAAAGCGCTCGTGATCGCATGCAACACGGCAACGGCACGGGCGATCGCGGCCATCCGCGAACGCCTGTCGATTCCGCTCGTCGGCGTCGAGCCAGGCATCAAGCCGGCCGCCGCGCTGTCCACGACCGGCGTCGCGGGCGTCCTCGCGACGCAATCGACGCTGAACAGCCCACGCTTCCAGGCGCTGCTCGATCGCTACGGCGCCGGCCGCCGCTTCATCTGCCAGCCCGGCCACGGGCTCGTCGAAGCGATCGAACGCGGCGACACGAATTCGCCCGCGTTGCGCGCGCTGCTCGAGCGTTACATCCAGCCGATGCTCGACGACGGCGCCGATACGCTGGTACTCGGCTGCACGCACTACCCGTTCTTCACAGACACGATTCGTGACCTTGTTGGCGAGCGCCTGACGATCGTCGACACGAGCGATGCCATCGCCCGCCAGCTCGCGCGGGTGCTCGACGAGCGCGGACTGCGCGCGCCGGCCGGCACGCATGCCGCGCTGCCGCGCTTCTGCTCGACGAGCGACGGCCTGCAACTGCGCGCGCTCGCGTCGACGCTGCTCGGCCTCGATGCGCCGGTCGAATCCGTCACCATTTCCTCGCCGAACGCACGCGCCTGCGCGACCGCCTGACGCGGGCCGGCGGCGCCCGGCCGCCGCCCCTTCGCCCTCCGTCGTTTCAAGGGTCCGATGACCTTAAAAAAAGCCCGCCCCAGGCTTGTCAATCTCCGCAAAATTAATGATAATAATTCGCATTAACGTTAGCTATCGCAACTCATCATGATCGTCTGCGTGTGCAAGTCTGTTTCCGATCGCAAGATTCGCGCGTCCCTCGCCGAGGGGGTGAACTCTTTCGATGAACTCCAGTTCGAGCTCGGCGTGGCCACGTGCTGCGGCAAGTGCGAGGAGTCCGTACGCGACCTCATGGCCGAGCAAGGCGTCTGCGCGAGCCGTTGCGGCGTCGAGCATCATGCGCATCCGATTCCGGTCACGTTCTACGACCGCAAGGCCGCCTGAGCGGCGCCGAGCATGCGCATGCGGCCCAGGCCGCATTTTTTGTCTTGACCGTCAGCAAGCCATCGTCTGCGCGAGCCAACGGCTTACCTGTCAAGGAGCCTGTGATGGAATTGCTGATCGGATTCGTAACCACCGTTTGCATCTCGCTGCTGATCTTCCGCAAGTGATGCCGATTCACCCGCCGCGCCCCGGGTGCGACGTCGTTCTTTCAAGCTAACATGCAGGCTTCGCATCTCGCTCCTGCCGGCGCCATGCCGGCTGCACCACGTATGAATCCCCGAGTGATCGTCGTCGCGGTCGGCGTGCTTGCCGCACACGCGATCATGCTGACGGCCGCATGGCTCCATCGCAACGCGCCGCCGCCGAAATCGGTCGAGGTCCAGACGATCACCGCGCAGCTCATCACGCCTGCGCCGATCGCGCAGCAGGTCGCGGCCGAATCGATCCCCCAGCCCGCACCGCCGAAGCCCATGCCGCGCGTGAAGCCGAAGGTCGAGCCGAAGCCGGTACAGAAAGCGGCGAAGCCGACCCCGCAGCCGGTTGCGCCGTCGCCGGCCCCGTCGCCCACGCCCGCTCCCGCCGCCGATCCGACACCGGCTCCCGCCGCGCCCGCTCCCGCGGCACCGGCCGCCACGCCGGGCCCGGCGCGCGAAACGATGCAGGTCAGCGCACCGAAGAACGTGCCGACGCTCCAATGCAACTTCGTGAAGCCCGACTATCCGTCGATGTCGCGCCGCCGCGGCGAATCGGGCACCGCCTACGTTCACTTCGTCGTCGGCGTGACCGGCAAGATCGAAAGCATCGATCTGCAGAAGAGCAGCGGTTATCCGCGCCTCGACGATGCCGCACTCGACGCGATGCGCGCGACCACCTGCCGCCCGTACGTCGAGAACGGCCAGGCGATCCGCGCCGCCCGCACACAGCCCTACAGCTTCGGGCTCACTGATTAACATCCGGAAGATTCAAAGGAAACAAAAAATGCAAAGCTACGGTATCGCGCACGTCTGGGCGCAAGGTGATTTCGTCACGCGCGCCATTGCGATCACGCTGCTCGTGATGTCGGTCCTGTCGTGGATCGTGATCGTCATGAAGGGCTGGAACGTGATCCGCCTGAACCGCCTCACGAAGAACGCCGAACAGGCATTCTGGCATTCCGACAATTTCGACGACGGCATCAAGAAGCTCGGCCTCGCCGCATCGACGCCGAACGACAACCCGTTCCTCGCGCTCGCGCTGTCGGGCAAGGAAGCCGCCGATCACCACCATCAGACGCAACCGCACCTGCACGACCGCATGGACGTATCGGACTGGGTCACGCGCTGCCTGAAGGACACGATGGACGAAGGCATCTCGCGCATGCAGAGCGGCCTCGCGATCCTCGCATCGGTCGGCAGCACGGCGCCGTTCGTCGGCCTGTTCGGCACGGTCTGGGGCATCTACCACGCGCTGCTCGCGATCGGCGCCACCGGCCAGACGTCGATCGACCAGGTCGCGGGCCCGGTCGGCGAATCGCTGATCATGACGGCTTTCGGCCTGTTCGTCGCGATTCCCGCGGTGCTCGGCTACAACGCGCTGACCCGCGCGAACAAGGGTGTCGTCAGCAAGCTGCGCCGCTTCGCGCACGGCCTGCATGCGTACTTCGTGACGGGCGCGAGCCTCGCGTCGTCGTCGACGCGCGACGGCCTGCGTCTCGCATCGCGCGCCGCCAGCTGAGACGAGGTGAACCATGGCCATGAACACCGGTTTCAGCGACGATGACGACGATGCCGTGATGAGCGAGATCAACATGACGCCGCTCGTCGACGTCATGCTCGTACTCCTGATCATTTTCCTCGTGACGATCCCGGCGATGCAGCATGCGGTGAAGATCGACCTGCCGCACGCCAGCAGCCAGCCCGTCGACGAAAAGCCGCAGACCGTCGACGTCGCGATCCAGGGCGACGGCACGATCCTGTGGGACGACCACACGGTCACGCGCGAACAGCTGCAGGCACGCATCGCGGAAGCCGCGAAGCGTACGCCGCAGCCGGAATTGCATCTGCGCGCGGACCGCAAGGTCGCCTACGAACACGTCGCGGAAGTGATGTCGGATGCGCAGGCAGGCGGCCTGACGAAGCTCGGCTTCGTGACGGAGCCGGGCGCGAAAGCGAAGTAACGCGCGCACGTTCCGTCGTCGGCGGCAGCCAGTAGTCACTGCGTACCTGGCCGGCCGCACCTGGCCGGCCGCACACAAAGTAAAAGGCCTTCATCGCCAGATGAAGGCCTTTTTTCATGCGCACGCGGGCGCCTTCGGGCGGCGGGCTCTTCGGCGGTATCGGTTACGCCTCGAGCAACGCAAATGCGACTCTGCCGTGGTCTGCACGGACTGCGCGTTCTGCCCTATCTGGCTCGCAATATATGCGGCCACCTGATTTCGCTCAGAACTTCCTTCGCGAAATGGGATTTCAATATAGGCCCGCCCGCGCACGCATTCAAGGTTCCGGCGATTGAAACTTGCGATTGCAGGCGACGCTTCAATGACAAAACAAATTTGCGTCGTCGTGCATGCCGTGTTCAGGTGGCCGAAACATCGGCCGCCGCTTCGTTCTTCGCGCGCTCGGGGCAACCCGGCTCCTTGTACGCGCCGTGGTCGAGCTTCTCGACCAGGTAATCGACGAACGCACGGACCGCGGGCGGCATCCCCTGCCGCGACACGAACACCGCATACAGCTGCGGCACCGGCAGCGTCCAGCCCGGCATCACCGGCGACAACTGCCCCGCACGCAACGCGTTGCCGTACATCATTTCCGGCAGCGCCGCGATGCCGAGGCCGTCGAGCACGGCCTCGCGGATCGTCATCAGGTCGGCCGTCACGAGACGCGGATCATGCTCGTGCACGTGGCGCGTTCCGTCCGGCGCGATCAGGTTGAATACGTGCCGGCCGTCGACGCTCGGCGTATCGAGCGTCTCGAAGCCGGTCAGGTCGTCCGGCGCCAGCGGCGGCGCATTCTGGCTCAGCAGGCTCGGCGCGCCGACCAGCATCTGCTCGGTGCGCCACAGCGGCCGCACGACGATGTTCGCGTTCTGCGGCGGCTCCGAGCGCACGCGCAACGCGACGTCGATCGAATCCTCGAACAGGTCGATCACGCGATTCGTCACGCGCACATGCACCTTCACCTCGGGATAACGGCGCAGGAATTCGGGCAGGATGCGCGACAGCATCGTCTGCGACAGCGTCACCGGCACGCTGACGCGCACCGAGCCGCGCGGCGACGCGCGCAACTGCTGCACCGCGTTCATCGCGGCCCGCGCTTCGGCGAGCATCGCCTGGCAATGCTGGTAGAACAGCTCCCCCGCCTCGGTCAGTGCGAGCTTGCGCGTCGAGCGCTGCAGCAGGCGCACGCCGAGCGCCGCCTCGAGCTCGGTCAGGCGCCGCGACAGACGCGATTTCGAGATGCCCAGCACGCGTTCGGCGGCCGAGAAGCCGCCATGTTCGACGACCTGCGAGAAGTACATCAGGTCGTTCAGGTTATGTGCATCGATATTCATCTCATCGTTCCAATTTCAGAACAATCCATTGCGAACCGCCGCCAATCGCCCGGTAAAACGCCCAATATAATAGCGCTATGTTTCGAAAATAACGCTATTCCGATGATTTCGAGGGCTTCCCATGACCACCGCTCGCTCGCTTGATCGCACCTACCCCGCGCTTCGCACCACCGAAGGCGGCGGTTTCGTGGTTCACCGCCCGTTCCCGACGCGGCTGTTGATGGATTTCGATCCGTTCCTGCTGCTCGATGAAATGGGCCCCATCGACTACGCCCCCGGCGAAGCCGTCGGTGCGCCCGACCATCCGCATCGCGGCTTCGAGACCGTGACCTACGCGCTCGACGGGCGCTTCCGCCATCGCGACTCGTCCGGCCATGCCGGCACACTCGGCCCCGGCGACGTGCAGTGGATGACGGCCGGCGCCGGCGTCGTGCACAGCGAGATGCCGGATCCGGCGTTCGCTCAGGCAGGCGGACGCTCCCACGGCTTCCAGCTGTGGGTCAACCTGCCGCGCCGCGACAAGATGATCGCGCCGCGCTACCAGGAAATCGCGGCCGCCCGCATTCCGACCGCGACGTCGCCGGACGGCGGCGCACGCGTGCGCGTCATCGCGGGCGAAGCTTTCGGCGTAAAGGCCGCGATCGAGACACGCACACCGATCCTCTATCAGCACTTCACGCTGGAGCCCGGCGCAACGGTCACGCAGCCCGTGCCGGCCGGTTATCGCGTGTTTGCCTATCCGATCGACGGAACGGGCCTCTATGGGCCCGACAGGCAGGCTGTCGACGCACGGCACATGATCGTCTACGGCGACGATGGCGACACCGTCACGTTCGCTGCCGGCGACACGTCGCTCGACCTGCTGCTGATCGGCGGCGTGCCGCTCAACGAGCCGATCGTCCGTTACGGCCCGTTCGTGATGAATACCGAGGAAGAGATCCGGCAGGCTGTCGTCGACTATCAGACCGGTCGCATGGGTCGCATCGAAGCGTGAATCGGATCGGGCGGCAGGTGCCGCGAAGCCGGTGGTTTTGCGTCACAATAAGTTCTTGAACCATGTGGCCACCCGCCACCAGAAGGAACCCGCCCCTTGAACTTCGAACACCTGATCCAGATCAACTCCGACGAACCGGGCGTGCCGACCCTCACGCGCGACCAGCTCTGGGAAGGCCTCGTACTACGTGCGGAACAGCCGCAACTGTTCGTGATCGGCCTCGACAGCTGCGTCATCCGCGAGCGGACGGACACGACGCTCGAACGCGAACTCCATTACGGTCACGCGACCGTGCGCGACCACGTGACGTTCACGCCGAACCAGCAGGTCCGCTACGACATCCGCGCGGCGGATGGCGAGATCGGCGGTTCGCTGACAATGACGATCGAGGAGCGCGACGACCACGAGCTGTTCCTGCGTTTCGACTACCGCACGACGCTGACGGTCACCGACGACAGCGAAGAAGCGCGACAGACGCACGGGATCGTCAAGGAGGCGTACCGCACGTCGGATATCGACACCGTTCGCCTGATCCGCGAATACGCGCAGGGCCGCAAGGATCCCGATCCGCTGCACTGAATCCGGCGGCGGCCTGCGAGCCGCCGCTTTGATTCAAACTATCAGATCAGACGTTTCGATCGATAAAGAGTCTTTGTAAATGGGAATAGTTATCATTTAGAATTCATTCCATCGTATCGACAGTCACCGATCAAACCGAATGACCGACACCATGCGCCCGACCACGCTGACCCTGCGCCGCACCACCGGCACCGCAGCCAGCAGCCGCCAGAAGACGGCAGCGGTCACCACGCCGGCGAAACCCGCCGGCAACCGCGATGCAGGCACGCGGGTTGTCAACAGCGATGCGCTGCTGCAAGGCCAAAGCCACGTCAGCATCGCGCATAACGGAGAGACTTATCAGTTGCGGGCGACGCGGCTCGGCAAACTGATCCTGACGAAGTAACGACCGAGTATTGTGGGGACCACCTCCCTGAGAGGTGTTGGGCAGTAGCCAGCGTAACGGCTTGCACGCGAGATCTAGACCCCTTCGTGCAAACACACTCAAGCAGCCGTTGCAGCAAGCCAAGCCACTTTTTTGGTTCTCGCACAAGGAAGAAAAAGCGACACGTCGATGGACGTGTCGCTTTTTTGTTTGGGCAACCAATGTGCGAAGCACGCCGCCTGCATATAAGTGGCCGCGCAATGCACGACAGCCGAATGAAGCGGCATGCGCGCCGCTTCAGAACCCCCAGAACATCAGCCACCATGCGCTGTCGACGACGGCCAGCCCGACGGCGAACCACGCGAACGCCGCGAGCCGGCGCGGCCACGCCGCATAGCGCCCCGTGACCTTCCACGCGAGCCACGCACTCCATACGTTGGCGCCGACCAGAATCGCGATGCGCACGTCGGTTGCCCAGCCGAGCGGCACATGCTCGGCACGCAGCAACGACAGCGTCGTGGCCGACAGCCCGAGGAACACGCCCGCGCCGGCGATCGGGATCAGTGCCTGGGCGAGGTGATGCAGGCGCACGCGATCGAAGCGGCCGAGCATCAGCGTGGCGCCGGCCAGCAACACCAGCAGCGCCGTGCCGTACACGAGCCCCGTGCCGACGATGTAGCTGACGACCAGCCCGCCATCGAGCCAGGAGAACACGTCGTTGCGATCCGGATAGTGCGTGAGCAGGAACCACGGCGCATTGGTCTCGAGCGGCCACGTGATGTCGCGGTCGATCAGCCAGCCCGCGAGCCATTGTTTGATCTGCACGAACCACGGGCTCACGGTCCAGTGGAACGCGCCGATCGCCACGCCGAGCAGGCCGTACAGGATCAGCGCGGTGTCCCACGGATTGGCCCGCTCCGCCCCGAGGTTCACGACTTCGTCGGACGGCGAGCGCAATGACAGCGAAATCGCGTCGCGGTGCCCGCTGCAGCGGCCGCACATATGGCAGTCCGCCGCGCCCTTCATGTTGCGCAACGGTACCAGCGGTGCGCAGTTGATCGGAATCACGCGATGACCGTGCTCGCCGTTCTTGTACGAACGGCGCCACGCATCCTCGTCGACCTTGTAGCGCATCGGCGCAAGCCGCGCGAGCAGCCCGAACACGCCGTTGACCGGACACAGATACTTGCACCACACGCGTTTCTCGCGGCCGTACAGCACGCCGATCACGATCGCGCCGACGGTCGAGCCGCCGAGCACGAACAGCACCGCGAGCGGATACTGGTACACGCTCACCATCTGCCCGTAGATCGTCGTGATGCCGAACGCGACGAACGGCCAGCCGCCCCACCGGATCCAGCGCGGGATCGGGCCGCCGCGGCCGAACTTGCTCGCGTATTCGGTAAGTGCCCCTTCGGGGCACAGCACGCCGCACCAGACGCGCCCGAGCATCACCATCGACAGCAGCACGAATGGCCACCAGATGCCCCAGAACGCGAATTGCGCGATGAGCGTGAGGTTGTTCCACAGGTGCGCGGAATCGTCCGGCAGCGGCAACACGGCCGGCACGATGATCAGAAACGCGTAGACGGCGACGACGATCCACTGGATACCGCGGATCAGCGCACCGTGGCGCTGCATCCACTGGCCGGCCTGCGCGAGCCAACCCGGCTTGACGGCGGCGACAACGCTCATGCCGCGCGACCCGCTGCGACGGCCGGACGGCGGCTCGCGCGTTTCATCAGCAGCCAGACGACCGCCCAGTACACCGCATACGCCACCAGATTGGTCAGCGCCGGATGCGCGCGATAGCCGGTCAGCGTCGCGACGAGCGAACCGAAGGTGCCCGAATCATCGAGAATCGCGGACGTGTCCCACACCTGCGAGATGCCGAGCGGCAGGATTTCCTTGTCGATCAGCTTGTCGACGCCGGTCTGGAACAGGCCCGCGCCGAGGAACAGCAGCATGACTTCGGTGACGCGGAAGAAATGCCGCCACGAGAAGTACTTGCCGCCGAGCTGCAGCAGATAGAACGTGAGGAACGCGAGACCGAGACCGATCACGACCGCGAGCATCTGGCTGCCGTCGACGTGGCCCGACTGGCCGAAACCCAGGCCGTACAGGAAGATCACCGTCTCGCTGCCTTCGCGGGCGATCGCGAGCGCGACCAGCACGGCGACGCCCCACCAGTTCGAATCGCGCGTACTTTGCTGCAGCGACTGCTCCATGTCGCGCTTCAGCGTGCGGCCGTGCCGGCGCATCCACAGCACCATCTGCACGATCAGCACGCATGCGATCAGCACCATCGCCGTCTGGAAATAGTCCTGCGCGTCGCCGGACAACACTTCGGTGAACCCGACCAGCGCGGCGCCGAGGCCGACGGCCATCAGCAGACCGGCGCCGACGCCGGCCCAGAGGAAAGGCAGGCCGCGGCGCGCGTCGTCGTCGCCGTTTTTCAGCCATGCATAGAGAATGCCGACGACGAGCAGCGCTTCGACGCTCTCCCGCCAGACGATGAACAAAATCTGACCCATCGATACCTCCTGACGCTCGGGGCAAGGGACTGGCGCGCCCGCGCGCAGATAAAACGCGTTACTTCGCGACGATCACGCCCTGTGCCTGCTGGTGGAAATCGTCGAAAAACTTGTATTCGCCCGGCGACAGCGGGGCGACGACCACGAACGAATCGGCGCCCGGCGCGAGCACCTTCTCCTTGCGCAGTTGCACGCTCTCGAATTCGGCGGCGCCCTTGCCGGTGTTCCTGATCTCGATCTTGAAACGCTGGCCGGCCGGCACTTCGATGCGCGCGGGATTCAGCTTGCCGTCCGTCATCTCGAGCTTGAAGGTCGGCAGATCGGCCGCCTGCGCCGCGCCGGCAAGCCACAGCGCAGCGGCTGCGGCAACGATTTTCTGGGGAATTTTCATTCTGGGTTCTCTACGCCGACGGCGCGCCGAAGCGCGCCGTTCGTGATGCCACCGATCAGTAACCGCCCTTCTTGCCGATACCGGCGAACGGGAAGTCGTATTCGAGCGTGATGGGCTTGAACCACGGGCCCACGCCCGTTTCCTTGTCGACGTGGCGACCGAACGCCATGTGACCGGACTGCATCGGCGGCTTGACGACCATCGTCAGGTGATACTTGCCCGGGCCGGCGAGCTTCACGTTGTCGCCATAGTGCGGGCCGTCGCTCGCGACCATGCCCATCAGGTCGCCTTCGGCCTTCCACTTCGTGTCGCCCTGCTTCGTCAGCTTGTACGTGACCTGCAGGTACGGCATCCAGTCGCCTTCGGCGAAACCGGTCGGGTTGTTCTTGACCGCATGGATGTCGGCCTCGAGGTGGATGTCGGAATCCGACGCCTTGCGCATCATGCCTTCCGGGTCCATCGTGATCGGCTGCAGATACACCGCGCCGATTTCCATGCCGCCCTGGATCTGCTGCTTGCCGATCGGATACTCGGCAGCCGAGGCGGACATCGCGGCCAGCGCCGCCGCTACCGCAACCGTCGTGCGGATGAACGAAGAACCCAACATGGACACTCCTTGTTATTTGTCTGACTATCTTGACGAAACGCGGGCCGCCGCCGGCCGCCCGCTGGAAACACTAACGCGACGAAGAACGTTAATGCGAACTATTCTCAATACATGCGAAGTTTAGCACTGAACCAGTTTCGGAACAAACGGAGAGCGCCGTAAACCCCTGATTCGACAAGGCTTACAGGCGCTTTACCAAAAGGATACGGTGACGTTTGGAAAGATTTACCGGCCGCCGCTGATGTGGTCGCCCACGTTCGCGCCGAACACGCGTTCGCGCAGCACGGCAAGCTGGTCGCGGGTCGCGGCGGCCTTCTCGAATTCGAGGTTCTTCGCGTAATCGGCCATCTGCTTCTCGAGACGCTTGATTTCCTTCGCGAGCTGCTTTTCCGACATGTCCTCGAATTTCGCGCGCTGCTGCGCTTCCTTCAACTCCGCACGCGCGTCGTCGGCGTTGTAGACGCCGTCGATGATGTCCTTGATACGCTTCACGACGCCGCGCGGCGTGATGCCCATCTTTTCGTTGTACGCGATCTGCTTCGCGCGGCGCCGTTCGGTTTCGCCGATCGCGCGCTTCATCGATTCGGTCATGTTGTCGGCATAGAGAATCGCCTTGCCGTTCACGTTGCGCGCGGCGCGGCCGATCGTCTGGATCAGCGAGCGCTCGGCGCGCAGGAAGCCTTCCTTGTCCGCATCGAGAATCGCGACGAGCGACACTTCGGGAATGTCGAGGCCCTCGCGCAGCAGGTTGATCCCGACCAGCACGTCGAACGTGCCGAGCCGCAGATCGCGGATGATCTCGACGCGCTCCACCGTATCGATGTCGCTGTGCAGGTAACGCACCTTGACGCCATGGTCGGCCAGGAACTCGGTCAGCTGTTCTGCCATGCGCTTCGTCAGCGTCGTGATCAGCACGCGCTCGCCGGCCTTCACGCGCGCGTTGATCTCGGTGAGCACGTCGTCCACCTGCGAACTCGCCGGCCGCACTTCGATTTCCGGATCGACGAGGCCCGTGGGTCGCACGACCTGCTCGGCGATCTGCCCCGTCACGCGCTTCTCGTAGTCAGCCGGCGTCGCCGACACGAACACGACCTGGCGCATCTTGCGCTCGAACTCGGGGAACTTCAGCGGCCGGTTGTCGAGCGCGGACGGCAGGCGGAACCCGTAATTGACGAGGTTTTCCTTGCGCGCGCGGTCGCCGTTGTACATGCCGTTCAGCTGGCCGATCAGCACGTGCGATTCGTCGAGCAGCATCAGCGCATCGGGCGGCAGGTAGTCGACGAGCGTCGGCGGCGGATCGCCGGGCGCCGCGCCCGAGAAGTGCCGCGAATAGTTCTCGATGCCCTTGCAGAAGCCGAGCTCCTGCAGCATCTCGAGATCGAAGCGCGTGCGCTGCTCGAGGCGCTGCGCCTCGACGAGCTTGCCTTCGCGATGGAAGAATTCGAGCCGTTCGCGCAGTTCGTCCTTGATCGTCTCGACCGCGCGCATCACGGTGTCGCGCGGCGTCACGTAGTGCGACGATGGGTACACGGTAAAGCGAGGAATCTTCTGCCGCACGCGCCCGGTCAGCGGATCGAACAGGTGCAGCGTCTCGACCTCGTCGTCGAACAATTCGACGCGCACGGCCATTTCCGCGTGTTCGGCCGGGAAGATGTCGATCGTGTCGCCGCGCACGCGGAACGTGCCGCGCTGGAAATCCTGCTCGTTGCGCGTGTATTGCATCGCGATCAATCGCGCGATCACGTCGCGCTGGCCGAGCTTGTCGCCGGTGCGCAGCGTCAGGATCATCTGGTGGTATTCGGACGGATTGCCGATACCGTAGATCGCCGACACCGTCGCGACGATCACCACGTCGCGGCGCTCCATCAGGCTCTTCGTCGCCGACAGCCGCATCTGCTCGATGTGCTCGTTGATCGACGAATCCTTCTCGATGAACAGGTCGCGCTGCGGCACGTAGGCCTCAGGCTGGTAGTAGTCGTAATACGAGACGAAATACTCGACCGCGTTGCGCGGGAAGAACTCGCGGAACTCCGCGTAAAGCTGCGCCGCGAGCGTCTTGTTCGGCGCGAACACGATCGCCGGGCGGCCGAGCCGCGCGATCGTGTTGGCCATCGTGAAGGTCTTGCCCGAGCCGGTTACGCCGAGCAGCGTCTGGAAGGCAAGGCCGTCGCCGACGCCTTCGACGAGCGTGTCGATCGCGGTCGGCTGGTCGCCCGCGGGCGGATAGGGCTGGTAAAGCTGGAACGGCGACCCTTCGAAAGTGACGAATTTGGATTCGTCGAGCGCGTCGCCGACTTCGGCATGATGTTCGGACATGGAATGCGGCCGGAGCAAGGGCAAAGAAAGCATTCTAGCGCTTCGCGGCCGCGCGAACTGCTGTCGGCTCCTGACGCGCGACGGCCGCCCGAAATCGCGATTCGCCGCCCTCATCGCGACGGAATCACCGCCCCCGTCAGCACGAATTCGCTACAATGTCAGGCTGCTGCGCTTTCCGGCGTCGCGCCGCAGGCGCGGTCCACCGCGCCCGCCCCGCCGGTTGAAAGCCTGACCCTCTTTTCACTACTGCCGAATCATCATGTCGCTCTTCTCCGCTGTCCAGCTTGCTCCCCGCGACCCGATCCTGGGCCTGAACGAAGCCTTCAACGCCGATGCGCGTCCGACCAAGGTCAACCTCGGCGTCGGCGTGTACACGAACGAAGACGGCAAGATTCCGCTGCTGCGCGCGGTGCGCGACGCGGAGAAGGCGCGTGTCGAGGCCGGCCTGCCGCGCGGCTACCTGCCGATCGACGGGATCGCCGCCTACGATGCGGCCGTGCAGAAGCTGCTGCTCGGCAACGACTCGCCGCTGATCGCGGCAGGCCGCGTGGTCACGGCCCAGGCGCTGGGCGGCACGGGCGCGCTGAAGATCGGCGCCGATTTTCTGCGCACCTTGAACCCGAACGCGAAGGTCGCGATCAGCGATCCGAGCTGGGAAAACCACCGCGCGCTGTTCGAAGCGGCCGGCTTCGAGGTCGTCGCGTACCCGTACTACGACGCAGCCACCCACGGCGTGAACTTCGAAGGCATGCTGTCGGCGCTGAACGGCTACGCGGCCGGCACGGTCGTCGTGCTGCACGCGTGCTGCCACAACCCGACCGGCGTGGACCTGACCGAAGCGCAATGGCAACAGGTCGTTGAAGTCGTGAAGGCGCGCAACCTCGTGCCGTTCCTCGACATGGCCTATCAGGGCTTCGGCGAGAACATCGAAGCCGATGCCGCTGCCGTGCGCCTGTTTGCCGCGGCCGACCTGAACGCGTTCGTGTCGTCGTCGTTCTCGAAGTCGTTCTCGCTGTACGGCGAGCGCGTCGGCGCGCTGTCGATCATCACGTCGAGCAAGGAAGAAGCCACGCGCGTGCTGTCGCAACTGAAGCGCGTGATCCGCACGAACTACTCGAACCCGCCAACCCACGGCGGCGCGGTGGTCGCGGCGGTGCTCGCGTCGCCGGAACTGCATGCTTCGTGGGTGCAGGAACTCGGCGAAATGCGCGATCGCATCCGTGCGATGCGCAATGGTCTCGTCGAGCGCCTGAAGGCAAGCGGCGTCGATCGCGATTTCAGCTTCATCAACGCGCAGCGCGGGATGTTCTCGTATTCGGGCCTGACCTCGGCACAAGTCGATCGCCTGCGCGACGAGTTCGGCATCTATGCGGTCGGCACGGGCCGGATCTGCGTCGCCGCGCTGAACACACGCAACCTCGACGCGGTCGCCAACGCGGTCGCAGCGGTCCTGAAGTAAAGCTGCACCGGGCGGCGCCTGTCACCGGCCCCGCCCTGCCGACATGAAAAACGCGCTCCATGGAGCGCGTTTTTTGTGCCGTCCAGCGCGAAGGGGGCTACACCGCCCGTACCCGCGTTACTGCATGAACCAGCCGTGGCTGACGACCACCGACTGGCCGGTGAGCGCGGCGCTCGGGAACGCCGACAGGAACAGCACCGTCTGCGCGACGTCCTGCACCGTCGTGAACACGCCGTCGACCGTGTTGCCCAGCATCACCTTCTTGATCACGTCCTCTTCGCTGATGCCGAGCTCCTTCGCCTGCTCCGGAATCTGCTTGTCGACCAGCGGCGTGCGCACGAAGCCCGGACACACGACGTGGGAGCGCACGTTGTGCTTCGCGCCTTCCTTCGCCAGCACGCGCGCGAGACCCAGCAACCCATGCTTGGCCGTCACGTACGCCGACTTCAGCGGCGACGCCTCGTGCGAGTGCACCGAACCCATGTAGATCACGACGCCGCCGCGATCGTCCTTGTACATGTGCTTGAGCGCGGCCTTCGTCGTCAGGAACGCGCCGTCGACGTGGATCGCCTGCATCTTCTTCCAGTCGGCGAACGAGTAGTTCTCGATCGGATTGACGATCTGGATGCCGGCGTTCGACACGAGGATGTCGACCGAGCCGAACGCTTCGGCCACCTTGTCGATGCCGCTGTTCACGGCATCTTCATTGGTCACGTCCATCGCGACGCCGATCGCCTTGCCGCCTGCCTTGACGATCTCGTCGGCGACCGCGTTCGCGCCGTCCTGGTTCAGGTCGGCGATCGCGACGGCCGCGCCGGCCTTGGCCAGCTCCAGCGCGATTTCCTTGCCGATGCC
>NZ_JBYQCG010000076.1:221211-272478 GCF_057837105.1 Burkholderia sp. APQ4-4ca | reverse complement strand
AAGGAATTCGGATTCGTTCTATTCTTACCAATTGATGTTTTTTATACACTCGAAAAGATCTGCAATGTGACGTGCAACTGTGCTCAGCAAGACAAACGTTTGCGCTGGACTCAACTGCAGTGGATGCGCAAATAAAGGAAAACGATGAGCAACTGCAGTTGGCACAGCCGAACAGATGGGGGCATGTCACGAGAACCCAACCTCAAGGGCTGGCGTCCTCGGCACGCTGCGCGCAATGCGCTGAACGCAATTTCCAGCTTTCTTGTGATCATATCGGCTCCGTATGCCAACGCGTCGAGTCTGGCGAATCTCGCTAGCGAGGCGCTTGCCCAAGATGCTACGTTCAGGAGTGCAGAAGCTGCATGGCGTGCGGGAATCGAAAAATCCCCGCAGGGGCGGGCGGGATTGTTGCCGCAAGTTGGTATCCAGCAGGTCATCTATCGCAATGGCATGCAGATTCCAGGCCAGACCATACCCGGCTATTCGACAAATGGCTTCACCTTGACACTGAACCAGCCACTCTTGAATTGGGCCGCCTGGGAAAACTGGCAGCAAGGCCGACTCCTTGCGATGGATGCCGATCTTGCGTTGGCTCAAGCGAAGCAGGACTTGCTCCTTCGCGTTGCCCAGGCCTATCTGGCCGCGCTGAATGCACAGGACGACCTTGCGCTTGCCATCGGCCACCGCAAGGCCGTCGCGGAACAACTGGCGCTTGCGAAACGCCGCTTCGCACTGGGCGATGCGACCATCGTTGATACGAACGAAGCATTGGCCGGCTTCGATGCTGCGCGAGCGGATGAAGTCGCCGCGCAAACGCAACGCGATACCAGCTACGCGGCGCTCCAGAAGATTGTCGGCCATCCTGTCGACAGAGTAGACGGATGGCGCGGCGATGCGCATCTGCCGCCCGTGGCGCCCGAGGACCTACAACAGTGGATGGACACGGCCGCCACCGCGGATTATGGGGTGCGTCGGAAAATGATCGCGATCCAACTCGCCAGCCGCGAGCGAAACAAGGCGCGCGCCGGTGACTATCCCACCGTCTCGCTGGTCGGGAATGCCAGCAACGGCAACGCGGCGTTTATCAATGGACAGACGAACTTCTACACCGGCGCGAGCCGCGGCAGCTCCGGCTACGTCGGCGTCCAGATCTCGTTGCCCCTGACCGACGGCCTGATGACCCGCAGCAAGATTCGCGAAGCGCTCGCGCTGGAAGACAAGGCTCGCGAAGATCTGGACGACGCCCAGCGGAGTGCCCGGCTCACGGCCCACGACGCGTATTTGGGCGTCACACGGGGACTGGCGCAGACCGATGCGCTGGCGAGCGCGGTGCGCTCCGCCACGGTCGCATTGCGCTCGAATCAGACCGGCTACCGGGTCGGCGTTCGCGTGAATGCTGACGTGCTCGACGCCGGTGACAAGCTCTACCGGGCTCAGCGCGACTTTGCGCGCGCCCGTACGGAGGCGCTCGCCCAAGCGCTCAAGCTGAAAGCGAGCACCGCCGACCTGGGCGAGGCCGACCTTGCGGCACTCGATACGATGCTGGTCGAGCACACGCCTGCCCGCATCCCGAGCTCCGGCGCATCGGGAGGACACTGATGTATCAACTCATCAGGCGCCATCTGGTGATCGCGGCCGCGTTCGGTATCGCGTCAAACTTGCTGCTGCTGACGCCGACCATCTATCTGCTGCAGGTCTACGACCGCGTGCTACCGAGCCGGAGCATTCAAACGCTGCTGATGTTGATGGCCTTCATGGCGATCGCACTCGGGATGAATATTGGCGTCGATATTGCCCGCAGCCGGATCTTGTCGGACCTGGGCGTGCGAATCGGCAACCGGCTCGAGCGACTCGCGTTGCAGGCGCAGATTTCCGTTCGCGCCTATCGGCTGCCATCGCGCGCGCTCGCGAGTCAGGGTGACATCAATACGCTGCGGGCGTTTCTCGCAGGGTCGGGCGTGATTGCGTTTTTCGACGCGCCTTGGCTGGTGGTCTACGTAGCTGTCATCGGCCTCTTTCATTGGTCTTTGGCGCTGATCGCGGTGCTCAGCGCACTGCTGTTGGTGAGTGTCGCGATGGTCAACGACCGGCTTACGCGCAAGGGTATCGAGTCTTACCTTGCGCGGCAGCGGGAGGGTGATGCGTTCTACCAGCACCTCATCCGCAATGCCGAAGTCATGACCGTGCTCGGCATGACGGAAAACCTGGTGGGTGCCTGGGATGTACGCAAGCGCGACTACATCGCCGCGCAGCGCGACGTGTCGGATCGCAGCGCGTTTTATCGCGACCTGACCAAGGGGCTGCGGCAGGCGATCCAGGTGATCATGATGGCGGCCGGCGCATGGCTGGTGATTTCGGGCCATGCGACGCCGGGCGTGATGCTGGCTACGACCATCCTGCTCGGCAAGGCGTTGGCGCCGATCGAACAGTTGATTGGCAACTGGAGGCAGGCCGGCGAACTGCGCGAGGCATGGCCTCGCCTAGAGGCGCTGCTGGTCAGCCAGACCGAGGCCGAACCGATCGCGTTGCCACCGCCCACCGGCGAAATTCGGGTCGAGCAGATCGCGTTCAGCGTGCCGTCGCGAACGCCAGGTCTGGGGCGGCTGCTGCTGCGCGGTATCAATTTCACGCTGGCGGCGGGCCAAACGCTGGTGATCACGGGGCCTAGCGCGTCCGGTAAATCGACGTTGCTGCGGGTCATCGCGGGGTTGTGGCGACCGCAGGCAGGTGCGGTGCGGCTGGACGGCGCCGACATGGCGCAGTGGCCCCGATCTTCCCTGGGCCGGTATCTCGGGTACGTGCCGCAGGACGTCGAGCTGTTCGCAGGCACCGTCGCGGAAAACATCGCCCGGACCGCGAAGCCGCTCCCGCTCGATTCGGCCGCGATCGTGCGCGCGGCGAAGCGAGCCGAGGTTCACGAGATGATCCTGAATCTCCCCGATGGATACGAGACGCTGATCGGTGATGCGGGAGAGTTGTTGTCCGGTGGCCAGCGTCAACGCATCGCCCTCGCGCGCGCTCTGTACGGCGAGCCTGCACTGCTGCTGCTGGACGAACCCAATGCGAGCCTCGACACGATGGGGGAAGCCGCGCTCGAACGCGTGCTGCGCCATCTGAAAGCCGATGGAATGACCATTATCGCGGTCACCCACCGGCCGTCGCTGCTCGCACTGGCTGACCGGATATTGCGGCTGAAAGATGGTCAAATGGAACGGCTTGAAATGCCATCTGGACCGGAGCAGGCCGATAGTGGCTCGTGCCCAGCGAATGGGCAAACCGACGACGCCAGCGGCTTACCGCAGGGAATCGATTTCGCCGCGTTGCAGGCAAGCCGGTCTTCGTTGCAGGCCGCCCGGGTGCCAACGCTTGATCCGGCGATGGAAGGCAACCGATGAGAACATCCATGCCCTTACTTCGTGTGAGCGAAAGTCTGAAACGCTGGCGGCCTGCGTCCGTGGCATCCGACGGCAGCGTGCTGCCGTTGCCGCGCCGGTTGATCTGCGCCAGCGTCGCCGGGGTCGTCGTCGGTCTGGGTTTGATGTGGGTGTGGGCCGCGCTCGCGCCGATTTCCGGCGCCGTCGTCGCAGAGGGCTCGGTGCGCACCGAAGGTGAACGTAAAACAGTGCAGCACCTGGAAGGCGGGATCGTGAAGCAAATCCTGGTCCGGGATGGCGACCGTGTGAAGGCGGGCCAAGTGCTGGTTGTGCTGGACAATGTGAGTCCGGCGGCCGAATTATCGGCGTTGCAAGCGCAATTTGATGCGGAACAGGCAAAGATCGCACGCCTTTCCGCCGAGCGCGAACTGAAGGAAACGCTGGCGTTCCCGGCTGCGCTGGAGAAACAGCGCGACGATCCGCGCGTTGCCGAGTTGCTGGCACGCGAGTCTTCGCTGTTCATCGCGCGCCGGCGTGCGTTCGTCGACCAGAGCACGATGCTGCGCACCGAACTGGCACAGACCCGCCAGGAAATCGCGATCAGTTCGCAGTTGATTCAGACGATGAACCGCAGCTACGACATGACGCGCCAGCAACGGCGGACCAACGAAACGTTGCAACAGGAAGGTTTCGTTGCTGAAACGAAGGTGCTCGATTTGCGGCGGGCCGAAGCTGATGCACTGTCGCGCGTTCAGTCAGGCGCCGCCGATCTGAGCCGCGCGAAGCAGCGGCAGACTGATCTCGAACTCCGAATTGCCGGGCTGCGTCACGACTATGTGAAGGCGGCCGACGACCAGCTTAAGGAAGCGACCACGCGCGCGATTCAGATTGGCGAGCGGCTACGCCCAGCTCGCGATCAGTCTGCCCGTACCCGCGTGACCGCGCCGGTCGACGGTGCGATCGTCGGCCTGAAGGTACATACGATCGGCGCAGTAATCGCGCCTCGCGAGCCGATCGTTGATGTTGTCCCCGAAGGGGCGCCGTTGATCGTGGAAGCGAATATCCGACCGGATGACGTGCGTGAGATCGCGCCGGGCAGCCACGCCGACGTCCGGTTGACGGCCTACAACTCGCGCACCACACCGATGCTCGACGGCAAGGTCACATACATTTCGGCAGACGCGCTGACCGACAGCGATAAGCGCACGCGCTTCTACGTGGTCCGGGTCGAGGTGCCGGCGCAAGCACTGGAAAAGGCCAACCGTCTCGCCAAGGAGCCGATCGCGCTCGGGCCGGGGCTCCGGACCGAGGTGTATATCCGCACGCATGCGCGCTCGGCCTTCGATTACCTGCTTGAACCGGTTAGGGACGGGATTCGCAAATCGATGCGGGATTAATCCTGCGATGCCATCTCGAAAGTGCCCGGTATTTATTGTTCCGAGTTAAGGCTCTCATGAAGACACGAAAATCTGCTGGTCTGTTTGTTGCGGTTCTGTTGTTATCAGACATCGAATTGATCCCGGTAGGTCATGCCGAAGAAGCGCCACGCGCTGAGCTTGGGTGCCAGATTCGTCAGGCGGACGGGTACCCGCTTGATACGGCAGATCTGACGTTTCAGCAACGTCTCTCGATCACTCGTTGCATAAATGCATCGGCGCGTATGAAACAGGCAGAGTTGATGCGATTAAGGAACGAGCGGCAGACCATCGAGAATATTAAAAATGCCCGCCGGGTGCAAGAGAATCTTTCGAGATCCGGTTTTGGCATGCCGGGGAATCCTTATTTGCCTCCAACGCGGGCAATGTCGATTCCATAATGCATGGGGCATAACTAATGTGCCGCCGCAAGCAAAGGGGGTAGAAAAATGCAATTATTACGAGTAGGGAAGTAATGTTCTCCAGCGTAAAATTATCAAGGAGAAAATTTATTTGAAAAATTTAAGCGCCACCGCTCGTGCACGTTTGAGGGCTTTTATGTCCCTGACGCGAAGCAGAGCAGGTTTTGCGCCATTCTATTAACGTGGTTTTTAGAGGAAAGGTATTGATGAAAGCTATTACAGCAACCGCAGTGGCGACCGCTACCGTGGCAAGCAACATAAGTTGTGCGCAGCCGGTGCCGGCGTCCGACCTGCCGGCCGCGTTGCCGGGAAGTTTGCGCTATGCACAACCTGATGACGCACCACAAATGGCTCCCGTATTGACCAGCCGTCTGAATACCGCGCAACAAGCGAGTTCGCCGACCAATCAGTCCGTTTCGCTGCAAGGTGGAAAAGAGGTGACGCAAATGATTTCCAGACCGAAAACTCCTGTTGAGTTCGTTCAGAACCTCAAGGTGATTTTTGACGGTGATCTTCTGCTGCAAGATGCGTTCTATACCGAGGCCAATCTGAAAGATATTTTCAGCCTCGAAAACGTCAGCGTAATCGAAAACAGGAGTGATTCCGAACAACGACTTTCGATATCTGGGGTCGTGTCAAATTCGATATTTCCTAGAATTAAGACATCTGAATTTTTTGGGGGATCAGTGGCCGGTGCTGGATTCGTGGGCGGAAAAACGATTCACGAGTCAGGCGTAATCACTGCAGCCTTAAACTTTGGAATGTACGAAGGCGGCCCAGATTTTGATGCTGCGGTGAAAATTTTCGCGAATAAATTTGTACGTCTCCCTCCCGAGCCTCTCCCTCATGGCGGTCCAGGCGCGCCCACCGCACCTCATGGTAGCGAAACATGGAGGTATCAGCAGATAGACGATCAATATGAGAAGACTATTACTGCCGGGTTCAATTCGACTGGCAAGCTTTCCAATATTCTTATTGAAATAAAGAAGAATTAAGGGGCTGGTCAATAAAAATGAAAACTACTCTTGAGCAAGATGCTCTTAAGAAGCTGGCCGACTTTTTTGGATTGAACTCGTCCTCATATAATTCAGTCATCGCTGCGGCTGAAAAGTCTTCGTTCCTCGCCGGAGCATTGAATGCTTTTGGTAAATTGGAGGAATGGAAATTCGCGCTCGGAGAAAAAGGTAAAGGGGTTTACACCAATCCGAAAGATAAGGTAATTGCCTTCGATCCCACATGGAGTGAACCGGCAAATATTTTTGCCACCACACTGGCTCACGAACTTGGGCACGCGCTGCTGCCAGGCGGGATGGGCGGTTCGCTTGCGCTGAATCCCGATCAGGCCGTTGCCAATGGCTTGACGAACGAAGGGGTGGCGCTGCTTTCCGAATACATCGTTGCAATCCAGTTGGGCCTAACTGGTGGCGCGACCGGTCACATGCATTCGGACTTATCCGACAGTCGTCTGACGCTGCAACTGAATAAACTGGCGGAGTCGGCCGGTATCGACGTCAAAAATGTAACGTGGGGATCCGCTGCCGCTCAGGCGCTCGCAAATCCCGGTACGGCGTTTGTCGACGCCGCAGGTAAATACTACGGCACGCTCCCGCCGTCCATTGCCAAATATCTGACCTACACCCAATATTACGCGGACTGGTGGATTCTCCAGCATTCCGGCATGGATCCGAATCTCGTCGACTGGCAGAAAATCCAGGGCGATATGATCAAGTACACCAGCTTCACAGTTGATGGCCAGGCAGTATTCACGATTGATACAAAGGGCATTCCGCTGCTGAACGGCGGATGGGTGATGGTGAATGGCGACCTTTCGTTGAAAGGTGCCGTGACGACGTCCCTGTTCGGTCCCAACGGCCAAATCCAGGAACAAGCAAAATTCGACTATACGGGGTTCAAGCTCCAGGACATATTTTATGGGGCTGACGGGAAAGCCACCCAGCGGTACGACTTCCGGCTGGACAACAGCTACACGAAGTACGACTTCAGCGCCGATGGCTCGCAGACCGCAACGTTGTATGGTGTGAACGGCAAGATCGTCGAATACGCGAAATTCAATACCGCTGGCTTCAAGACGCTGGATATCTTCTATGGCGCGGATGGCAAAGCCACACAACAGTACAACTTCAACCTCGACAAGAGCTACACGAAATACGACTTCGCCGCCGATGGTTCGCAGACTGCCTCGCTCTACGGCACGACTGGCCAGATGACCGAGTACGCGAAGTTCAACGCCAATGGTTTCAAGACGCTGGACATTTTCTACGGCGCGAACGGCAAGGCCACACAGCAGTACAACTTCAACCTCGACAAGAGCTACACGAAATACGACTTCGCTGCCGACGGTTCGCAGACTGCCTCGCTCTACGGCACGACTGGTCAGATGACCGAGTACGCGAAGTTCAACGCCAACGGTTTCAAGACGCTGGATATCTTCTACGGCGCGGATGGCAAGGCCACGCAGCAATACAACTTCAACCTCGACAAGAGCTACACGAAATATGACTTCGCTGCCGACGGTTCACAGACCGCCTCGCTGTACGGCACGACCGGCCAGATGACCGAGTACGCGAAATTCAACGCCAATGGTTTCAAGACGCTGGATATCTTCTACGGCGCGGATGGCAAGGCCACGCAGCAGTACAACTTCAACCTCGACAAGAGCTACACGAAATACGATTTCGCTGCCGACGGTTCGCAGAGCGCCTCGCTGTACGGCACGACCGGCCAGATGACCGAGTACGCGAAATTCAACGCCAATGGTTTCAAGACGCTGGATATCTTCTACGGCGCGGATGGCAAGGCCACGCAGCAATACAACTTCAACCTCGACAAGAGCTACACGAAATACGACTTCGCTGCCGACGGTTCACAGACCGCCTCGCTGTACGGCACGACCGGTCAGATGACCGAATACGCGAAGTTCAACGCCAACGGCTTCAAGACGCTGGACATCTTCTACGGCGCGAACGGCAAGGCCACGCAGCAGTACAACTTCAACGTCGACAAGAGCTACACGAAGTACGACTTTGCTGCCGATGGTTCACAAACAGCGACGTTTTTCGGCATCAATGGTCAAGTGAGCGAGTATGCGAAGTTCAATGCAGCCGGTGTCCAGACGCAGGATATTTTCTTTGGTGCGGACGGAAAGGCAACCAAGCAGCTCGACTTCAATCTCGACGGCAGCTACGCTTCTCATGTCTTTAATAGCGATGGCTCACAGTTCGCAGCACTGTTCGGCACCAATGGCAAGATGAAAGAATATGCGACCTTTAATGCGAACGGGTTCAAGACACAGGATATTTTTTACTCTAACGGACGAGCGACGCATCGGTACGATTTTTCCACTGACAATAGTTTCATCGCTCACATGTTTGACGGTGCGGATGAAATGGTCGCACTTTTCGGCGTAAATCATATTATTTACGATTATTATCAGTATTCCTATGGAAAACTGTTCGAGCGTGACATATTCGATGGTCTGGGGCGTCAGATCGAAGCTGACCGATTTAGCACATCAACTGGAAAGCTTACCGGGTTCTCAAAGTTCACATACAACAGCGATGGAACGTACAACGCAAAAAGCTATGATTCGTCGGGATACTTGACCGGCAGTTCGAAATATACCGGCGACGGGCACTTGATCCAGAACAACGCCATCTATATTCCCAGTAGTAGCGACTTCCCCTCTGTTCAATGGAGTTGGGGTTTCCAGATCTGATTGATTCAATGTGCACGCAGGTATGTCTCGTCGAGGACATACCTGCGGTATTGCTCGACTAGGTAACGTGGAACTTCGCCGAGTCGAAGCCAGCGACAACATTAATGTGCCTCGTAAAAGCGTGAGAACCGGTGGGAAACTTTGGTGTTGCAGTCAACGTCGGCCGGCGAGGTGATACTTTCGCGTTTTCAAGCGATGGCGACTGCATTTTGCTCTACGATTGCCCGGCCATCCGCAGATAAAGCAGCGCACCGCCCGCAAGCAGCAGCGGGAACAGGAAGTACCAGCCGGTCGTCATGAACAGCCCGGCCACCGCAATCAGCGAAATCCACGCGCAGCGATACGCGATGCCGCCACGCGGCAGCAGTTTCAGCGCGGCCGCCGCGCCGAGCCCGTACACCATCACGAAACATCCGGACGTCACGAGCACGAGCGGCTTCGGCCCGACATCCGACAGCGCCGTCGCGGCCAGCGCGATGGCCGCGAGCACGGCGATCACGCCGAGGCTGCGGCGCGGCACGCCGCCCACCTGGCTGCCCTGTGCGAGCCATGCGGGCAACGCGCCGTCGCGTCCAAGCGCCGCGCCGAGCTTGGCCGCGCCCGCGAAATACGCGTTCATCGTGCCGAGCGTGAGCAGCAGCGCGGCGGCGGCCGCCAGCGCCTGCGCATGGCCGCCGATGCCGCCCGCGATCAGTTCGGCGAGCGGCGCGCCGGATGCGCCCGCGGAACGCCCGAGCACCGTCACGCTCGCGGCGGCAACCGACAGATACAGGAACCCGACGACCACGACCGCGATGCCGGCCGAGCGCGGCATGTCATGCGCGGGCCGGCGGAATTCGGCCGCGAGGTGCGTGATCGCTTCCCAACCGGCGAAACTCCACACGAGCAGCGCGGCGGCCTGTCCGATCGCGAGCCAGCCGTGCGGGGCGAACGGATACAGGTTCGCGGTGCGCGCGTGCGGCGCCGACGCAAGCACTGCTGCGAGCAGCAACGCGACGAGCAGCGCCGACAACACGAGCTGCATGCGGCCCGACACGGTGACACCGAATGCGTTCGCGGCCGACACGGTCGCGATCAGCGCGGCGGCCGTGACGATGATCGTCGTGTGTCCGCCGCCCGTGACGGCCGCGACGTATGCGCCGCCGAACATCGCGGCGGCCGGCGCGCCGGCCGGTACCGCGAAATAGAAACACCAGCCGACGACGGCCGCGGCCTTCGGGCCGAATGCGCGCCGCGCGTAGGTCGACACGCCGCCCGCATCGGGATAGCGGGCGCCGAGTGCGGCGAAGGTGGCTGCGAGCGGCCCGGACAGCACGACGAGCGCGGCCCACGCGAGCAGCGAGGCCGGCCCGGCGACTTCGGCGGCGAGCGCGGGCAGCGCGATCACGCCGGTGCCGAGCACCGCGCCGATATAGAGCGCGGCACCCTGAAAAATGGTCAGCGAACCCGCGTGATGGACAACGGGCGAATCGGCATGCGAAGGCATGAGCGGCAGTCTCCGGAAGTCTTGTTTTGTGTGGGCGACGCGCGCAAGCCCGCGCGGTCGATCGTTCGATGCTACCCGAACGATGGCGCTCGCGCGGCCCGGCGATTAGTAGTCGGGTATCGCGTGCGTGTCAGCCGATGTCAGCAGGCGCGCGCGAGCCGCAGGCGCGCGTCCTCGCGCGCGGCGGGCGACAGGTCGGGCGCGTAGTGGAACGTACCCGATACCAGCGATGCGACGGGCACGCCGTCGCGGAACAGCACGCGATTGCCGGCCAGCGCCGGCACCTTGTCGCCGGGCAGCAGCGTGCCGGCGAGATTCAGCGGGTCGGCGCCCGTCACGCACACGTATTGCCCGTCGCCCGGTTGCCGTCGCAGTTCGCGCAGGATCGGGATGGCCTCGGGCAGCGCGAACTGCTCGCCGGCAAGCCCGGCGACGAAGCGACCGCCGCGAATCTCGCCGCGTGCCTCGAGGCGCTGCAGCACGCGCACGAGTTCGCGCCAGCTCGGCAGCCAGTCGGCTTCGCGTTCGAGCAGCCGCCAGAACACGACGCCGTAACGGCGCAGCAGCGTCCACACGATGTGTTCGAGCGCGTCCGGATCGGTCGTGGCGAGGCGGCGTTTCGATGCGTGCGCGTCGTCGTCGGGCTGCGAATGACGCTGCACGAGCGCCCAGCGGCCGGCGTCGTCCATCCCGCCGATCAGCGCGCCGCCGCGGCGCGTGCGGGGCGCATACGTCGCGCTGCGCTTGACGGCCGGCTTCAGCAGCGCGCGCAGGCCCGCATAGCTGTCCGCGTTCACGAGGCCGGCCGACACGAGTTCGCCGAGCGCCTGTTCGAGTTCGACGGGCAGCATGTGCAGATCGTCGAGCAGCGCATCGAAGAACATCGCGCCGTGCGCGGCGAGCGTGTCGCGCACTTGCGTCGCGCGTGCGGATAGCGCAGGCTGTGCATCGGGGTCGCGCAGCGCCTGCCACGCGGAAAGATGGCGGCGCGGCAGCAGCACGATCGGTGTGGTCTTCACGGGCGTACCGGCCGCGCGCGCCGGCGCGCCGATGCGGGTCCACACCAGCTTGCCCGAGCGGCACAGCTCGTCGAGGCCGCCCGCCGTGTAGTCGGTGAGTCGCGCGGGCAGCAGTGCGTCTTCCCACGCGCTTGCCGCGGCCTCGTAGCCTTCGAGCTGTTCGACCACGGCTGCCAGCGCGTCGCGGCCGGTGCCGCGCGTGTCGGGCGTCAGGTGCTGCCAGTGGAACAGGAAGCGCATGAAATCGGCGCGCTCGACCGGCTCGATCTCGCGACGCAGCCGCTTCACCGTATAGCGATGAATGCGTGCGAGCAGGTGACGTTCGCACCATTCGTCGGTCGTCGCGCCCGGCGTGAAGCGGCCGCGCATCACGTAGCCTTCGCGCTCCAGCGCCGCGAGCGCCGTCGCCACCGACGCGGGCGGCAGGCCGAGCGGCGCGGCGATCGCATCGAGCGTCAGCGGCCCGAAGCCGGTGAGGCGCGCGCGGATCACGTCGACGAGCGCCGCATCGGCTTCCCACGGCTGCGCGCACGCGGCCGGCACCTTGAGCGCCGGTGTCGCGCGGGCGTCCGGGTGCAGCGCGCGCACGCAGACGAGCCGCTCGACCGGCACCCACAGCGCGGCGCCGCCCGGCGTCGCGAGCTTCGTCGCGCGGCGGCGTTCCGCGAGTTCCGCGAGCCGCTCGGGCCAGCCTGCGTGCGCGTGCGCCTCGCTGTCGGCGACGCATGCGAGCGTGAGCAGCGCGTCGTGCATTTCGTCGGCGTCGCGCACGAGCGGCCACGCTTCGTCGCGCACCGCGTCGATCGCGTCGGCGTCGAGCGCGCCGAGATCGTCGGCCGATTCGGGATCGCTCCAGCGGCGCGACTGCACGGCCTGCGTGCGACGCTCTTCGAGCGGCGCATCGTCGAGGAACGCATAGGGCTTCGCGTTCAGGATCTCGGCCGCCAGCGGCGACGGCGCGGGCAAGTCGCGCGCGATGAGTTCGATCGCGCCGCTCTCGATTCGGCGCAGCAGCGCGAGCCAGCCGTCGGTGTCCATCGCATCGTGCAGGCAGTCGTCGAGCGTCTGATCGACGAGCGGGTGATGCGGAATCTCGCGTTCGCCGACGACGTTCTCGAGGCACGCGACCTGATCGGGGAACACGGTCGCGAGCAGATCGTCGCTCTTCATCCGCTGCAATTGCGGCGCCGTGCGCCGGCCGCCGGTGAAGCGCGGCAGCGCGAGCGCGGTGGTCGCGTTCCAGCGCCAGCGCACGCCGAACATCGGCGCGTCGAGCAGCGCCTGGATCAGTACGTGCTCGGCGTTGGCCGAACGCAGGTAGCGCCACACTTCGTCGAGCGCGAAGCTGTGCGCGAGCGACAGCGACAGGATGATCGCGTCATCGGTCGCCGCGGCCTGCAGTTCGAAGTTGAAGTTGCGACAGAAGCGCTTGCGTAGCGCGAGCCCCCATGCGCGGTTGATCCGGCTGCCGAACGGCGAATGAATCACGAGCTGCATGCCGCCCGATTCGTCGAAGAAGCGCTCCATCACGAGCGTGTCCTGCGTCGGCAAGGCGCCGAGCGCCGCGCGGGTGCGCGCGAGGTAGTCGGCGATCTGGCGGGCCGCGTCCGGCGACAGATGGAGATCCTCGACGAGCCAGCGCAGCGCCGGCGCAAGACGGCTTTCGGTGGCGGCGAGCGCGGTGCCGCCGGGCGCGTCGTCGGGCGAGGCGGGCAGCGCGTCAGTCTCGGTGGCCGCTTTTCGGGGTTTGCCGCGGGTGGTCGTCTTGCCGGCCTCGGTGACGTTCGCGTGCTTCGCCGCATCGGCCCGCGGATGCCGGTCGCTGTCCGCGAACAGCGCGTCGAGCCGCGCGCGCAGCCGGCCGACCGCCGCCGACAGCTCGTCGCTGCGCCCGAGCCCCTCGCCGAGCCAGAACGGAATGCTCGGCGATTGTCCCTGCGCGTCCTCCACGCGCACGCGGCCCGTTTCCACGCGAATGATCCGGTACGACTGGTTGCCCAGCTGAAACACGTCGCCCGCCAGGCTTTCGATCGCGAAATCCTCGTTGACGGTGCCGACCTGGATGCCCTGCGGTTCGAGCAGCACCGCGTAGTCGGCCATGTCGGGGATCGTGCCGCCGGACGTCGTTGCGGTCATCATCGCGTTGCGGCGCCCGCGCACGGTGCCGCCGACCACGTCGCGGTGCAGGTACGCGCCGCGCACGCCGCGGCGACTCGTGAACCCTTCGGCGAGCATCTTCATCACTTCGTCGAAGCGTTCACGCGTCAGCCGCGCGTACGGCGCGGCGCGCGTGAAGCTCGCATACAGCGCGTCTTCCCGCCATTCCGTGCACGCGACTTCGGCGACGATCTGCTGCGCGAGCACGTCGAGCGGCGCTTCGGGAATCCGCAGCGCGTCGAGTTCGCCGCGCTGCACGCAGTCGAGCAGCGCCGCGCATTCGACCAGTTCGTCGCGCGACAGCGGAAAGAGCCGCCCCTTCGGCACGCCGCCGACATGGTGCCCCGAGCGGCCGACGCGTTGCAGGAACGGCGCGATGCCGCGCGGCGAACCCACCTGGCAGACGAGATCGACGTCGCCGATGTCGATGCCGAGTTCGAGCGACGCGGTTGCGACGAGCAACTTCAGTTCCCCGCGCTTCAGGCGCTGCTCGGCGTCGAAGCGGTGCTCCTTCGCGAGACTGCCGTGATGCGCGGCGATTGCATCCTTGCCGAGCCGGTCGGCAAGATGGCGCGCCACGCGCTCGGCGGTGCGGCGCGTGTTGACGAACACCAGCGTCGTGCGATGCGCGGCCGCGAGCCCGGCAATGCGGTCGTACACCTGTTCCCACACGTCTGTCGCCATCACCGGTTCGAGCGGCACGTTCGGCAGTTCGAGCGCGAGATCGCGCTCGCGCGTGTGGCCCGTGTCGACGATCGCGCAGTCGCGCGGCGCGTCGGCCGGCCCGCCGACGAGGAAGCGCGCGACCGCGTCGATCGGCTTTTGCGTGGCCGACAGCCCGATGCGCGGCAGCGCGTGGCCGACCAGCGCGTCGAGACGTTCGAGCGATAGCGCGAGATGGCTGCCGCGCTTGGACGACGCAAGCGCATGGATTTCGTCGACGATGACCGAGCGCACGTTCGACAGCATCTGCCGCCCCGACGTGGACGACAGCAGCACGTACAGCGATTCGGGTGTGGTGACGAGGATGTGCGGTGCGCGCTTGCGCAGCACGGCGCGCTCGGCCTGCGTCGTGTCGCCGGTGCGCACCGCGGTGCGGATCGCGGGCACCGGCAGACCGAGTTGCGCGAGCGATTCCGCGATGCCGGCGAGCGGCGCGTCGAGGTTCACGTGGATGTCGTTCGACAGCGCCTTCAGCGGCGACACGTAGACGACCAGCGTCGCGTCGGGCAGCGTGCCGTCGTGCGCGAGCGCATCGCGCACGAGATCGTCGAGCGCGCACAGGAACGCGGTGAGCGTCTTGCCGGAGCCCGTCGGCGCGGCGACGAGCGTCGAGCGGCCTGCCTTGATGTGCGGCCACGCGAGCGCCTGCGCGCCGGTCGGCGCGGCGAACGTGCGGCGGAACCACGCGGCGACGGCCGGGTGGAACACGTCGAGCGCACGGGTGGCAGGGCGGGTAGCTGTGACGTCCATCGGAGCGTTGAAATAGGGTGCGAGCGAGGTGCGACGTGCGGACGCATCGAACGCGAATCGAATCGTCAGTGTGCCAGACGTCGCGCGCGCGTGCCGGGCATGCGTGCCGACGATTGCGATTCAGATGGGGGGCCTGCACCGTGCTTTCAATGGACGGAAAGTTGCGTGCCTGCCGGTACGCGCGAGCGCGTGCCGAATTGTGTCGAATTGCAACCGGGGGCCAGCCCCACGACTGAATTTTCCCAAACGAGGGATCGTGCGTTATGAGCGTATGAGCGCGAACCGTTCCTAGACGCGCTGCAGCCAGCCGAGCCAGTGTTCGAGCAGCGGCGTACGCGACCACAGCGACTGCGCGAGCCACAGCGTGCCGCCCCAGGCGGCGGCCACCACGATCAGGTCGCAATGCCCGCTGTTCCACAGGTTGAGCGAGTGGCGCCGCCAGATCCACGGTACGCCGAGCGGATTGGGCCAGTCGGCGAGCAGGTGCATCACGCCGCCGCAGGCGAAGCCGAACAGCGGTGCGGCCCACGGCGGATGCGGATGATGGATGAGCCCGTGCCAGCCGAGCGCAAGCAGCGCGACCCAGCCGATACCCCAGTGCGTGAGGGTGCGATGCGTGATCCACAGGCGGCGCTTGCGGCTCCACCAGGCGACTTCGAGCCAGTCGGGCGCGGTGCCGCCCGCGACGCCCGCCGCGAACGCGGCGAGCATGCCCGAGTGCCACGGGCCGGTTGCGCCGGTTTGCGCGACGAGGACGGCGGCGGTGACGCCGGCCGCGAAGCCGGACGCGTGATGCGCATTGTGTGATGCCATAGGGAGCGAGACGAAGAAACGTGAAGCGGCGCGTGCACGAAACGATGATGCGGCGCGCAAGCGGGGCGCTATCTTCGCAGATCGGCCTGTGCCGCGCGCGGGTCGTTTGTAGATTTTTTGGTGCGCAGTGCATGGCATGCCGCGCGGTTCGCAACTTTCGGTTTTGTGCATTGCGCGACGGGGCGCACGGCAGGCGGTGTCGGGCGCTCCACGTGCGCGTCGCGGCGCCGCAACGTGAGCGGCCGAGTACACGCGGCACGCTTTCGTCGCGCGTCGCGTGTTCGACCCTTTTTGTGCCCCTATACTACGAAGCCGGCATATGGCTGCCGGCGCGCCAGCGGCCATCCACGGATCAGGTGCTTGTCGTGCCTGAAGGAGATCCACATGGGGGACATGCAATGACTACGCTGAATCGCTTCAAATCATCCGCCGCCGTGCTGGCGACGGTGGCCGGCATCGGTTTCCTGCCGAACGCGCCCGCGTACGCGAAGGGGCCGCAGCCCGCGGTCCTGACGAGCTCGGCGGTGGCGGTCGCCGACAAATACAGCGCGGATGCCGCGGAGCGGATCTTCAAGGAAGGCGGCAACGCGATCGACGCAGCCGTCGCGATCGCGTTCACGCTGGCCGTCACGTATCCGGAAGCCGGCAACATCGGCGGTGGCGGCTTCATGACGATCTACAAGGACGGCAAGCCGTACTTCATCGATTACCGCGAGCGCGCGCCGCTCGCCGCGACGAAGGACATGTACCTCGACAAGGACGGCAACGTCGTCAAGGGCATGAGCCTGTACGGCCCGCGCGCGGTCGGCGTGCCGGGCACGGTCGCGGGCATGTGGGAAGCGCAGAAGCGCTTCGGCAAGCTGAAATGGAAGCAGGTGCTCGCGCCGGCGATCCACTATGCGCGCGACGGCTTCGTCGTCGACGAACAGCTCGCGCAGCGCGGCGTCGACGCATCGAAGGAATTCGGCGGCAAGACCAACTTCGACAAGTACTTCTCCGGGCTGAAGGCCGGCGTGAACTTCAAGCAGCCCGATCTCGCCGACGTGCTGACGCGCATCGCGAACGGCGGCGCGGAAGGCTTCTACAAGGGCAAGACGGCCGAGCTGATCGCCGCGTCGATGAAGACCGGCGATGGGAACGGGCTGATCACGACCGAGGATCTCGCGCAGTATCGCGCGGTGTGGCGCGAGCCGGTACAGGCGAAGTGGAACGGCTATGACGTGATCACCGCGCCGCCTCCGAGTTCCGGCGGCATTGGCCTCGTGCAGTTGCTGAAGATGAAGGCCGACCTCAAGCAGAACTTCGACGGCGTGAAGCTCAACTCGCCGCAGTACATCCACCTCGTCGCGGAAATCGAGAAGCGCGTGTTCGCCGATCGTGCGCAGTATCTCGGCGATCCCGATTTCTACAAGGTGCCGATCGCGCAGCTGACCGACGACGCGTACATCGCGAAGCGCGCGGCCGAGGTCAACCCGAAGGAGCCGTCGGACACGAAGAGCGTGCAGCCGGGCCTCGGCACGACGATGCCGGAGAAGGCCGAAACGACGCATTTCTCGGTGGTCGACAAGTGGGGTAATGCGGTGTCGAACACGTACACGATCAACGGCTATTTCGGCTCGGGCGTGATCGCCGACGGCACGGGCATCGTGCTGAACGACGAGATGGACGACTTCTCCGCGAAGCCGGGCGTCGCGAACATGTTCGGCGTGGTCGGCAGCGACGCGAACGCGATCGAACCGAAGAAGCGCCCACTGTCGTCGATGTCGCCGACGATCATGACGAAGGACGGCAAGGTGTCGCTGGTGATCGGCACGCCGGGCGGCTCGCGCATCTTCACGTCGATCTTCCAGGTGATCAACAACATCTACGACTTCAGGATGCCGTTGAAGGAAGCGGTCGGCGCGATGCGTTTCCACCACCAGTTGCTGCCGCCGAACACGATCTTCTGGGAGCCGTACCACCCGATCGAAGGCGAACTCGCGAAGCAGATCGAGGCGCGCGGTTACACGCTGAAGGGGCAGGATTTCAGCGGCGACATCCAGGTCATCAAGATCGACGGCAAGACGCCGGAAGCGATGGCCGATCCGCGCGGGCGGGGCGTGACGCGGATTATTCGTTGACGTTGACGTGAAGCGATGCGTGCGCGTCGGCGACAACGGCCGCGCGCGCCGTTCGGCAGCCGGAGTTACGATCCGGCTGCCGAATTTTTTCAGCCGGCCGCTCGGATGAAACCCGCGATCCGCGCGGCAATGGCTTCGGGCGCATCCTCGAAGCAGCCGTGCCCGACGCCCGCCCGCCAGCCGCTCGCTCGGCGCGGGCGGGAACAGCGCGGCAAAGAGCGGCAGAAAGTGTTCGGCGCCGAGCGTTCGGTCGGCGTCTGCCGAGATCGCGGGCGCGGCGCACGTATTGCTCGTCGGCCGGAAGGCCGGGCTGCCGGTCCGGAAGCTGGAGCTGCGTTCGCAGGACGGCCGCGTTCGGGTCGGAAGATACGGTCGTGCTGCCGCCGCCCGACTGATGCGCGGCGAACCGGCGGGCGCCACGCGGGCGGGCTGGCGTGACGTTCGCGCCCCGCTCCGGACGGGCGTGGCCGTCCGTTTTCATGAATTTGACGCGCGACGCTGGGATAATGGACGAGTTTGGCTGCGTCAATGATGGAAGGAGGCCCCATGGGCGACAACGATACCCGCACCGAGACCGACAACCGCACCGATACGGACCCGATGGAAGCGCGCCAGCGCCGTTTCGAGGAGGATCTCGTCGACGCCTACGACGAGGAACTCGAGATGGAGCTCGACGACCGCCGCTTCGACGACGGCGAGGACCTGCTGTTCTCGCCCGAGCGTCGCGAGGCGCGCAAGGAATATTTCCGCGAGCTGTTCCGGCTGCAGGGCGAGCTCGTGAAGCTGCAGGACTGGGTCGTGAACACCGGGCATCGGCTCGTCGTCATTTTCGAGGGGCGCGACGCGGCCGGCAAGGGCGGCGCGATCAAGCGCATCACGCAGCGCCTGAACCCGCGCGTGTGCCGGGTGGCCGCGCTGCCGGCGCCGAACAACCGCGAGCGCACGCAATGGTACTTCCAGCGCTATGTCGCGCATCTGCCGGCTGGCGGCGAGATCGTGCTGTTCGACCGCAGCTGGTACAACCGCGCGGGCGTCGAGCGCGTGATGAATTTCTGTACCGACGACGAGTACGAGGAATTTTTCCGGTCGGTGCCCGAGTTCGAGAAGATGCTCGTGCGCAGCGGGATCCAGATCGTCAAGTACTGGTTCTCGATCACCGACCACGAGCAGGAGCTGCGCTTCCAGAGCCGGATCGCGGATCCGCTGAAGCAGTGGAAGCTGAGCCCGATGGACCTCGAAAGCCGCCGCCGCTGGGAGGCTTACACGGCCGCGAAGGAAGAGATGCTGCAGCGCACGCATATTCCCGAGGCGCCGTGGTGGGTCGTGCAGGCCGTCGACAAGAAGCGCGCGCGGCTGAACTGCATTCACCATCTGCTCGGCCAGGTGCCGTATCACGAGGTGCCGCGCCCGACGATCGATCTGCCGCAGCGCGAGCATCACGAGGATTACATTCGCCGGCCGGTGCCGGACAACATGATCGTGCCGGACGTTTATTGAGCGGTTCGCCCGGTCGATCGCCATGTGACGAAGCGCGCCGCGGTATGCGGCGCGTTTTTTTTAGGTCTGGCGGAGCGGGGCGGTTCGAATGCATGCAGTACGAGTACAGCGTACGCGCGCGCCGCGCGGGCTGTCGTCGCAACGGCTCAGAGATCAGGAAACCCCGAGCGCCCCTGCGTCAGATCGAACAGTTCGGCTCTTGCCGCGGCTTCGGCCGTTTCCGGCAGCTTGATCACGAGCTTCACCGTCATTCCGTATGCGCTGTCCACCAGCGCGTAACCGGCCTGTTCGATCCAGCGACGCACGCGCGCCTCTTCCGGGTAGCCGATCTCGATCGCGAGCCGCGTGTACCGAATGCGCTCGACGCGCTCGGCATCGAGCAGCGCCGACGCGATCGCATCCGTGTACGCACGCACCAGCCCGCCCGCGCCGAGCTTCACGCCGCCGTAGTAACGCACGACCGCGCCGAGCACCCCGTCGAGATCGTGATGGCGCAGCACTTCGAGGATCGGCCGGCCCGCCGTGCCCGACGGCTCGCCGTCGTCCGACATGCCCGACTGGCCGCCCGCCAGCAGCGCCCAGCACACGTGGGTGGCCGCCGGGTGCTCGTCGCGCAGGCGTTGCAGGACCTGCATCGCGGCATCGCGGTCCTCGACCGGAACCGCGTACGCGATGAAACGGCTCTTGCGGATCTCGAGTTCCCGGATGTGCGTGGTCGCGAGCGTGTATGTCATGGTCCTGATCCTAGCCCACAAAACTGTCCCGTTTGAAAGTGGAGAATTCCGGCATGACGTTGTCATCGATCCGCAGCAGCCGGCCCGCATTGGCGATCACGATGAACGTGCCGACGTTGTGCAGGATCGCGGCCCACACCGCGCCGAGCACGCCGGTCGCGGCCAGCACGATCACCGCGAGCGTCCACGCGAGCCCGATCGCCGCATTGGTTGTCGCGGTGCGCCGGCAGTGCCGGCCGAGGCGGATGCAGGTCGGAATCCGCATCAGGTCGTCGCCGAGCAGCACGACGTCGGCCGACGCGATCGCGATGTCGACGCCGCGTTCGCCCATCGCGATGCTGGTCGAGCCGGCCTTGATCGCCAGCACGTCGTTCAGTCCGTCGCCGACGACGAGCGGATGCCGACCGGCGTCCATCTCGCGCATCACGTAATCGAGCTTGTCGTGCGGTAGTGCCTGCGCGACCACGGTTTCGATGCCGGTCTCGGCCGCGACCTTGCGCGCCACCGGTTCACGGTCGCCGGTGAGCAGCGTCTGCCGTGCAAGGCCAAGCGTACGCAGTTCGGCCAGCGCCTCGTGCGCTTCGGGCCGCAGCGTGTCGGCGAAACCGAACCACGCGAGCAGCCGCCCGTCGAGCGCGAGGCCGACGAGCGGCCCGTCGAAACCGTCCGGGGGCGGCGGCAATGCGTCGGTATGGTCGGCGAGCAACACTGGCCGGCCGAGTACCGCCGTGCCTTCAGGCGTGTCGGCGACGACGCCGAGCCCGCGCAGTTCCCGCGTGCGATCGAACGGGGCAACGGTGGTGCTGGCGAGACCGGACGCGACGGCATCGCGAACGAGCGCGCGGCTCGCCGGATGCGCGCTGCCCTCGCCGAGCCGCGCGGCCAGCTCACGCGCGTACGGTCCGTCGATGCCCGGTTGCAGCCACACCTGCCGGACCTGCAATTCCCCGCGCGTGAGCGTGCCCGTCTTGTCGATCACGAGCGAGTCGACCTCGGCGATCTTGTCGAGGAACGCAGCGTTTCGAAACAGGATGCCGTGCCGTGCGCCGACGGCGATCCCCGCGATGGCCGTGGACGGCGCGGCGAGCACCAGCGCGCAGGGACACGCGGCCACGATGACCGCGAGCATCGCCGACGCATTCGCGGACGTGAACCAGACGATCGCGGCGATCAGCAGCACCAGCGCGAGATAAGCGCCCATGTGCCGCTCGAGCACTTGCGTGACGGGCGGCTTCGCCTGTTCCGCATGCTGCATCAGCGCGATGATCTTGCCGAGCGTCGACTCCTCGCCGATGTGCGTGACCTCGATGCGCAGCACGCCGTCGAGATTCAGCGCGCCGCCATAGACGGTGCTGCCTGCTTCGATATCGAGCGGCACGGATTCGCCGGTGATCGGACCATTGTCGACGCTCGACGTGCCCGCCGTCACGATGCCGTCGACCGGAATGCGCGCGCCGGCGACCACCTCGATGCGGTCGCCCGCACGCAACGCGTCGTAGGCGACCTCGGTGACGCCGCCGTCGGCGCCGATGCGGCGTACGCGGCCGGCCGTCAGCCGGCCGAGCGCTCGAATCGCTTCCTGCGAGCCGAGCACGCTGCGCTCCTCGAGCGCATGGCCGAACGTCATCACGATCGGCAGCAACGCGGCCGTCGTCATGTCGCCGATCGCCCAGGCGGCCAGCATCGCGAGCGCGATCAGGCGGTCGGTCACGCCGTGCAGGCTCGGCGAGCGCAGGCTGTGCCACGCGCTCGCGAACACCGGCCCCGCGACGATCAGCGACGCCAGCGCGGCCAGCAGCTGTGCGAGCGTATCGCTACCGGACGCCAGCGTGCGCCACGCGAACGACAGCACGAGCAGCCCGCCCGCGAGCAGCGCCAGCGCGATCTGCCGCGTGATCGTGCGGCGTTCGTCGCCGGACAGTGCATAAGCCGTCGCGGCGGGCGCGGGATCCGGCGTGACGGCCGGTTCGGCGAGCGTATTCATCGGGCGCTCCCGGGCAGGATCAGGTTGGAGGTGTCGTGCGGATCGATCGTCGTCACGCGTCCGGCCTTCGACAGCACGCGCTGCACGCGATCGCGGTAGAGCCGCTCCAGCAGCCCCGGATCGCCGTTCTCGCGCAGCGTCGCGTCGAGCTGCCGGATTTCCAGCGTGTCGGTCTGCGCGGTCGCGACGCGTTCGGACGCCCGCGCCTGCGCGTCCTGGACGATCCGGTCGGCATCCTGCTGCGCGTCCTGCCGCCGCTGTTCGGCGGCGGTGCGCGCTTCGGCGATGGTCCGCTCGGCGAGCTGCAGCGACGTCAGCACCGCGTTGAACGCATCGGCCGCGGCGCCCGGAAGCGCGGGCTGCACGTCGACGCGGGCAACTTCGACGCCGAGCCCCGCGTGCGCCGCATCGAGCGCGCGCAGGTGCCGCTCGATCGCGTCGGCGAGATCGCCGCGCAAGCGCTCGCGGCGGGCCGCCATCTGTCGGTCCGCGGCCAGCTGCTCGGGGCGCGCGACCAGGATCGCGTCGAGATCGCGGGCCGCCGCGACCTCGACGGCCGACGCGGACACGATCCGCTCGAGCGCGGCGTCGAGACGGTCCTGCTGCAGCACGTACGCATACGGATCGCTGACCCGGTAATAAAGCACCGCGCTCAACGCGACGGCACCGCCATCGCCCGTCAGCACGTAGCCGGAACCGGCCAGCGCGTCGGGCAGCCGCGCGACGCCCTGCGCGGACGTCGCGAGCGCCCGCGGATCGCGATCGAGCGAGCGGATCCGCTGTTCGAGCACGCGAGCAGCGCCCGGCACGAGCAGGACCGATTCGAACGGCTGCGGCCAGGCGATCACGAGCCCGGCATCCTGCGTCCGCACGAGCGCGCCGAAGCGCATCACGACCGCGCGGCTGTCTGCCGGAATCCGCCGGATGTTCGAACCGGCCCACGCGCACGCGGCCAATACCGCGACCGCGGCGACGAACCAGAACGACAGGCGCACGGCTTGGGCGCCGGGCCCGAGCGGCGCGGCGGGCTGGGCGCTCATCGGGCCGCCTTGCGCGCCTTCGGCGCCGGTGCGGCCTGCGCCGCCGGGTCGGTCGGGCCCTGCACGAGCACGCGGAACGGCGCGGCATCGGTGCGCAGGATCAGGTTCGTATTGGTACCGACCACCGTGTTCAGCGTGTCGAGCGAGCGCAGCATCGTGTACAGATGCGGATTGCCCGCATAGCTCTTGCCGTAGATGTCGGCTGCATCCTTGCGCGATTGCGCCTCGATGCCGGCCGCCTTGACGTTCGCGTCGGCCAGCGCGATGCGCGCGTCGCGCTCGGCGTCCGAGCGGATCTGCGCGGCTTCGCGATTGCCGTCCGCGGTACGCTGCGCGGCCACGGTTTCGCGTTCCGCGCTCATCCGGTCGACGGTCGCGGCGAGCGTGACGGCCGGCAGCGTGAGCCGTTCGAGCCCGACCTGGGCCACGCGCACGCCATAGGCCGCATAGAGCTGCGCGTCGATCTGCCGGCGCAGCGCGTCCTCGAATTCGCCGATCTTCACCTGGGCCGGATCGGTGTTCACGAGCGACGCGAGATCGTAGCCGGCGGACGTCGTCTGCAGCGCGGAACCGACGAGCGAGCGGATCTGCCGCGCCGCTTCGTCCGGCTCGTTGCCGACCGCGCGCATGAAACGCCCGATGTCGCGCGCATCGGCCGGCACACGCCACGCGACGTAGGCTTCGACGATGATGCGCAGCCCGTCGCGCGTGCCGACGTCCTGCAGGCCGCTCGACGTCGTGTGCAGGCGCAGGTCGACCGGCGTCACCGCATCGATCGGCGCGGGCAGGCGCCACGCGAGCCCCGGTTCGAGCAGCACGCGCACGGGGCGCCCGAAACGAGTGATCACCGACGCCTCGCCGGCCCGCACCTGCACGAAGCTCGCGACCGCGAGCGCAACGAGCACGCACAGCAGCGCGACGGCGGCGCGCACGCGCAATGCGCCGGGCGGCTGCGGTGCGCCGTGATGCGCGTGGTGGTCGTGGCCATGGCCGTGGTGCGCATGGTCATGCGTGTGTGAATGAAACAGACTCACGATGTCGCCCCGCATGCGGCGTCGCCTGCGCTCGGCGCGGCGGCGCCCATTGCCGCCGGATTGCGCCGCCCGCGCGGAACGCGCCGCGTCATGTCAATGGATGCCGGCCAGATCGCCGGCGGGAGTGTTGCGCAGATCGACGGTTGACCGCGTGCCGTCGGCCAGCCGGTCGTCGATGATCGTCATGCGTGCGTTGCGCAGCCCGCGTTGCAGCCGGTCGAGGTAATACTCGAACGGGAACGCGGGGCCGCCGAGCCGGTACGCGACCAGATCGGCGTCGAAATCGACCTGCTGCACGCGCGCCGACGACAGCGTGTCGCCCGCCTGCGCTTCGGCCTGCGCAACCCTGGCGAGCGCCTGCTGCCGTGCGTTGCCGAGCAGACCGGCCGCGAAGCCGCGCGCCTGCGCGACGCTGCCCTGCGCGCGGATCTGCGCGGCCTGCACGTCGTGAAAGGCGGCCGCCGCGCCGGTCGGCGGATGCACGCTCTCGATCACGACCGCGATCACGTCGACGCCGCTCTGCAGCCAGTCGAGCTGCTGCTGGATCGCGCGCTTCAACTGCTCGGCCATCGCAGCCTGATTGGTTTCGAGCAGCGATTCGAGCGTATGCGACGCGAGGTAGTGCACCAGCTCGCGATTGGCGCTCACGCGTACCGTGCTTTCCGGATCGATCGTGCGATAGAGCGCCGCGCGGACGTCGGCGTCGGTCGGACCGAGACGGTAGTCGACCCGCACGTCGGCGTTGACAATCTGGAAGTTCTGGCGGTCGCCGTTCGCGCCGGCGATCACCTGGGTGGTTTCCCTGGGATGCGGCGCATCCCATAGGCGATTGAGGCCGTCGGGCGTCGGACCGTCGGCGGGCACGGCACGCGGGTCGGCGCCGCCTCCGTTCGCGCTGCCCGCGATCGCGACCTGGTGCACGGCGCCGTTGTCGACGATGCGCGCACGCCCAAACGGCCAGGGCAGCCCGACGTGCAGGCCCGGCTGCCAGACGGCGACCGGCGCGCCGAAACGTTCATAGACGGCGCGCTGTTCGGGGTTCAGCACGACGACGGCCGTGAGCAGCCACGCCGCGGCGACGGTCGCGCCGAGCGCAACGGGCAGCAGCCGCACGAAGCTGCGCCAGCCCCAGCTTTGCCTCAGGTCGATGCCGTAGCGATGCCGCAGCTCGGCGCCGAGCGACGCGAACGGCGCCGGGCGCCGGCTCAGCAGCCCGGCAATCGCGCTGGTCGGCACGACGGCGCCGCGCGGCACCGCAAACCACGACAGCACGCCGCGAACGGCGAGCTCGGCCGCCACGGCGGCATTGAGCAGCGCGGTCGCCTGCACGAGCCAGTCGGCCGTGCGATGCCGGACCGCGAACCACGCCGCGGCCAGCACGCCCGCGAGCGCGGTGGCGAGCGCCACGCGCAGCATCCGCGTGAGCGATGCGGACACGGCCGAGCGGCTCGCGGCCGCTGCGTGATGGCGTTCGGTGACGAGTGTAAGAAATGCGAGCACCAGGCATGCGGCGCCAGCTGCGAGCGTGAGTTCGGGCGCAGCTATTGCACGAACCAGGACGATGGGTGACTGCGGCTGCCATGCGAGAGCCGCAAGTGCGATGGAGATCATGGAAGCCGTCGTGACTACCCATGGCCGCCAGTCGATCGCGGCGATGATTTTCTGCCACGAATTGTCGCCATGCGCCTCAGGTGCAGGCTCCGACTCTGAGGCCGCCTTGCGGCGAACAGCATCGCGCAACCAGCCCGCCAGTAGCGTGGCGATTGCTCTCTTGGGCGGATGGCGGCGTTCGCAGTCGCCTAACCGTACGCCGATCGCCACGACGAGCACGTTGCACCATGTGCTGGCGAGCGACGTGCACCACCGCAGGTCCGCTGGCAGGAGATCTACGGTGCCCAGCGCTCCAAGCGCTGCGACCAGCAACGCGCTGGCCCCTGCGACCAGCGTGAGCGCGTCGCGATCTGCCAGACTACGGGGAATTTCGTGGTTGTCTTCCTCGTGTTGACCCATCGTGGTCCCTTACGTACGCGTTACAGGGTGCGCAGGTACCCGCGTGGATTCTGCGAGCGGCAATGTAGCGCGGTAGATGACGAAACTCAAGGAGATCAACGTGATTTGGATAATGAACAACACTGGCCATTAGTTTGTCGCAGGCAACTGAACCGCACGGGGAATCGTGGAGGCTGGTTTGTTTAAGTTAATGCTGACACGTCAGCGGCATTCCAGACCCTCGGCACGCCGTAGACCCGCATGTTGGCCTGCCACACACGCTTAATCTCCGGTTGCAAAAGCTCATCGCGTTTCGCGCGGGCGCAGCGTTTCGACGGATCGCGAAGTCGTGCTGCATGGCGTCGGTAGCCCGACGGGGCAATCCGCAAGACCTTGCAGATCGGCTCGACCCCGTCGCGCTTGACCCAATCCAATAGCGTCTGCGGCGTGCAGCCGATCATCGGCGCAATCGATTCGACTGCCGCCACATCGACGGGTGCTCGCTACGCTGCTCGCGTACCAGGCGCACTGCGCGCTTTCGGACTTCCGGGGAAAACTTGCTTGCCTTCTTGTTCATGGCTCCATTCTCTCAAGAGTGGGAGCCTCCACAAAACTCGGTGCGGTTCATCCGGCGGACCCGGCGCGATCCATCGGAATTCGCCGTCGTCTTTCGACGAACGGCGCAGGAGGCATCCGCGTTGACGAACGTGCCGGACGGCGAGTTACCGGAAATTGACGCATCGCCCCCGTCGACATTGCGTGGCCGGGCGCTCCTGCCGCCGAGACGCGCGGCACGGTTGTTCGGACCGCATCGCTGCTCGCGACGGCTTCACGAATCGCCGTGAGCCCGGTTCCGCCATGCTATGCCCCGGGCGAGGGCCGCCGGACGATGGGGCCGACCGTCGCGCGGCGTATTCGTCGCGCGGCGGGCACCTAGAAATCCGACCGCACCGTCAACATCACGTTGCGTGCGTCGCCGAATACGCTGTAATAGGTGCTGGGCGGGCGAATGTAGTACCTGCGATTGAACACGTTATTCAATTGCAACGACGCCGTCACGTGCTTGTTGAAACGATATCCCGCTTGTGCGTCGAAAACCGCATAGGCACCCTGTTCGACGCCGCGCGAAATACGCGTTTGCGCGAGCATGCCGCCCCCGAACGAGAATCCGCGCAACGGGCCTTGCGACAGCGTATACCGGGTCCACAGCTTGAACAGATGCTTCGGATCCGTGCCGTCGGTGAGATCGGGCGAGTCGTTCTCGTAGTGTGCGTTCAGATACGTGTAGCCCGCATAGAGATTCCAGTCCGGCGTCGGCTGGCCGGTGAGTTCGAGCTCGATACCCTGATTGCGCGCCTTGCCTGCGGATACGTAATAGAACTGATGGGCAGGGTCGGCCACGGCGCGGTTGGCGTCGTTGATGCGGAACAGCGCGGCGTTCGCATTCAGGCGGCCATCGAGCAGGCTGCTCTTTATGCCCACTTCGTACTGCTCTCCCGAGCGGGGCGGCAGGCCCGGCCCCGAGTACGTGCCTTGCGTTTGCGCATCGAGGAAACGCGCATAGTTGGCATAGGCCGTCAGCGACGGCACGATGTCCCACAGCAAGCCGGCGGACGGCAGGAAGCGATGATCGACCTGTGCGTTGGTCGTCCAGTCCGCGACGCTCGGCAACGTCGACTGCGTGCGGTCTTGCAGGAACGCCTCGCGGCCGCCGAGCACGAGCGTCAGCGGCGTGGCGAGCTTGATACGCGCCTGCGCATAGACGCCGTATTGCACGGTGCGGTGACGGGTGCCGAACGTGTACGGTACGTCCACGGCCGGCACCGCATCGGGATCGTAGAGACTGTAGGCGCCACCGTACGGGCCGCTCAACGCGCGGAAACCCGATTGCGCGCCCGACGTCATCACGGCGTAGTTCGCGCCGATGGTCAGCGTATGCGTTTGCCCCCAGAGGCGGATCGGGCCCGAGACGTTGGTGTCCGTGCCGAACCAGTCATAGCTCGTGCGCTGCCGCTGGTCTCCGAAGCGCGCGAGGCCGTTTGCGGTCGCGCCGGGGCCGGAGTACGCGTAGTAGGCCTTGGAGAGTTCGTGGCGGTAGAACAGCGTGGTCGAGGATTGCCACGCGCTTTCGAACCGATGCACGAGGTTGGCGTTGACCTCTTGCAACGAGGTGTACGCATAGTTCCAGCTCGGACTGAAGTTCCGCGTATATTCGCTCGGCACGCGCCCGGTGAGCGCGGTACGCGTACTGTTCAGCACGGCGCCCGCACCGTAATCGATGCCGGAGATCGGCGAGACCTGATAGCCGCCCGAGAGCGACAGCGTCGTGCGCGGCGTGAGATCCCAATCGAGCGCACCATAGGCCATCACCTCCTTGCTGCGCGTGCGTTCGATGGATTGCATGCCGGTGCCGCCCACGAGAACGGCGCGTCCGCGCAGCGTGCCGTCCTTGTTCAGCGGCCCGGTGACGTCGATCATCTGGCGCACGCTGCCGAACGAATCGACCTGCGTTTCCGTGCCGAGGTGGAACTGATCCTGAGGGCGCTTGCGCACGAGATTGACGACGCCGCCCGGCTCGCCCATGCCATCGATCGAGCCTGCCGGGCCGCGCAGGATTTCGACGCGGTCGTACATCGCCAGATCGAATTGCAACTGGTACTGCAGGCCGCTGAGCGTCGGAACCCCGTCGAATTCAATGCCGAGCTGCGAGCCGCGCGCGCGGAAGTACGCCGTGCCGTCGCCGTAGTCGATCGAACTGACGCCGGTCACGGTGCGCAACGCCTGCTGGATGGTCGTGACGTTCTGGTCGTCCATCCGCTCGCGCGTGAGCACGGAGACCGAGTTCGGCGTCTCCTTGATCGATTGCGCGACTTTTCCGCCGATGGTGGCCCACTTTGCAGCGTAGTTGCCGCTGCCTTCGGTGGTCGCATCGGCGTCCCTTGCGCCCACCACCGTCAAGACGGGCAGCACGTCGCCGACCGGCGCGGGCGTGCCTTGCGCGTTCGCCCACGAGGAGGCGAGGCACAGCGCCGAAAAGGCGAGCGGGGCGCGGCTGCAGCGTCCCGTCGTCGTGGGCCGCGCGCGCGGGTGGTCTATTCTCGTTGTCATGGTTGATCATCCCGAGGTTGAAAAACGTCGAACTGCTTCCTCCCGCCAGCGGCGGGTTGAAAAATGGGGGGGACGATCGTTATCGACGGGCATCTGAAGGGCTCGTCTATCTTTGAATCAATGCACTACCGAACAGCTGCCGGACCGACATCGTGGTCGATCTGGCGACCCGTGACGCAATTACCGCCGCAACCCGCGCAGCATCACGAGCGCGATGAGCCATGGTCCGCCGAGCAGCGTGGCGACGAGGCCGGTCGCGATTTCCTGCGGAAAGGCGATCTGCCGCCCGAGCCAGTCCGCCGCCACCATCAGCAGCGCGCCGAGCGTTGCGGCCAGATAGAGCTGCGGCACGGGGCGGCGTGCACCGGAAAACCGTGCGATATGCGGCGCGATCAGCCCGACGAACGACAACGGCCCGACGATCACGGTAGCCGCCGCCGTCGACAGCGCCGCCAGCAGCAGCAAGGCGAAGCGCGCGCGACCCACGGGCACGCCGACGCTCGCCGCGACGTCCGTGCCGAGCGCAAGCGCGGCGAGCCAGCGTCCGGTCAGCGGTGCGACGGCGAGCGTGAGGAGCGCCAGTGCCGCGACGCTCCATGCGATGTCGGGCGCGACGTAGTAGGTGGATCCGATCAGCAGATCGACGAGCACGCCCGCGCGCGGATCGCCGCTTGACATCAGCGCGCCGACTACCGCGTTGAACAGCGCACTGATCGACAGCCCGACGAGCAGCAGGCGCTCGGGCGCGAATCGCGCGCGCCGTCCGAACCAGACGAGCAGCACCAACGTCGCCAACGTGCCGGCCACGCAGCCTGCCACCAGCGCGGCGGGGACGAGGCGGTGACTCATGAACAGCACGGCGACCATGCCGAACATGCCGCCGGAACCGACGCCGAGCACGTCCGGACTCGCCATCGGATTCGCGCTCATGCGTTGCAGCAGGGTTCCCGCGACTGCGAGCAGAGCGCCCGCCGCCAGCGCCGCGACGAGGTGGGGTACGCGCCAGAACAGCAGGCTTTCGATTTGCGTGAGCGTTGCGACGCTCGTGCCGGTGGGGCCACGAGAGACCGCCAGCGACAGCAGGCATGCAAGCGGTAGCAGCATGATCCACGCCAGCGCCGTCGCACGAGGCGCGCGACGATCATGCCGGGGGCCTGCTGCGGCATGCGCATCGGGCCGCGTGCGCAAACGGGGCAGCAACCCGACGAGCAACGGCACGCCCACGATCGCGGTCGCGCTTCCGGTCGCGATCACGTGCGCGGAAAACATGTCGGCCCGCGCGACCGCGCGCACGATTTCATCGGTGAGCCACAGCAGCGCCGCACCGATGAGCGGCGACCACACGAGTCGCGCGCGCCACTGCCGCGCGCCGGCCAGGCGGCCCAGCAACGGCGCGGCCAGGCCGATGAAGCCGATGACACCGACTTCGGCGACCACGAACGCCGTGAGCGCGACCGCGACGAACAGCGCGGCGCCGCGCACCCATCCGACCGCGACACCGAGATGGCGCGCTGTCGTGTCGCCTGCATCGAACAGACTCAGCGGGCGACAGAGCAGCGCGGTGCCGCCCGCGCAGGCGGCGAGCTGAATGCCCAGATGCAGCGTCGGCTGCCAGCCGTTCTGGTCGAGCGCGCCGCCGCCCCAGATCTGCAAGCCCGCAAGCCTGTCGAAATGCACCACCGAGATCGCGAGACTGATCGCGCCGCAGTACATGTTCACCACCATGCCGCCGAGGATCACGCCGAGCGGCGACATACGTTGCACCCATGCCAGCCCGAACACCACGAGCATCGCGGCCGCGCCGCCCGCAAGCGCCAGTGTGCTTCGACCGACGGCCAACCAGCCGGGCATCCAGATCGTCGCGACGGACAGCGTGAGATACGCGCCGGGGAACACCCCGAGCGTCATGGGTTCCGCGAGCGGATTGCGCAGCACCTGTTGCATCAGCGCACCCGCCAGGCCGAGTGCGGCGCCGCACAGCAGCGTCATCGCGACGCGCGGCAGCAGGCTGTAGTGGACGAGCAAGGCTCCCACGTCCTGCGTATCGGCGGTGGCCGCGAGCGCGCGCCACAAGGGCGTGCCCGCCAGTGCGCGATGCACGTCCGTGGCGGTCAGGCACGCGGCCAGTACGACCATGGCGCCGACCAGCGCCAGGCGCCGATCGCTCGTCCGCGCGGCGCGTCCGGCCAGCACGAGGTTACGCAAGGCCGCCTCCGTCGTGCTCCGGTGTGGCGAGGGCGATCGAGACGGCCGCGGCGAAGCGGCGCATCGACACGAGTCCGCCGAAGGCCGCGATCACCGGCAGCACCGCGACGCGTTTCTCGCGCACGGCTGGCAGCGCGCGCCACAACGGGTTTTGGTTCAGCGCGGCACGCACGGCGGCGCGCAGCGGACCGATCAGCAGAATGTCCGCGTGCGGGACGTCGAACAGGCGTTCCAGCGCGACGGTGGCTGAACCGGTCACGGAGGTGCGCCACGGCGTGGAGGCCGCACGGCTCGTCGCGTCGCGAGGATGGGCAGCATTGTCGACACCGATGCGCGCGAGCACGTCGTCGAACAGGCTACCCGTGCCATAGACGCGAAGATGTCGCTCGTCGAGTGCTTCGGCGACGATCACGGCTCGCGCCGGGCGAGCTCCGGTGTTCGCGATCCGGGCGGCCACCGACGCGAACTCCCGTTGCGCGGCGGCGATCAGCCCGGTGGCGCGTTGCGGCGCGTCGATCGCGCGCGCCATCGCGGATGTTTCGTCGCAGAGCACCTCGAGAGGCCGTGCAGCGTTCATGTATGTGCCCAGCGTGAGCGTCGGCGCGATGCGTCGTAGCGGCGTCATCAACGCCGCATGCGCTGGCGTGACGATGATGAGATCCGGCGCGAGCGCCAGCAGCACTTCGAAATTCGGCTGATAGAGCAGGCCGACGTCGGCGACGCCGGGCGGCAACGGCGGCGTCACGATGCCGCTCGCGTACCAGTCGGGCAACGGAATGCCGACGGGCGCGCGCCCGAGCGCGAGCAGCGTTTCCGTGAGTTCCCAGTTGAGCACGACGATGCGGTGCGGGACCCGTGTGGCCGCCGCAGCGACGCATTGCGCGGAGAGCTGGGGGCCCAGGCCGGCGAGCGCGGTGAGCGCGACGAGCAGTTGCCGGCGGCGCGGATTGGCAACGAGCAGCTTCATGCCGGAAACCCCAGACGCCGTCCGCTGATCGGATCGGCGCTCACGCGCATCGGTACGCCGTAGATCGATTCGAGGTGCGCCGGGTCCATGATGTCGGCGGCGTGCTCGCGCATCAGCAGGCGGCCTTCGCGCAGCGCGACGATACGGTCGCAGAACCGCGCGGCCATGTTCACGTCGTGCAGAACGACCACGGCGCTCATCGCCCGCGTCGCGCAGAGCGTGCGCACGAGTTCGAGCACGGAGAGCTGATGGTTGAGGTCGAGCGCCGACGTCGGTTCGTCGAGCAGCATGCAGCGGCAGTCCTGTGCGACCAGCATCGCCAGCCATGCACGCTGACGCTCGCCGCCCGACAGTACGTCGACGGGACGATCGGCATGACGGAGCACATCCGCTGCACGCATCGCGTGCTCGACGTGCGCGGCGTCTTCTTCCCCGAAGCGTCCGAGCGCGCCATGCCACGGATAACGCCCGAGAGCCACCAGTTCGTGCACGGTCATGCCGTCGGTGGGCGGCGTCTGCTGCGGTAGATACGCGACCTGACGCGCGAACTGGCGTGCGCCCCAGCCGGCGAGCGGCTTGCCCGCGTAGCGAATCGTGCCGGCAGTGGGGGCGAGCTGGCGAGCGAGCAATTTGACGAGCGTGGATTTGCCCGAACCGTTGTGCCCGAGCACCCCGGTCACGCATGCGGGTTCGATCGCGAGATCGATCGCTTGCAGCAGCGGACGGCCGCCGGCGACGTACGACACGCGTTCGAGCGAGAACGTCGCGGCATTGCCGGTGTTGCCGCAGGTGGCGCCGGCTGCTTCGTCGCGCACGATGTGGCTCATGCCGCGCTCGCCATGTCGCTGCCGCCCGTACGCCGCGCATTGTCCGGGCCGGCCGTGTTCGCGGTCATCGCGGCGATTCGCCCGTTCTCGAGCTTGACGAGGCGGTCGGCGAGATCGAAGTAGCGATCGTCGTGCGTGATGACCAGCACGGTCTTGCCGTTCGCCTTCAGCGCGGGCAAAAGCGTCCGATAGAACACGTCCTTGAAGGCCGGGTCCTGGTCGGCGGCCCATTCGTCGAAGACGTAGAACGGTCGGTCCTCCAGAAAGGCGACCAGCAGCGCGAGGCGCTTGCGCTGACCTTGAGAAAGGGCGAGCGTGGAGAACGTGCCGCGCTCGATGCGCACCTTGTGGTCGAGTTGCAGCGCGACGAGCAACGCACGCGCCATTCCTTCGCGTTCGCCGGTCAGGCCGAGCAGCGAATCGAACAGATGAAAATCGCTGAAGACCACCGAAAAACGCTGTCGATACTTGGCACGCGTCGCGTCGTCCACGGCGACGCCGTCGACGAGCAGGCGGCCGCGCTCGGGCGCGTAAAGGCCGACGAGCAGCTTCGCGAGCGTGGTCTTGCCGCTGCCGTTGCCGCCGACGAGATACACGAGCTCTCCCGCGTCGAACGTCAGGTCGATGGGTCCGAGCGTGAACAGGCCGTCGTCGCTTTCGCGCACATAGCGATGTTCGACGCCTTCGAACACGATGCGCGAGAATCCTTCGGCTGGGGCCGGTGCGGTGGCGGAATCGGCGTGATTGCCCGGTTCGGCCGGCAGCGCCGCTTCGAGCTCGCCGATGCGCTCGAACGCAATGCGTGCCGAGCTGAGCGACGGCAGTGCCGCGAGGAGCCCTTCGACCGGCATGATCAGATAGAGGAACACGAGCGCGTAGCCCGACATGACGTGCGCGTCGGCGCCGAACAGATGCGCGAGCACGAAAGTCGTCAGGCCGACGAAGCCGAACAGCAGCAAATTGCCCCAGCTTGCCGCGAGCGCGTGCAGCACGTAGCCGCGCGTGCGCTGCACGCGCACCGCTTCCACGTGCGGGGCGAGCTCGCTGCCGACGAACGCGTTCGCGCGCGCGCGATGCAGCTTGAGTTCCTTGGCGCCGTCGAACAACGCACGAAACTGGCTCAGCAGCTTGTCCTCGCGGTGGCGCGATGCGCGCAGATGACGTAGCGCCCGGGCGCTCACCCGCTGTGTGCCGAGCGTGCCGGCGCCGAGCACGCCCAGCGCGACCGCGAGGATCGGCAGCGACAGCGTGCCGAGGTATGCGAGACAGCCGACGATCACGGCGCCCTGCATCGCAATGGAGGGCAGGCTCACGAAGAACACGACGACGCTGTCGAGATCCTGGGTCAGCGCGCCCATCGCACGGGCCGAGCCGCACCGCTCCAGATCGCGGAACGACGCGGCGGTAATGCGTCCGATCGTCTGCATGCGCAGTTGCGCCTTGACGCGTTGACCGAGATACATGAATAGCGCCTGCGAGCCGATGCGTGTCACGAGCACGAGTGCGGCGAGCAGGGCGAAGCGCTTGCCCAGCTCCATCAGCTGTGTGCCCGACGCTTGCAACGCCTGATTGATGAGTGCCACGAGCGCCGCGTTCGCGAAGCCGCTCGCGAGACTCGTGAGCAGCGCGACGGGCAGCAGCCAGCGTGAATAGCGGATCAATGAGGCAATCAGAGGCATGAGTCGTCGAAGGTCGTGCGGACGTGCTGGTGGCACGTGTGGTGTCTCATATATGAGAATGAGACGTATTAAAAGCAGAGAGCAGGATTCGGCCGTAGCCATTGATGGATAAGGAGATTAATGCCTCACGCAGTCGAAAGGTAGACAGGCAATATCGATTTTTTGACAAAATTTGGTAAATCTGAAATATCATGGCTCACTTCCTTTCGACCGACCCCGATGAAGGCCTTTCTGCTCAAGCGCTATCCGCTGGCGCGGGTGCCGCTACCGCGCCAAGTGGCCGCCACCCTCGTGAATTACCGTCAAGGCGAACGCGTTGCCTGGCATCAGCATCGCCATGGCCAGCTCGTCTTTGCCGCCAGGGGCGTCGTCCGCGTGCTCACGCCGGCCCGCACATGGACACTTCCGCCGTCGCGGGCGGTGTGGTTGCCGTCGGACGTCGATCACGAGCTGCACGCGGTGGGCGAAACCGCGCTATGCAGCGTCTATGTGGAGCCCGAAGTATTTCCGTGGCCCTGGGAAGAACCGGCGGTCATCGCCGTGTCGGTGTTGCTGCGGGAGCTCGCGCTCACGGTCGTCGACGGCGCGGATACATATACGGCCACGAGCCGTGCCGGGCTCGCCGCGTCGTTGCTGATGAAAGTGCTTGCGGAAACGCCGAGCCTCGCCGAGCCCGGTGTGCCTTTGCCGCGCGACGAGCGCCTGCTCAAGCTGTGCGAGCACATGATGAACGACCCCGCGAGCGATCTCACACTGGACTTCTGGGGCCAACAATTCGGCGCGAGCGGCCGTACGCTCGCGCGCCGGCTGCATGCCGAGACGGGGCTGACGTTCGTGGCCTGGCGGCAGCAGATGCGCGTCGCGGAAGCGATCACACGCCTCGCGCTCGGCCAGTCGGTGGCGCGGGTGGCGAAAGATCTCGGGTATCGCAGCGCGAGCGCGTTCATTGTCATGTTCCGACGGATCACGGGCGAATCGCCGCAGCGATATCTCGCCGCGAGCTGAGCACGCGTGATTCGGGCCGGCCCGTCGATGCAGCGGCCGCCGTCGGTGGCGGATGGATTCAGTTGCGTCGACGTTGAAACGGCCGCGGTGTCGACGCGCTCGGGGAACAGACACGCCTTCGATGCCTCTTGCTTCCTGTCCCCGGAAGGTTCGGCGGGGGCGTCGGCGTAGCAGCCGTGTCGGAAGGGGCCGTGATTCCGGCAAATCAAATTGAACGGCGAGTGCTCGATAACGAGCCAGCGCCCACGATCGGGGATCCTCGATCGTTGGAATGAATCATCCCTGCGGCGGTCTTCGGTCGCGACAGCGCGGAGCAGGGCGCGTACTCGTCGAGAACAGGATTTCGATGCCGCGCGCGGCCTCACCGCACACCGACCGACGACCGTAGCGCCGCCCCCAGCGTGCGCAGCGCCTGCCGGGCGCGCGCATCGGTCAGGCTCGAATAGAGCACCACGTCGCGCGTCGGCAGCGGCGGCAGTCCGTAGCGCGTTCCCACGTCGACGGTGCCGGCGGGTGCCACGCGATGCCCGAGCGCCGCGACGGCCAGGCCCGCGGACACCGCCGCACCGATCGTCGCCACGCCGCCGCCGACAAACACCTCCGTCCACGCGACGCCGGCTTCGTCCAGCGCGCCGACCGCCATGCGGCGCACGCTGCACGGCTCGGCCTGCGTGGCGAGCCGCAGCGGTTGCGGCGGATGGTATTCGAAATCGGCCGCCGCCATCCAGCCGAACGACTCCGACAGGATGGTTTCGCCGTCGAGCCGCCGGCTGTCGTGCTGCAGCGCCACGGCCGCATCGAGCTGGCCGCGATCGAATGCGTCGAGCACGTCGCGCGAGGCGGCGACGCGGATCTCCAGCACGAGCGCCGGCTCCGCTTCGCTCATCCGTCGCAGCAGCATCGGGAGATCGGCGCCGACGACATGGTGGCTGACGCCGATCACCAGCCGTCGCTGGCTCGTGCCGAACGCGCTGATTGCGCCGTGGTGGGCGGCCACCAGTTCGCGCGCCGGCTCCAGGAATGCGGTGCCGTCGGCCGACAGGCGAACCTGCCGTGGCGTGCGTTCCAGCAGGCGGCGGCCGAGCCCGTCTTCCAGCCGCTTGATCTTCAGGCTCACCGCGGACTGCGTGGTGTCCAGTGCTTCCGCTGCTCGCGTGAAGCTCTTGAGATCGGCGGTCAGCACGAATGCCTGGACGGCTTCGATGTCGAGCGTTTTCATCGCACCCTCGTTCATTTCAAAATCGAATCATTGAAATATTCTGCCATCGTATTTTCAAATGGTTCAAGGTCTTCTACGCTGCTTTCATGTTGTCCGGAATGCCGTCCGTTTCCTTGCCAGGAGTCGATCATGCTGACCGCGTACTACGTGCACCGCCTGCCGGCGGACTACGACCTCGACGTCATCCGCCAGGGCGTGCGCGAGCGCGGCCGCCTGTGGGACGACACGCCGGATCTGCTGTTCAAGGGATTCCTGCTGCGCGAGGCGGGCCGCCATGGCGTGACGGAAAACGGTTACGCGTCGTTTTACCTGTGGCGCAACGAACAGGCGTTCGCGCGGTTCGTGACGGACAGCTTCGGCCGTGCGCCGATCGACACCCAGGTCGCGCTCGATGCGCGCAAGGGCCGTGCGTCGACGGGACGTTTCGCGCGTCTGGAAACGATCGAGATTCCGGCGGACGCCGATCTCGATGCGGCACTGGCGCGGGAGATCGCGCGCAATCGCGACGCGGCGGCTCGGCAGGGCGTGGTCGCGGCGGCCGTCAGTCTCGATCCGCTGCGCTGGCGGCTGACGCGTGCGCTCGTGACGGAACATGAACCGGACGACGGCGGCGCGGGCACGGTGTACCAGGTTCTGCATCTGGCGAGGCCGCTGCTCGACACACTGGAAGCGGGCAGCGTGTGATGGCCGGCATCGTGTCGCGACTGCCGGCCGGCGTGGTGATTGCCGCGCATCTGGCGGGTGTGGTGGCGGGCATCGCCGCGATTGCGGCGCTTGCGACGATGCTCGCGCTGCTGTTCAGATAACGCGCTTCAGCGCAGTGGTGGTTCACGAGGGGCGCCGCGCATGCGATGCACGGCGCCCCGGTCGCTTCATCGCGGCTTGCTCAATGGCCCTGCAAGCGGATGTCGCGCGACGACGCGCCGACATACACGGTTCCGCCCGGCACGACCTTCCATCCGTTGCGCGACGTATCCCAGACGCTCTGCATCCGCGGCGAAACGGTCACGCGCACACGCCGCGCCTCGCCCGGATTCAGCCGGATTTTTTCCCAGCCGACCAGCCGCTTCGGCGGCTCGTCCTTGTACGGCACGCCGAGATAGACCTGCGGTATTTCCGCGCCGGCCACGCGCCCGTCGTTGCGCACGGTGAACGCGACGCTCAGCGAGCCGTCCCATTGCTTCGATACCGACAGACCCGAATACGCGAAGTGCGTATACGACAGGCCGTAGCCGAACTCGAACATCGGCTTGATGTTGCGCGCGTCATACCAGCGGTAGCCCATGTCCAGCTTTTCCGCGTACACCGGGTCGGTGTCGAACGTGCCGTTTTGTCCCCACGTCGGCGAGTCCTGATCGCGCGCCGGGAAAGTCACGGGCAGCTTGCCCGACGGATTGACCGCGCCGAACAGCACGTTCGCGATCGCCTTGCCGCCGGCTTCGCCCGGATACCACGCCTCGACGATGGCCGACACGTTGTCCTTCCACGGCATCAGCACCGGGTTGCCGCTCTGGACGACGACGATCGTATGCGGATTCGCGCGCGCGACGGCTTCGACGAGCGCATCCTGGTTCGACGGGTTCGCGAGGCTCAGGCTCTGCAGATCGCCGAAATCCTCGCCGGCCGGCTGCGCGACCACGACGACCGCGACATCCGAGCGGCCCGCGAGCGCCGCGGCCTGATCGATTTCCTGCTGCGTGTACGCGCGGAACGGCGACTGCTGATCGCTGTTGCCCGCATACGTGACCTGCGCGGCCGGCGCCAGCGCGCGGATCGCCGCGACGATCGGCACGTCGACCTTGAGCCACGGATTGCGCCACCAGCTGCACCCGGTCGACGACCCGAACGTCAGGCCGCCGCAGCCGGCGAACGAACCCGATACCGGGTCGCGCGTGTTGCCCGAGCCGCCGCCGGACAGCACGGCCGCATCCGCATGGCCGCCGATCACGGCGATACGCGACAGCGCCGACGCGACGAGCGGCAACTGGTTTCCATCGTTCTTCAGCAGAACGATCGACTGCTCGGCGGCCGCCTGCGCGAATCGGTTGGCGGCCGCGAAATCGATCGTGCCGCCGCCCTGGGCCGGATCGTCCATCACGCCGACGCGGATCATCACGGCGAGCTTGCGGCGCACCATGTCGTCGAGGCGGGCGGTCGACACCGAGCCGTTCGCGATCGCCTGCTTGACGGCCGCCGGCGTCAGGTACACGCTCGGCCCGACGTCTTCTTCCTCGTCGAGGCCGGCGTTGATCGCGGCGGCGGTGCTGTGCGTGGCGCCCCAGTCGGACTGCACCTGGCCCTGGAAGCCCCACTCGTTCTTCAGCACGTCGTTCAGCAGGTGAGGGTTCTCGCACGCATAGGCGCCGTTCAGGCGGTTGTAGCTGCACATCACGCTGCCGGGCCGGCCGCGCTTCGCGGCGATCTCGAACGGCAGCAGGTACAGCTCGCGCAACGTGCGTTCGTCGATCTGCGTATTGCCGCCCATCCGGCCGTGCTCTTGCTCGTTGCCCGCGTAGTGCTTGATCGTGGCGATGACTTTTTGCCGCTGCGTCGCGAGCGTGCGTTCGGCGAGCAGGTCGCCGGCGAGCAGCGGATCCTCGCCGAGATACTCGAACAGGCGGCCGCCGCGCGGCTCGCGCGCGAGGTTGGTGCCGCCGGCGAGGCCCATGCCGAATCCTTGCGCGCGCAACTGGATCGCGACCTGCTTGCCGAAGTCGTACGACAGCCGCCGATCCCAGCTCGCGGCGACCGCGATCGTGGCCGGAAACGTCGTGCTGGCCTGCGACGTGCTGCCGGAGCCGGTCGCCGAATCGACCATGTTGAGATCTGGAATGCCGAGCCGCGGCACGCCCTGGATGTAGCCGGCGCCGCCGCCCGGCACCTTCGACATTTCGTATTGCGAATGAATGAATTGAAGTTTTTCGTCGAGCGTCATCTTGCGCACGAGCAAGTCGGCGCGCCGTTGCGCGGCGGCCGACGCGAACGTGTCGGTCGCGTCGCCCTGCGCATTGAAATCGGCGTCGCCGGCGTAGGCCGTGGTGCAGAGGGTCGCTGCCAGCACGACGGCCGGCCAGAGTGTGTCCCGCATGTTGCTCTCCATGATCGTATTGCCGGTTGTTCGAATGATGTCTGGAGCTGCGTACGCCCGATGGATTCGCACCGGACGCATTCGACTGGCGATGCAGGGTGGTTGCGCGTCGGCATGCCGGCCAGGCGGGGAATCGTTACGGCCGGTTGGGCTCGATCGACCAACGCGGACGGCGACGCGGACCGTCCGGCACTGACGAATCGGATGTAGCGATTCTCTGCAGCGACTAATCGTACGAATGTAGTTTGACTACAGCATCGGTGTTTCTACCGATCCGTGTGATCTTTATTTCGTAGGGGTGGGCGGTGGGGTGAAAAGGCGGTCATCGTTCCCGATCGGGTATGCGCGGCGGAGTAAGAAGTACCTGTGCGCGGGCGTTCGGAGGGGGCGGAACGTTGGGACGTGTATGCCCGTACGGCACGGTTCGTTGCGCGCGCATCGAACGGACAGCATCGGGATGCCGGCCGCCTCGTGGGGAAAGCCGCGCAGCAGCGACGATGGGCTAGCCGCGTCGAGCGACCGGACTGCCGGGCATCGGAATCCCGGCGCGATAGACGACGGTCGCGAGTGCCGCGGCGACCGCGGCCTCGGCCGTCAGCACGGCGACGGCGGCGCCCCGCTCGGCGAAAAACCTGGCGAGCACGGGCACCAGCACGATGTTCAGAATGCCCGATGACATCAGGATGCGCGTGAATGCCGACTTCATCCCGAGCGGAAGCATCGTTTGCACGCCGAACAGGTCGGTCATGCCGGCCATGAACGGAATGAAGGCCATCCAGCGCAGCACCTGGACCGTCGGTTCGTATGACGGGCCATACAGGATCCGCACGGCGAGCGGCGCACCGAAGAAAATCGCGAGCGAGATGCCGAGCACCATCGCGACCTGAACGACGAACAGCTTGCGCAGGAACGAGAACGCGTCGTTGCGCGCGTGCCGCATCAGGTAGCTGATGCGCGGATAGGTGGCGGCCTTCAGCGGCTGCAGCATGCTGAGCGCCGCGCGGATCAGCTTGTCGCCGGCGGCGAAGTAGCCTGCCGCGACGTTGCCCGATACGAAGCCGAGCAGCACGGTGTTGGTCGACGCATAGAACGCGATGGACGTCGACGCGAGGAACACCTGCCAGCCGCCTTTCAGCGATTCGGCGATGTCGGCCGTGCCGACGCGCACGAAGTCGATTTCACGGTTGAAGTACAGATAGGCTGCCAGCGCGATCGCGGACAGCGTCGGCACCGCGGCGTTGACGATCATCGCGCGGTCGATGTCCGCCGGGCTGTGCACGAGCGCAAACATGGCCGGCAGGCTCAGGATGCGCCCGACGAACAGGATCATGCTGAGCGCGCGCAGCTTTTCCATTCCCTGGAAATACCAGCCCGGCGTGAACGCCACGCCGGCGACCATCCCGAACCCGATCAGCAGCAGGTCGCGGTCTTCGCCGAAGCGCTCGACCGCAAAGGTCAGCGCGATGAGCACGACGAAGCAGATCACCGCGATGCCGATCTGCGCGTATAGCGTCGCCCAGAAGATGCGCGAGCGTTCGGCGCGGTTGTCGCGAGCGAGCGCGATGCGTGGCGTGGCGGTCAGGTCGAAGCTGTAGCTCGTGCAGTTGGTGAGATACGCGATGACGGCGAGCGAGAACGCGAGCTGCCCGTAGCCCTCCGGCCCGAGGGCGTGCGTCAGCAGCGGTGCGATCAGCAGCGGCACGGCGTACATCGAAATCTGCAACGTCAGCAGCAGCAGGAAATTCTTCTTGAGGTTTGACATTCGCTCGGTCGGCGCCGTGAGTGTCGCAGTGCGGCGGCATGAGGCCGCGGTGCGCGCGTGCATCCGGTCGGCGCTGACCCGGATTGCATGGGTTGGAGGCGGTCCGGCGTCGCCGGGCACGGCCACATCGTATGGCGGCCATGATACGGGCCGCACGGGACGACTATGTTCGCGAGCCTACCGTTCGCGGATTCCGTTCGGGCGCGCGGCATGAATCCCGACACCGCGCGCGTCGTCGTGCGTTGTCGTGTCGCGACGGCGATGAATCTATTTGTAAGCTGCCGCACCGAAGGGCGCGCGAACCGAGTGCTTTAATCGATCGCACTGTTTTGGTTCACGGTGCAAACCGCCTGACGATGCCTCGGTCACGCAACGTCACCTCCCGCGTGCATGGCGAGCAGGGCAACGCATGGAACCGGCGGGCCGCGCAGGGGCGCGGCGGGGGCTGCTGCCACGCGTGCATCGACGACTCGCACGAGCGTGGATCGCTCATGCCAGTGGAGCGGCCCGAACGCTTGTCCGCGTCCGATAAAAATACCGATCCGAGGAGTACCGATTGAAGCCGATTACGTTCGGCAGCTGCGTGGGGTGGCTGCACGAAGGACAGACGACACAAGGTGTGATCCTGTGCGAATCGTTGGGACACGAGGCATCGTGGACGCACAAGCTCATGCGGGCGATCGCCGAGCGCCTTGCCCGCGACGGCGTCACGGTGTTGCGATTCAACTATCCGTGCACCGGCGATTCCGCGGGCGACGATCGTGACGCCGATCGGCACGCCGCGACCATCGGCAGCATTCACGATGCGATCGATCTGCTGCGCGACCAGGTCGGTGTCGCATCGCTGACGCTCGTCGGAATCCGCGCGGGCGCGCTGTTCGCGATGCTGGCCGCCGCGGGCGACGAGCAGCATCCGTCGCCGCGCGTCGACGCATTGGTGGCGCTCGCGCCGGCCGTGCGCGGACGCGCTTACCTTCGCGAGTTGTCGTTCGTGCATCGCCAGTGGCTCGACGTCACGTCGCCTGCGATTCGCGTCGCCCATCGTGACGAGCCTTGCATGAACGTTCTAGGGCACCGCTTTCCGGATGATTTCGTCGCTGCGTTGAAGGCGGTCGATCTGTGCGACGTCGTGCGGGATGCGCCGAGGCTGCCTGGCGCGATGCTGCTGATCCAGCCCGATCAGGACGGACCTGCGTTGCGCGACGCGCTGCTCGCGCGGGGCGTGAGCGTGGCGGCCGATCCGTTCCGCGAATGGCCGACGACGATGCTGGACGGTACGCGTTCGCGCCTACCGCTCGCGGCCATCGACACGCTCGCGCGCTGGATCGGCGAACGCGTGCCGCGCACGGCCGCCGACGTCGACCCGACGTGGCGGCACGATCCACCATGGAACGGCGAATCGGCCGCCGCGCTCGACATGACCGACATGACCGAGCAGGTCGTCGCTGTGGGGCCGGATCGACTGGTCGGCGTACTGTGCCGTCCCGCCGATACGGGGCCGGCGAATCCCGCCGCTCCGGCGCTCGTGATCGCGAATACGTCGACGAATCCGCGTAGCGGCGAAGGGCGCTTCAGCGTGCGTCTCGCGCGGACGCTCGCACGCGCCGGCGTCACGACGCTGCGGATCGACGTAAACGGCGTCGGTGACAGCGGGCCGGCCGCGCTCGACGACCAGTCGGGTGTCGTGTATTCGGCGCAGTCGAGCGACGACGTGGCGGCCGCCGCCGACTGGCTGCGTGCGCTTGGCCATGCTGACGTGATCGCGGCCGGCATCTGTTCCGGCGCCTATGCGGCATTGCATGCGGCCGTGAAGACACCCTCGCTCGGCGGCGTGATCGCGATAAACCTGGCGCGCTTCGTGTGGCCGGCCGGGCTCTCGCTCGACGCGGTGCAGAAGCAGCGGAACAACTCCGTGCGCGGCTACTGGCTGTCGGTGCGCGACTGGCAGAAGTGGAAACGCCTCGTGCGCGAACGGCGCGATTTGCGGCCGATCGTGCGCGCCGTCGCCGCCAATGCGGTCGCGCGGGTCAGCGTACCGGTGAAGGAGGCGGCCGCGCGCGTCGGCTGGAAGCCGCGCGCCGGCACACCACGCGGCGTGATGCATGTGCTTGCGCAACGCAATGTCCGGACGACCCTGGTGTATGGCGCGCTCGATCCCGGCATCGACGATGTCCGGCGCCACTTCGGCGCGATCGAGCATGCGTTCAGATGCTCGCGTCACGTACGGCTGCACCTCGAGCCGCAGGTCGATCACGCGGTGTACGGCGCGGTCGGCACGGACATCGTGATCGAGCGGTGCTTGCAGGCGCTCGGTCGCGACTTGACGCGGCCGGCCGTGCACGTTGCCGATCCCGTCGCGCGCGAAGCGGCTGCGGGATCGTACGCAAACGTGTCGGTCGGCAGCCCGTGAGGCGCGCGGTGCCGCATGCATCGCCGCTTTGGGGCGCGATCCCCGCTCCGTATGAAGATCGACGTTCGGTGGGGTCGCTCACAGACGCGCCGTTCGCCGTGGTGTCCAATCCCTTATCGATGCATGCACGGCGGTGCCGCGGCATGACCGGCCGGGATCGATCAGTCCCGATCGCCCGGCTTCGCATACGGTGATTTCGCGTAGGGCGATGCGTACAACGTGTCGCTGCGCCATACGTCGTCGGCGGGTGCATTGGCGACCTGCGCACGATGTGGCCGCGTCGGCACGAGCGGCCGGCGCAACGCGATGCGGGCTCGCGTGTCGGGCTGGACGGCGGCGCTCGCGGCTGAACGAGCGATCGCGGGCGCTGTCGCCGCGGAGGCAGCCGTGACTGCGTCGGCGGCTTGCGCCGAGCGTTGTGGCGACACCGAGGCAACGAGCGTCGACGACGCGAAGGGCGGTGTGTCGGCAGGCGTGCCGGACAGCGTTTGTGCACCGGCGGTACAGAGGAAGCCGGTCGACACGATGCAGACGAACGGCGTAAGCGACGAAGAGAAGTTCATGGCGGATCGTACGGAGTGACGTGCGGTGAAGAGGGCGGTGCGGCCATGCAATACATGCCGCGCTGGGCAAGCGTAATGCCGGAATTCGCCGCGTTTGGCGGGTTACCGCACAGTTTTGGAAGGACACCATGTCAATCACCACGCAACCGGAATCGATGCGCGGCGCGCCGCGGCCCGGCGCCCGTCGCGCACCGTGGCTGTCGCGTATGGCGATCGTGGCGGCCGCATGCGCGCTGAGCGCGTGTGCGCTGTCGCCCGGCATGACTTACCGCGCGCCGGCCGAGCGCGACGCGAATGCGCGCGTGAGCGCCGACGCCTCGGGTTCGGGCGGCCTCGACGGCGTGCAGAACGTGTCGAGCGAGGATCTGATCGAGATCACGCCGGCATTCGTCGCACAGCACCAGGCGGGGCGGTCGGCCAACGTCGACGCGGAGATCCGCCGGCTGTTCGGCAAGCCGACGCCGTACACGATCGGCCCCGGCGACGTGCTGAGCATCGTCGTGTGGGACCACCCCGAATTGAACCTGCCGACGACACAGACGGTCGGCGGCGGCGACGGTGTCGGCGCGAGCTCGGTCGCGACGGGCTATACGGTCGACGCGACCGGCAACGTCCAGTTCGCGTACGCGGGCCTCGTGCACGTGGCGGGGTTGACCGAGGCAGAGGCGCGCGCGCTGCTGATGAAGCGGCTCGGCGAATACGTGCGCAAGCCGCAGCTCGCGTTGCGCGTGCAGAGCTACCGCAGCAAGCGAGTCTATCTCGACGGCGAAGTGCGCACGCCGGGTCTGCAGATCGTCAACGACATGCCGATGACGCTGCCCGAGGCGATCGACCGCGCGGGCGGTTTCACGCCGACGGCGGATCGCTCGCAGGTCTCGGTGACGCGCGGCGACACGACCGTCAACGTGAGCCTGCCTGCGCTGATCGCGGCGGGCGTGAACCCGTCGAACATCCTGTTGCGCGACGGCGATCTCGTGCGCGTGCGCGCGACGAGCGACGCGAAGGTATTCGTGCTCGGCGAGGTATCGCGGCCCGCGACGCTGACGTTGACCGACGGCCGGATGAGCCTCGGCGAAGCGCTCGGCGACACGGGCGGCGTGAGTCAGTACACGTCGGACGCGCGCCAGGTGTTCGTCGTGCGCCGAGGCCCCGACAACCGCCCGCGGGTGTACCACCTCGACGGCAGCTCGCCCGCGTCGTTCGCGCTCGCCGATCAGTTTCCGCTCGAGCGGCGCGACGTCGTGTTCGTCGATGCGTCGTCGCTGGTGCGCTGGAGCCGCGTCGTGAACCTGCTGATTCCGTCGTCCGCGCAAGGGGCGCTGACGGCGAAAGCCATTTCGCCGTGATGCACGAGGCGGATTTCGTGACCGCGACCGTGCGTCGCGCCATACGGGACTGATGCTGTATGAACACTTCGACCCTGCCTGACCCGCACAGCGGGCGCATTTTGCGGCCGTCCTATCCGGTGCGCCGCTACTGGAGCATGCTGTACGGCGGCCGGCGACTGATCGTTTGCACGGCGCTCGCGGGCGCGCTCGCGGGCGGCCTGTATGCGCTGTTCGCGGCCCCCGTCTACCGCTCCGACATCCTGTTCCAGGTCGAGCAAAGCCCGACCGATTCGAAGCAGACGTCGCCGCCCGGCGATCCGTCGTCGGTGTTCGATCTGAAGACCGATGCATCGACCGAGATCGAGGTGCTCAAATCCCGTGCGGTGCTCGACCGCGCGATCGATAGCACGAACCTCGCCCTCGACGCACGGCCGCATTACCTGCCGCTGATCGGCTGGCGCTTGGTGAACGCGGCCGACGGGTTGTCGTCGCCGTTGCCGGGCGGATATGTGTACGGCACCGAGCGCATCGACGTGCCGACCTTCGACGTGCCCAAGCGCCTGCTCGGCAAGCGCTTCGCGCTGACCGTCGGCGACGACGGCGCCTACACGCTGCAGCGCACGGGCTTTTTCGGCCGGAAAGGACCGGTATGGCAGGGCCGCATCGGCCAGCCGCTGCACGTCGAGACGCCGCAGGGGCCGATCGACGTGTTCGTGCGCGACGTGGCCGGCCAGCCCGGCGCACGCTTCGACCTGACGCGCTACAGCGACGAGGAGGCGACGACGTGGCTGCAGAAGAACGCGCTGATCTCGGAGCGCGGCAAGCAGTCGAACATGATCGGCGTGACGCTCGACGGCATCGATCCCGTGCACGACAGCCGTGTGCTGAACGCGATCGGGGATGCGTATCTGGCGCAGAACACGCAGCGCAAGTCCGAGGCGGCCGACAAGCTGATCCGGTACATGGACGGCCAGTTGCCGCAATTGAAGGCGCAGCTGGAAGCGGCGGAGAGCCGTTTCAACGCATTCCGAGCATCGCATGGGACGGTCAATACGAGCGATGAGGCACTGGCATTGCGTCAACAGTCGGTCGACATCGAGACGCGTGTGCAGACGCTGCAGCAGCAGCGCGAGGAACTGCTGACGCGCTTCATGCCGAAGCATCCGGCCATCGTGGCCGTCGATGCGCAGCTCGCCGATGCGCAGCGCTCGCTCGACACGACCCGCAAGCAGATCCAGCAACTGCCGGGCGTCGAGCAGGGCGTGCTGCAACTGCAGCGCGACGTGGCCGTCGACACCGCGCTGTACACGAACCTGCTCAATACGCGCCAGCAGATGGTTCTCGCGCGTGCCAGCAAGACGGGCACCGTGCGGATCGTCGATACGGCGAAGGTCGCCGAGCAACCGATCGGTCCGCATCGCGGAGTCGCGGTGGTCGGCTTGCTGATGGTCGGCCTGCTGGCGGGCGCGGCGATCGTGATCGCCCGGCAGCGCGTCGTCGGCACGATCGGCGACGCGGAGGAAATCGAATGGGCGACGGGTTTGCCGGTGTTCGCGACGGTCCCGCACAGCGCCATCGCGGCACAAGCGGAGCTGCAATCAAAGGTACGCCGGCGCGGCCGCCACATGCTGGCGACGCAGGCCGAGGGGCAGGACGCGGCGCTCGAAAGCCTGCGCAATTTCCGGGCGTCGCTGCAACTGTCGATGCCGGCCGCATCGAATCCCGTCGTGCTGATTTCGGGGCCGACGACGGGCGTCGGCAAGTCGTTCGTCGCGGCCAATATCGCGTCGCTCGTGGGCGCCGCGAAACGGCGCGTCCTGCTGATCGATGCCGACTTGCGCAAGGGCTCGCTGCACGACCGGTTCCGCTATAGCCGCGCGCCGGGGCTGTCCGACGTGGTGGCGGGCACCCACACGCTCGACGAGGCAATCAAACGCGGCGTCGCACCGGGCCTGGATTTCATCGCGATGGGCAACGTCGTGCCCGATCCGGGCGAACTGCTGCTGCAGCCCGCGCTCGCGGAACTGATCGAGCGGGTCGCGTCGCGCTACGACATGGTCGTGCTCGACGGCCCGCCGTTGCTCCCGGTCGCCGATGCATTGGTACTGGGCCGCCTGGCGGGCACCGTGTTCCTCGTCGCGCGTAGCGGCGTGACGACGTTGACGGAACTCGACGAAAGCGCGCGGCGGCTCGAGCACGCGCATATCGGCGTGCGCGGCGTGATCCTGAACGACTACAAGGGCGCGCCGGGACGGTACGACTACGGCTATAACGACGCGAACACGCATCAGGCCACCGCCGGGTTGGCGGGGATGATGGCGCCGCGGCAACGGGCGGAACGCCCGTCATGAACCGGCGAGCGGGCAGGGTGGGGGCCGGGCCGCGGCAAGGCCCGGCGACGCTGCGCAGGATGGCGCGCGTGCGCAGTGCCGCGGGCGGTTATACGGGCTACTGGTGGGAAGATCCGGCCCGGCTCGTGCTGATGTTCATCCTGCCTTTGTACGGATTGCTGTCGCTCAGCCTGCTGGGCGACCAGAAGTCGATCGCGCGAATCTATTTCGACGGCTACTACGCGTTCGTCGGCGCGCTGTTCCTGATGGTGGTGGCGGCGACGGCGTGGCTCGCGACGGCCGAAACGCGGACGCGGCGCGGGCCGCCGGAAATGCCCGTCGAGGTGCCGCCGCGCGTGCTCGATTGCCTGTTTGCACTCGCGCTGTTCGGCAACCTCGTGATGATGAGCGGCGTCATCGCGCGTCCGGCGCTGCTGCTCGAGTTCCTGCACGGACAGGCTACCGCGTACGACATGCTCCAGCAGATCGGTCGCATCACCGGGTTGAGCTCGTTCACGCAGGCGACGTCGCCGTTCGTCGCACTCTATTTCTACGTGTTCCGAACGCCGGTGAAAGGCCTGAACCGCTACAAGATCTACATGGCCGTGCTCGCGGTGCTGACGCTGCTGCGCAGCTTCCTCTTCGCGGAGCGCCTCGCGTTGATCGAGATGGTGATGCCGCTTGCGCTGATGGTCGTGCGGTTCCGGCTGCACGGCCGGTACGCGCGGCTGCTGACGCTCGGGCCGTACGCGGCGATCCCGCTGTTGTTCGCGCTGTTTATCGCGAACGAGTACAACCGGTCATGGGAAGCCTATTACGTCAACGTCTACGACAACATCTTCGACTTCGCGCTCGAACGGCTCGGCCTGTACTATTCGACGTCGCTGAACAACGGTGCGGGGATGCTTGCCGTGCTCGGCTGGGGGCAGGGCCATCCGATGTTCACGTTCGACTGGCTGATGCGCTTTCCGGTGATCGGCGCGACGTTCCAGCCGTGGTTCGATTCAAGCGACAGCTTCAACCTGTTTCTGAACAGCTACGCAGACCCGGAATTCAACAATCCGTCCGGGATCTTCGTCCACTTCTATGAATGGGGCTGGTTCGGGCTGCTCGACGCGGCCGTGCTCGGCTGGATGGTCGGCCGCAGCTATGCGGGCTGGCGCAGCGGCAACGGGTTCTGGTGCTGCGCGCACGCGGTGCTCTACGTGTCGTTGATGGAAATCATGCGCACGCCGAATCTGTTCAGCGGACGCAATTTCCTGCCGATCGTGCTGCCGATCATCGTGTTCCATTGGTTCGGGAAGCGGCCGGCGAGCGTGGCGACCGCCTCCGGACGCGGGACACGCGCCGCGCAAACGAACGGGCGGGACGGCAGTGCAACGGCATAGCCACTCGCTGGACGTCCGCCCTTCGGACGATCGCGACGCTCACGCGGTACGCGTGCGGACCGCCGTGTCGCGTCCTGGCCACGACGGGAAACCGGCAATGGGCGCGAACCCTGTCCGCAATGCGACCCGATAGACGACGATCGGGATCGCGACACCGGCCAGCGTGCCGAGTACGAGGTGTACTGCGAGATCGGTGATGCCGGCGCGCATCAGCACGATCCGTACGGCCGCCATCGCGAAGATGTGGGTCAGGTAGATCGGCATCGATGCGCAACCGATCGCCGCCAGCCATGCGGCGCGTGCCGGCCGTGACGCATACCGGTGCGCGAGTTGCAGCGCCAGCGCGATGCCCGAGAACGCGGCGGGAAGCGCCCAGATGCTCGTCGCACTACCGAAGCCGTGAGCGAATACGACTGCGGCGACGAACGCCGTTGCCGTTGCGGCGCATGCGGTTGGCCCGCTGTTGCGCGCGAGCCAGCCGGGTAACGCCTGCGACGCGAGGACGCCCGCCACGAAGAACGGCGCGTTCATCAGCGTGATCGACAGGATGCCCCACTGCGTCGCCGCGCCGAACATCAGCCCGAGCACCGCGCATCCGGCGAGCCAGCCGCGCGCTCGCGATGGCATGGGGGCACGCGTCACGTTCGGCATGGCCGCCGCGAAAGCCCGGATGCCGAGCATGCAGAGCATCAGCGCATACAGGAACCAGAACTGCGCGAACGGTCGCCAGCCGATCGCGAGCAGGTCGTTCAGCGTGAACGGATGATTGGTGCCGTGCGACGCCATTGCAATCTGCACGGCACCCTGCGCGATCGACCACAGCAGGTACGGATACACGATCGTCCTGATCTTCGACCACAGGAACCCATGCGGCGTGCGGCGCAGCGAGCTGCAGACATGCAGGCCGGACAGGAAGAAGAACAACGGCATGTGGAACGTGTAGATCATGTAGTCGTTCCAGGCGAATGCCGTGTCGGCCGCGCCCGCCGGCACGAGGTCGGCGGAGACGGCACCGCGCAGCACGTGCCCGTATACGACAAGAATGATTCCCGCGCCGCGGGCGACATCGAGGCTGGTTTCGCGAGCAGTCATGAT
>NZ_JBYQCG010000076.1:0-221191 GCF_057837105.1 Burkholderia sp. APQ4-4ca | reverse complement strand
AGCAGGTACGGATACACGATCGTCCTGATCTTCGACCACAGGAACCCATGCGGCGTGCGGCGCAGCGAGCTGCAGACATGCAGGCCGGACAGGAAGAAGAACAACGGCATGTGGAACGTGTAGATCATGTAGTCGTTCCAGGCGAATGCCGTGTCGGCCGCGCCCGCCGGCACGAGGTCGGCGGAGACGGCACCGCGCAGCACGTGCCCGTATACGACAAGAATGATTCCCGCGCCGCGGGCGACATCGAGGCTGGTTTCGCGAGCAGTCATGATGAAGGGGCGGCCGGCCCGTCAGGTTCCGCACCGCCGAGATATCGGACAGTCGTTCACTGTATGGCGGGCCGATGCGCAGGACAGTGCGCTGGGCGACAGTGGGTCGTCGTGCCGCCCGACGGACGTCCTACAGCCGCTCGAATATCGCGTTCATCATCTCGGCGCTTCGGCTCCAGCGATACTTCTCCGCATGCAGGCTTCCCTTGCGTTTGAGCTCGGCCCTGAGTGCGTCGGAATCGAGGAGGCTCCGCAATTTCCGCGCGATGTCGTCCTGCGAATACGGATCGCAGTACAGCGCTGCATCGGCACAGACTTCCGGCAGGGCGGCCGATTTGCCGACCACCGCGGGGCAGCCGTAGCGCATCGCCTCGAGAGGCGGTATGCCGAAGCCTTCGTAGATCGACGGATAAAGGAAGCATGCGGCGTTCTGATACAGCGCCTTCAATTGTTCGTCGCTGATATAACCGACGTACTTGATGTTCGGTTCCGCTGCCGCCGTGGGGTCCTGCTTGCCGAACACGGTGGTGTTCCGCATCCCGACGATGACGAGATCGACCGACGGATCGTCGATCTGCCTGAACGCCGCGATCAGCCGGCCGAAGTTCTTGGTGGGATTCATGCTGCTGACCGCGAGCACGAACCGGTTCGGTGTCAGCGCATGCTTGTCGAGCACGCTGGCGTCCGGTTCGAGGGTGTCGAGATGATCCGCACCGAGCGGCACGACGCTGATCTTCTCCGCGGCAATTCCGCAGTGATGTGCGAGGCGATCCCGCGAGAAATAGGAGTTGGTCAGCACGCAGACGGAGGTGCGCGCCAGGATCCAGAACATGATCCGGTACCACATGCGAAACGGGCGCGAGAAATGCGCGGGCGTGTCGAACACCGCGGCATCGTGCATGTAGATGATCTGGTTGCCGATGAAAATGGATGCCGAATTGCTGAGATTGACGATGCGGCCGCGGCGCGCGAACAACGGGAGGACCAGTTGCTCCCAGACCACGCCCTTGTAAAAGCCGACTTTGACCGTCTTCGTTCCGCTTACCTCGATGCCGGGCTGCGGAGGCACCAGCACGGTGACCGGATCCTGCGGCTGAAACTTGACCAGTGCGGCGATCAGCTCACGTGCGACGCGTTGCACGCCGGTTGTCTTCTGCGTGGTGAATCGGCCGTTGTAGACGAGTGGCTTCGATTTCTTGAACGAGATCATGTCCATAAGGGGATATCGAAATCAGGCTTTGACGTGATCCGCTGCAACCGGCTTGAAGTCGCGCGTGTCGACGCGCGGCTCGTCGGTGCCGAGTCCGTAAAGCGCATGCCATTGCCGGAAGATCGCGCTCATCGAAAACCGCTGAATGGCGCGATTTCGTGCGGCCTCGCCCATCTGCTCGCGAAGCTGCCGATCGTCGCGGAGCGTGGTCACGTACTCGACCATCTCGTCGGCGGTCGACGCGACATAGCCCGTCACACCGTGAATCACCACGTCGCGATTGCCGACGACGTTCGTCACCACGGCCGGGATTCCGGCAACCTGCGCTTCGATCAGCGCGACCGGCATGCCTTCCCAGCGCGAGGTCTGGACATAGATGTCGAGTTCCGACGTCAGCGCCAGCGCTCGCTCGCGGGTCACCCAGCCGCTGCATGCGACGGCCTCGCGCGCGGCGGAATCCGGGATCTCGGCCGCGTTGCCGCCGATCCACAGAAACTCGACGCCGGCGCCGTGCAACGTGTCGGCGAGTCGCACGAATGCGTCATGATTCTTCTGGAACGACGCGCGACCGCTCATCCCGATCACGACCTTGTGGTCGTCGCGCGTACGGCGGGCCGGAATTTCCGCGACGTTCACGCCGTTTTCCACCAGGACCGCCGACCTCGGCCTGACTTTCCCGTTGATCTCGCCGAGCTCGCTGCCCGAGCACGCGACAATGGTGCCGCCGATGCGCGCCGCGATGCGCTCGAAGCTCAGATACGCGAACTGCTTGATGGGCGACACGTCACAGCGCAGGAATGACAGGCCGTGCGGCGAGTAGAGGACCGTTGCATTCGGGGCGGCGATCCGGGCGGCGATGCGGCCCAGCACGCCGGCCTTCGACGAGTGCAGATGAATCGCGGTCGGCTTGCAGTCGCGCAGGTTACGGACGAGCGCGTGCACGCTGCGCAGATCCTGCCGGACGTTGACCTCGCGCACCATGTCGACATGGACCAGCGTCACGTCGGGCCGGAACAGCGTCGGGAAATTGGCCGGCGTTTCGGGCCGGATCGAGTGCAGCACCGTCACGTCCACGCCGGCCGCGGCGGCATGATTGGCGAGATAGGTGAGCATCGACAGCACGCCGCCGCCGAATGCTTCGGCAATATGAACGATCTTTTCTCGGGTCATTTCTCGGTCTGTCGATTCGGTCGCGCTGTTCGTTGCCCTGTGCGACGATGGGGCGGCGTATCGTCAAGTCGTCAGCGAGTCACGCACACCGAACGTCAAATCCATTACGCATTCCTGATTGATTGATGCGGGATCGCCGCCGCCATTGCTTCCGGTTTGTCGTGCTTGGTCGAACGAACACGCGACGCGGCCGCGAATGTCTACTGTCACGCATGCATCAACTGGTCCGGACCATTGTGGATCGCATGCCGCGCGCACTCGGTGCGATGGCTAACCGAACGAGCGAATCGGCTGCCGCAATCGCGCCCGGAAGGTATTCATCGCGCGTCGGCGCGCTGGGCGGGTGGCTTGCGTACGCGAGCGAGCGGATTGGACAGATAGCGGATCGCGCGATTGCTCAGCGTCGACGACGGCAGCAAACACGCGAGCGACAACACGGTGACCGCCGCCTTCTTGGCCGGACGCCAGAACGGGTTGCGCAGCACGGTGTGCCAGTAACGTCCCGATTCGCACAGGAACCAGCGCCAGCGACGCGCCAACGGCGCGCGATACAGCGTGCTCGCGAAGCGTGCCTTCTCGATGGCGAAGTCGCGTGGGGCAACCGGCAGCGCTTCACGCAACCGCATGCCGGCGAGCGTGCGCAGGATCGACCAGCGACGTTCGGCCTTCAGTGCACCCGTTGCCGCGTCTTCCGAATTGGCGAGCGCGAGGGCCGGGCCGTCGGCCGCGCCTGCGTTCGACTGCTGGTGCATGCGGTAGCCGCCGAGTGTCGCATCGATCATGTGGACGGCACCGAGCAGCGCGATGCCGTAGATCGCGTAGAAATCGGCGCCATGCAAATTGTCGGCAGTGACCGGCACCGGAAAAATGCGTTTCAGCGCAGCGACCTGATACGCATTGCCCGATGCAGGCGGCGACGGGTACAGCCAGCCCGCGCGCAACAGGCGGCCGCAATCCGTATCGACCACCGACTGCGGCACGCTCGCGCCGGTTCGTACGCCATCGTGCGCGATCACGTCGAGACGGAAATGGACCTTCACGAAATCGCCGGATGCGAATGCGGCGAGCACGCGTGCCGCGGCGTCGGCATAGAGCAGGTCGTCCGCGTCGAGCAGGATGACGTAGCGCGACGTGACATGCTCCAGCGCGCGGTTGTACGCGGCAACCTGACCGCGATTCTCCTGGAACACCGCGGCAATGCGCTCGCCGTACGAGCGAATGATGTCGCGCGAATCGTCGGTCGACCCGTCGTCCACGATCAGAACGCGCACGCCGCGCGCGGTCTGCGCGAGCGCCGAGTCGATCGCGTCGCGCAGATACTTGCCGTGGTTGTAGTTGCAGATTGCGATGGTCAGGTCGGTCATGTGCGGAAGTCGGACGGGCGGCGCGCGGACGATCGGGGTCATGATACGGATCGCGCGCCTGCGCACAGTTCGCGAGCCTACCGTTCGGGCATTCGCGCACACGTGGAATATTGCGTCGTCGACGCGGTGCCCGAGCGCTTGGTCTGATGACGCACCGAAGCCGTTCGGAACCGCTGATCTAATCAAGGTTGGAGCGTCGCCGCTTTCGTCGGCTTCGCGCGCAGGCCACGCAGTCGGCCGTCGACACGTGCGGTTCGACGCGCACGAAGACTTGCCAGGGAAACGTACGATATGCATGAATTGCAACGCCTGTCGCGCATTGTGGTCGCCGGCATGTGCATGGCGGCCGCGCTATCGTGGCCGGAGCTCGCCGTGCCCGGGGCCTCCGCGACCAAACCGGCCGCGCTCGATGCGGCGGTACCGGACGCTTACGTGCGTCCGGACCCCGCGGCGGCCGATCAGGGCGACGCGCTGCAACGCGCGCTCGACGCGCTGCGGCCGGGGCAGCGGCTCGTATTCGCACCGGGGCGCTATGTCGTCAGCCGGTCGCTCGTCGTGCGGCAGGCGCGTGTGGTGCTGTCGGGATTCGGCGCGACGTTGATCGCGACAACGCCGAACGATCAGACGATCGAGCTGCGCGGCGACGGTACGACGCTCGTCGGGTTCCGGCTCACGGGAACCGGCGCGACGCGTCTCACGACGCCTGGGTCGACGAAGATCGAGGTAACGGGGCGCGACGTGCAGGTGCTCGACAACATCGTCGACGGCGGCGCAGGGGCGGGCATTTTCGTGTTCGGCGGCGCGGATGTCGCGATCGTCGGCAACGAGGTGCTGTCGACGCTGGCGGACGGCATTCACATGACGCACGGCTCGCACAACGTGCTGGTGCAGGGCAATGTCGTGCGCGGAACCGGCGACGACATGATCGCCGTGGTGAGCTACCAGGCGGAAGGCGTGCTGACCCGCAACGTGATGATTACCGGCAACTCGCTGGAGGGCAACCCGTGGGGCCGTGGCATCACCGTGGTCGGCGGCGCGGACGTTACGATTTCGGACAACATCGTGCGCAACGTGCAGGTCAGCGCCGGGATTCTCGTCGCGCAGGAAGACAGCAACCACACTGTCGGCTCGTCCGACGTCCGGATCGAGCGCAACGTGATTGCCGATATCCAGACTGCGACGGGCCGGACCGATGCGCGTCCGCTCACGCAGCAAGCGGCGATCGAGGTCAGCACGTGGTCCGGTTCGGTGTCGCGCGTGACCGTGATCGGCAATCGCGTTTCGAATGCGCGATTCGATGGCATTCGGTTGTGGGGCAACGTATCGGACATACGGCTGGCGGACAACCGGCTGTCGGGAATCGGCGGCATGCCGGTGCGGGTCGGACCTGAACCGGATTGCGCAACCGGCGCGCCCGCGGGCGCGTCTGCGAACAATCGGGCAAGAGGCGCTCCGTGCACGAGCGCGCGCCTGTCGCGGCCGGGTGCGCCTGATGCCGTCGGCGCCGATACGTCACTGCTGCCGCGCGTGCGCGAATCCGTCAGACGGGCGCGCTGGTCCCAACGCGTCGATTGATCGTGCGGTGCGCGGCCCACGCGCCGGCGCGATTCGCATGCAGCGGTCGAACGGCGTCGCGTTCCTCCGCCTTCTCGTCAGCCCGGTTCTCCGGCCGAGAGCGGTACGACCGGCGTGGGCTGCGCGGAAGTCGTCCTTGACGATGGTTGAGCCGTCCCGACGACTGTCCGCCCATACTGATCGTCGAACCGCACGATATCGTCCTCGCCGAGATAATTTCCCGATTGCACCTCGATGATTTCGAGCGGAATCCGGCCGGGATTCTCGAGTCGATGCACTTCACCGACGGCGATATACGTCGATTCGTTCTCGCACAGCAGGAACGTCTCGGCGCCGCGCGTCACCTTCGCGGTGCCGCGCACGACGATCCAGTGCTCCGCACGGTGATAATGCATCTGCAGCGACAGCTGCCTGCCGGGTTCGACGACGATCCGCTTCACCTGGAAGCGCTCGCCGAAATCGATCGAATCGTAATGGCCCCACGGCCGCTGCACCTTGCGGTGCTCGCTCGCCTGCGGGCGGCGGTCGGTCTTCAGGCGCTCGACGATGTTCTTCACGCGCTGCACGTCGTGCTTGTTCGCCACCAGCACCGCATCGGCCGTCTCGATCACGACGACGTCCTTCATCCCGACGCACGCGATGAGGCGGCCTTCCGAGCGCACGAGGCTGTCCTGCGTATCCTCGAACACGATCGGGCCGCGCGCGACGTTGCCGTGATCGTCCTTCGGCATGATTTCCCAGATCGCGTCCCACGTGCCGACGTCCGACCAGCCCGCCGCGAGCGGCACCACGATGCCTTCGATGCCGAGCTCGCCGTGTTCCGCGAGGCGCTCCATCACCGCATAGTCGATCGAATCCGACGGGCACGCGTCGAAGGCCGCCGCATCGATCCGGAAGAACGGATCGTCGGCGACACCCGCGCGCCACGCGTTTTCGCAAGCGGCGTGGATGTCCGGCGCGAGCGCGCCGATCGCCTTCAGCCAGACCGATGCGCGCGTGACGAAGATCCCGCTGTTCCACCAGTAATCGCCCGATTGCAGATAGCGTTCGGCGAGCGTCGCATCGGGTTTTTCGACGAAACGCCCGATCGCGTAGCCGCCCTGGCTGCCGTGGCGGCCCGAGCGCGGCTCGCCGACCTGGATGTAGCCGTAGCCCGTCTCCGCGCGGCGCGGCAGCACGCCGAGCGTGACGATCGCGCCCTCCTGCGCATAGCGCGCCGCGCGTGCGATCGCGTCCTGGAACGCGCCGACATCGACGATCACGTGATCGGCCGGCATCACGGCCAGCACGGGATCGTCGGCGAGCGCGCTCGCGTCGAGCGCCGCCAGCGTCAGCGCGGGTGCGGTGTTGCGCGCGGCCGGCTCCAGCAGGATGCGGGCGGGCGCCGAGCGGCCTTGCACTTGCTCGGCGCTCATGAAGCGATGCTGTTCGCCGCAGACGAGCAGCAGCGTGTCGCCGAGCGACGCGTTCGCGATGCCGTTCAGGCGGCGCGCCGTCGCCGACAGCGGCGACTCGTTCGAGACCAGCTCGATCAACTGCTTCGGATACTGCTCGCGCGACAGCGGCCATAGCCGCGTGCCGGAGCCGCCGGCGAGAATCACCGGCAGGATGCTCGGCAGATCGGGTTCGGGAACGGGGCGAAGGGTACGGGTCATCGGTTCGCTCCGGTATCGGCGGGCAGCCGGGTGCGCGCGCGGCCGTCGGCGCGCGTGTCGTCGTTGCGCGAGACTGAAACGGCCCGCGACAGCAGGTGACGCAGCGCGCCGGCCGCACGGTCGGCCGACCGTACCAGGCCGACGAACGGCGCACCCTGTTCGAGATACGGACCGTAGGCCTTGCGGAATCCGAACTGTTTGTAGAACGCCTGACGCGGCGCCGGGACGTGCGTGCGCACCGCGGTGTCCGGCCATGCGGCCTGCGCGGCGGTGAGCGCGCGCCCGATCAGGCGTTCGAGCGTATCGTCGTCGCGGCAGCTTTCGCTCGTCAGCACCTTGTCGATCACGACGTCCGGATCGATGTCGTCGCCGGGCAGGATGCGCGCGTACGCGGCGACTTCCGTGGTGTCGCCGTTGCGCACGCTCGCATAGACGTGCAGCGCGCCCGCGTCCTTGCCGTCGATGTCGAGATGCGTGTGCGCATCCTCGACCACCAGCACGGCGTTGCGCGCGCGCAGAATTGCATAGAGATCGACGGCGCTCAGATGTTCGAATTCACAACAATGCCATTCCATGATGCTGTCCTCGCGTGATGCCTTCGGCACGCCGCGCCGCACGGACGCGATCGTTCCGTGCGGCGCGGCGATCTTCATCATCCGGATGCGTGGCGTGGCGGTCTGTTCGAAAGCGTACTCACGCTCCGGATTCGCATGCACGGCGCGGGATACGAGGCGACGTGGGCGTCGCGGAGCGTCGCAATGTGCGGTAGCACACACCGTCGGGGCCGGTGCCTTTTCATAATGGATTGATCGTCGCGGCCTGCAATGAAGCGCGCCGGCCGACATCGGACGCAAACCAGCCGCCGGGACGCGGGACCGAGGATTGCGGTGTTTTCCGATGGGCCGGTCGCGCGGTTGCACCGCCATGGTGATCGGCCGGTGCGTCGGCTTCCGGTCGAGACCTGCGGGGCGGCCGATCGCCAGGAGGGCCGTCGCGCTGCACCGCGCGGCGCTGGTTCCGGGCGCCCGACGCCTGGAACCCACGGTTGTCGGCGAGAATTCGCCGAAAAGTGGCGGCGCGGCGCGATGCCGGTGATTACGACGTGTAACGGCTGGGCAGCCCGCGCGCCGGCGCCATGCGATGCCGCGACCCGGCTGCGCTCGCGATTATGCGGTCCGGGCGGACGGTCCCACGCACTTTTGGGAGATTTCGGTGAAAATCGCAGGTAATCGACAGTGTCAATCTTGCGGAAAAGTAGTATTTGCCACTGATTGACGGGAATGGTCGGAGATAATCAAATCTCAGTGGCCAAAAGTGCGCAGCGCCGGGTCACGGGCAGCGTAACCGACTGATTCAGGATTATCTTTTGGTAACAAGGTCATCTCGAAACGGGGTGTAAATTGAGGTGCGGATGAAATGGGGCGGCCAATCCGGGCGCGGTTTGGCGGCCTTCCGGTTCCGTATCGGGCGCGACCGTCGTCTACGACGCGACGCACATGCGGACGGATTGTCCGTTTGCCGGCGTGCCCCGCCTGACGGCGGGTCGCTTCAAAGCCGGAATGTCATGGCTCCCGCAGCCGCGCATTCCGTTCGAGTTCGATGACAACGAGGCCGGATGACATCCGGCTCGACCTCCGGGGGTTTTCGCCGTGTGCAGTTTCGATCTTCGCCAAAGCTACGGAAACGCAGCGCGGAAAGGCGGCCATGCGCCGCCGGCCGTAGCGCACGCGAACGGTTCGCGGAGTGCAGAGAGTGACGGTTCGTTATGAATATGCCAATAACGCGCGATAAGAGCGCCGGCGCGGGGAGCAGTAACGGGCAGCGTCCGCTGATTTACTGGACGCAGTCGCCGTCCGTGATGCTGCGAAAGGAATTGTCGCGCCGCGACTGGAAAGTGACGGTCGTCGCGCATGCGAACGAGCTGCGCGACACGTCGGGCGAAATTACCTGCGGCATTCTCGACTTGAGCGGCGGCCATGCCGATGCGATCGGCAGCATCGCGTCGACCTGCGCGTCGATGCGCGACGTCGTCTGGGTGGCGCTCGTGGACGTCGGCCAGACGGCCTCGCCGAACGTGCGCGCGCTGTTGCGCGACTACTGCTTCGACTACGTCACGCTGCCGGCGTCGCACCAGCGAATCGCCGATACGGTCGGCCATGCGTACGGCATGGAGTGCCTGTTCGCGCGCGATCGCGAACAGCTCGAATCGGAGGAAAAGGGCATCGTCGGCACCTGCAGCGCGATGCTGCGGCTGTTCGATACGGTGCGGCGTTTCGCGCGCACCGACGCACCGGTGTTCGTGTTCGGCGAGACGGGAACCGGCAAGGAACTCACGGCCGTCGCGATCCACCGTCATTCTGAGCGGCGCAACGGCCCGTTCGTCGCGGTCAATTGCGGCGCGATTCCACCGCATCTGCTGCAATCCGAACTGTTCGGCTACGAGCGCGGTGCGTTTACCGGCGCGAACGCGCGCAAGATCGGCTACGTCGAGGCCGCGAACGGCGGCACGCTGCTGCTCGACGAGATCGGCGACCTGCCGCATGAAAGCCAGGCGAGCCTGCTGCGGTTTCTGCAGGAGCGTTCGATTCACCGTCTTGGCGGTAGCGATCCGGTGCCGGTCGATGTCAGGATCGTGTCGGCGACGCACGTCGACCTGCGCGATGCGATGGAGGAAGGGCGTTTCCGCGCCGACCTGTTCCACCGGCTGTGCGTGATGCGCATCGACCAGCCGCCGCTGCGCGCGCGCGGCAAGGACATCGAACTGCTCGCGCACCACATGCTCGAACGTTTTCGCGGCGATGCGCGCCATCGCGTGCGCGGGTTCTCGACGGATGCGATCACGGCGCTCTACAAGCACGACTGGCCCGGCAATGTCCGCGAACTGATCAACCGGGTGCGCCGTGCGGTCGTGATGACGGAGGGGCGTCTGATCACCGCGCAGGATCTCGAGCTCGAATATTGTCTGGATGCGGCGTCGCCGTCGGTCGCCGACATCCGCAAGTCGATCGAGCGCGAGGCGATCGAAACCGCGTTGCTGCGGACGCGCGGGCGCGTCGCCGCTTCGGCGCGCGAACTCGGCGTGTCGCGCGCGACGCTGTATCGCTGGATGGAGGCGTACGGCATCGAGCGACCGCGCGGGACGGGCTCGTCCGATTGATGCGCGGCGGCACGATGCGCGCGGCTGCCGCGCGCGTCGTGTCAGCCGGCCTGCGTCGCGCGCACCGCGCGCGCGGCGTTCACGGCGCGGACGTCCACCGTGGGCGCGACGTTGTCGTTCGCTCCCGCCGGCTTCCCGTCAAGCCGTATCGGCACGAGCGCGATGCGCGCCGGCGTGCCGGGCGCGAGATGGAACCAGTCGTCGCTCGGCATGAAGCCCGGCGCGTCGATCTGCACGTGGCGGGCGACGTGCCGCGTGTCGATGTCGACGTGCCAGGTTGCGCCGGTGCGGGACACGCATGCTTCGATCCCGGGTTCGCGACGCGCCAGCACGGCCGGATGCGTGCGGGACGGGAAATGGAACGCCTGCGACAGCAGCGTGCCGTCGTCGGCGCGCAGCGTCGCGACGACCGTATCGTGTTCGCACGGGCCGAAGCGGTACGCGTAGGTCCAGTCGAAGAAGCGGCCGAGCAGCTCGGCCGAGCCGAGCCGTACCGTGTCGTGCGCGGCGATCCGCACCGGGCAGCCGGCCCGCGCGACCGGCGTGCGGCCGTCGCGTAGCGCGACCAGCTCGATCGAGGCCGACAGCGGCGCCGGGCGTTCGTTGACCACATGCACGTCGAGCCCGTTCAGGCCTTCGTCGACGAGCAGCACCTGGATCGGTTGCAGCACCTGGCGCAGCGCATACCACGCCGATTTCGGCCGGTGCGCGGCGTCGATCATGCCCCATCCGGCGCCCGGCATCACGTCCTGGAACTGCCACACGAGCGCGCCCGCGCAACGCGAACCGGTGCGCCGCCATTCGGAAAACGTCTCGCGCATCACGTCCGCGACCACCGCACGCGACAGCTCGACATAGCGGGCCGGGTCCTCGCGCCGCAGCCGGTCGGGCGCGACGTCGTACAGCGTCTGCAGATAATGGTCGCGGATATCGTCGAAATCCCACGACGTGCCGGGGTCGCGCGGCACGGCCGCCTTCCAGCGCGGTTCGTGCACGCCCGGCCAGCCGAGTTCCGCGAGCGTCGCATCGCACGGCACGTTCGCGAACGCGAGGCATTCGCTGGCAAAGCGCACGTCCGCGCGGCGCGCGTCGTCGAGCGGGCGCAGGTATGCGCCGACGCCGTAGTAGTGCGACACGCGTTCGCGCGGCGTAAACGGCAGCACGCCGCCGTCCGGCGAATCGGGCACGTAGGGGACATCGGGGCGGTGCGCGGCCGCGTGGCCGGCCAGCCTGTCGGCCGTCAGCTCGAGGAAACGCTGCTTCGGCCCGAGCCCCGACATCGCGGCCTGCTGCGCGATCTCGCTGCCGCCGCACAGCACCGCGAGCGACGGCGAAGCGCCGTGACGCGACAGGAACTGGATCGCTTCGCGATCGACGTTGGCCGCGAACGCGGGATCGTCGAGCGCGTAGTCGAAGTTCGCGAAACCGAAGTCCTGCCAGACCAGCAGCCCGAGCCGGTCGCACCATGCGTGGAACGCGTCGGCCTCGTAGGCCATCGTGCCGCCGACGCGGATCATGTTGAAGCCGGCGTCGCGCGCGAGCCCGAGCAGGCGGCCGTAGGTCGCATCGTCAGTGTGCAGCGCGAGCGGCGCGGCGCTGCTCCAGCATGCGCCGCGCGCGAATACGGGCACGCCGTTGATGCGTAGCCCGAAGCCTTTGCCGTCGTCGCCGGAGTCGACGTCGATCGTGCGAAAACCCGTCGAGCCCAGCGACCGGCGCGCATCGCCGATATGCAGCGCGATCTCGTAGAGCGCCGGTTCGCCGTGCGTATGCGGCCACCAGCGGCGCACGTTCGGTATCGCGACGCTCGTGCGCAGCCGGTCGGCGCCGGCCCGTTCGAGCGTCGCGTGATGTTCGCCGCACGACAGCCGCGCCGCGAACATGTCGGGCAGCGGCGCGGCGAACGTCAGTTCCGCCTCGAGCCAGCCCGTGTCGCCTTCGACGCGTGCATGCAGTGTGCAATCGGCGAGAACGGGCCCGTCGGCCGGATCGAGCACGTCGATGGGCCGCCACGGGCCGGTGGGCACATACGGCGGAAACCAGCCCGGCATATGCCCGAACAGCGACGTGCGGATCGTGCGCAGCGCGGCCGGTTCGGCGAGCCGCGTGCGCCAGCGCGCCCGCCGCGGCGCCCGCGCGTCGCGCCGGTGCGGCGCGAGCGCGCGGAAACAGACGGTCAGCCGGTGCGTGCCGTCGAGCGCCACGGGCACGTCGTGCGCAACGAACATGCTGTCCGAGCTGTGGATCGGCGTGTCGTCGAGCCAGGCCTGCGCGAGCGTCGCGAGGCCGTGAAAACGGAGGATGCGCGGCCCGCGCCCGCGCAGCTCGAGTCGATACCAATGGTCGCGCTCGTCGAGCGATGCGGCTTCGTCGAGCCGGCCGGCCAGCGCGAGCGCCTGCGCGACCGTGCCGGGCACCGGCGCCGCGATCCAGCCGTCATGGTTGGCGGGGAGGTCGCGCGGCGTTTGCACGGCGCCCGCGGCCGTCGCCCGCATCGACCACGCGGGCAGGGGGCGCGCGCGCGTCACCGCATGGCCGGCACGGGCACCGCGTCGGCGCGCACGGGCGTCACGTGCCGCAGCGGCGCGCCGATCTGCCGCGCGCACGCGATGAGGTCGACGTACGCGGCCTCGATCGCTTCGAGCGTCGAATCGCCGCGCTCTTCCTTGCCGCGCGCGCACGCGCGCGCGAGCCGGAATTCGAGCACCATCGCTTCGGACGCGATCCGATCGCACGCGGCGCGGATCTCGGCGAACGGCCCGGTGCAGCCGCTCGCCTGCAGCCAGCGCGCATAGTGGCCGAACAGTTCGAAATTCGCGCCGAGCTGCCGCACCGAATTGAACGAGTACGCATGGAAGCGTTCGAGCGGCGCTTCCGCGAGGATCTGCGCATCGGTCTGCAACTGCCGGCGGAACGCCGCGATCGGATCGACGACCGGCAGGCGCCGCAGGTGGCGCTGCAACGCGGCGAGCGAGGCTTCGCACAGCGCGCGTTCGTCGAGCGGCGCAAAGCGTCGCTTCGCGCATTCGACGTACGGCGGCAGCGCCATCGGCGAACTGCCGCCGATGAGCCCGTCGTAGTCGAAATCCTCGGCGACGTAATAGCCGCTGTTGTGGAAGTAGCCGATCTGGCGCTTCTCGCGGTCGATCGCGTCGATGCCGATCGTCGTCTTCGTGTGCTGTGCGCGGTAGCTGGCGCCGCGCGTATCGGGCAGGAACCACGCGTCGACCTCGACGATCATCAGGCGGCCGCGCGCCACCTGCGTCTCGATGTGCTGGTCGAGCGGCTCGTAGATCGAATGCTCCTGCACGACGATCCCGTAGAGTCGCTCCAGCTCGTCGTGCGGAAACTTGAAGAACGTGAACTGGTCGCCCTCGAAATCGAGCGCGATCGTAAACGGCAGCGCCGCATACGGATTGAGGCCCCACCACCGCAGCACCTCGAGCCACATGTCGACGTAGCAGTTGGTCTGCTTCCAGACCATCTCCTGACTGTGCAGCGGGTGCGGCCGGTAGTGGCGTGCGCGGTGGCGCACGTCCTCGAACGACGCGTCTTCGCCGTCGCGGGAAACGAACCTCATCGCGCGCCCCACAGCACGTCGCGCACCTCGCTCGGCCATGCGTCGATGTCGAAGCCGTGGTGGCGGAACAGCGCGAGCGTGAGCCGCTCGAGACCGAAGCCGACGCAGCCCGTGTGCGCGACGTCGCCCGTCGCGGTGCGGATGTCCCACAGCAGACCGAAGTGGTCCATGTGGTAGTTGAAGCTCAGGCACGCGGTCTGCCGGTCGTCGTGCTCGATCGGAATCAGCAGCTCGAACTTCAGGTTCTGCTCGCGCTGACTATCCGCGACGATCTTGCCGCCGCGCCCGAAGAACGGGTCGTTCGCGAGATCGATCGCATTCGGCAGGCGCAGCGCGTCGATCATCCGCGTGCCGCGTTCGATCCATGTCTCGCGGAACGAGACGATCTGCTCGGGCGTGCCGATCCGCACGTACTCGCGCATCCGGAACAACTGCATGCGGGTCGGGTCGAGCGACGGTTCGTGGCGGAAGCAGTACGAGAACACGTCGACGATCCGGCCGTCGGCGGGCAGCGCGCCCGCGCGCGCGACGACGGGATACACGGGATAGCACGCGGCAGGCGTCATCACGACGTAGGTCGGCTTCTGGTTTTCGGTCCAGTCGTCGCCGCGATCGAGGCATTGCAGCACGCGCTGATGCTGGCGTTCGTCGCCGCAGAACGCATGCACGCTGCCCGCCAGTTGCGGGAAGCTCTTCATGTATTCGCTGCGCTCGAACTCGGTGCGGCTCATCGCCGGCGGAAAGCGCAGCACTTCGGCCTGCTGGTCGGCGCCGAGGCGCGTGACGAACGCGTCGAGCGCTTCGACCACGCGCTCGAATCGCTCGCTGCGGCCGAACAGGCCCTGGATGCCGGTCGAAACCAGCAGGCCCGCGTCGATCAGCGCGTCGCGCAGCGGATTGACGCCCGCACGGTCGAGCGGTGCGTCGGCGGGAATGGAGGGGGCAGTGGGCACGGCGAGGCGATCGTTCACGTGTGTTTCTCCAGCGTCGCGGGACGCAGCGCGAGCAACAGGCTCGCAGTGTTGGCGGCAATGCGGTCGTTGCTGATCATCAGCGGCGCCGCGTGCAGGTCGCGAATGTGGCGGCCGATGCTGAACGGCGTGCCTTGCTTGTAGCCGGCCATCCCGCAGATCATCATCGCCTGGTGCGCGACCTCGAGCGCGGTCGCCGACACATAGGTCTTCAGCGTATTGATCTCGGCGGCCCACGCCATGCCGGCCGACCACGAGCGCGCCGACGCGTTCGCGTGGAGGCGCAGCACGTTGTCGACGCGCGCCTGCATCGCCTGCATCAGCGCGAGCGATTCGGCGATGCGCCGCGCGGCGGGCGACGGCGCGCCGTCGGTCTGGCGTGCCTGCGCACGGAAGAACTGATGCGCGCGATGAAACGCGTCGCCGGCCACGCCGATCCACACCGCGGCCCACAGGATGTGCGAGACCGGCACCATCGTTTCCTCGGCGATCTTCGCGAACGGCACCGGCAGGCATTGCACGGCCGCGCCCTGCGCGTCGAGCACGAAGCCGTTGCTGCACGTGCCGCGCATGCCGAGCGTGTCCCATTCGCCGCGGCGTGTGAGCGTGTAGCCGTCGCGCAGCAGCGTGACGAGCACCTGTTCGGAAGCCGGCGCGTCCGCATCGCGTCGCGCGGTGGCGAGAATGCCGTCCGCGTAGTCGCCGTACGAGATCGTCGGCGCGGATTTGTGCAGCCGGAACCCGCCGCCGTCGATCTCGAGCGCGCACTGGCTCGCGCGCAGGTTGCCGCCGACGCCGTCTTCCGACGTGGCCGACGCGAGCAGCCACTGGTGACGCACGATCTGCTGCAGGAACAGCTTGTGCCAGCCCTGGTCGGCGGCATGGTCGACGATGCAGGCCACCTGGATCTGGTGCATCGCGAACACCATCGCCGACGAGGCGCACGCCTGGCCGAGGATCGAGCAGGCCGACGCGACGTCTTCCAGCGACGCGCCGGCACCGCCGAGATGGGCCGGCACCATCGCGCCGAGCAGCCGGCGCGCGCGCATCGCCTCGATCGCCTCGACGGGGCAGCGCGCGTCGCGGTCGACCGCATCGGCGTGCTGGGCGGCGATCTGCGCGACGGCATGCGCGGCTTCGTCGAGCCGATGCGAATCGCTGTCGGACGCGAGTTCGGGTAGCAGCGCGCTCATGCCGAGTGCTCGGTGCGTTGCAGCGTGACGATCGTGTCCGCGAGCGCGTCGATGCTGCGGAACAGGTTGCGGTTCAGCATCTCGTCGGGAATCTCGATGTTGAACTGCTTTTCGATCGCGAGCATCAGCTGGATCGTATCGAGCGAGGAGAGGCCCGCTTCGTAGAGGTCGTCCCCGTCGCCGATCGAGTCGATCGCGGCTTCGAGGTGGGCGACGTGCTTCAGGATGGTTCTGATTTCGTTTTTCACGTGCTGCTCCGGCGTGCGTGGTGTCGTCCGCTCGGGCAGACGCGCGACAAGCGCTGACATCCCCCGGCAGTCCGGCATCAGTAGACCATCGGCAGACGCGGCGTTCTGTTCGCCACCCTACAAACAGCTGACCTGGCACGCGGGCGGCGTCGAAGCGCCGCCCCGGCCCGGCGCGCCGATCACGCGCGCGACGCGGCCGGCACGCCGGAGTCGGCCGACAGGATGCGCTTCATCTCGTCGCGCACGATCGCGCGGCAGCCGCACGACATTTTCTCGAGGCCGTCGAGGTCCGCGAGCTCGATCGAGCTGCGGTATTGCCGGATCAGGCCGAGCTTCTGGATTTCGCCCGCGGCGTCCGTGACCGTTTCGCGCCGCACGCCGAGCATTTGCGCGAGCATGCTGTGCGTCACCTGGATCTCGATGCTGCGCGTGCGGTCGAACGCGAGCAGAAACCATCTGCATAACTGATGTTTGAGCACGTGATGACGGCTGCAGAACGTGATCTGCGCGACTTGCGCCATCAGCAGCCGCACGCACACGAACACGAGATGGCGGATCACCGGCGACGCCTCGAACGCGGCCGCGAAGACGCGCCGGTCGAGCCGGTAGACGAAGCCGTCGCGGCACGCGACCGCGCGGCAGGGCATCCGGCCGCTGCCGCCGATCACGTCGTCGCAGACCACGCTTTCGCTGCCGATCTCCGCGACTTCCAGCGTCATGCCGCCGGACGACACGTACTGCAGCGAAATCGCGGTCGTGACCGGCAGGTAGACCGCGGCGAGCATTTCGCCGGGTTCGCACAGCACCTGCCCGGATTTCAGGTGAACGAGTTGCAGGTGGGGCCTCAGCGTGGCGAGTTCGTCGCGGTCGATGGCCGCGAGAAACCGGTTGGCGTCGAAGCTGTGGGAAAGCTCGATCATGCCGTTCGCATAGGCGACGGCTTCGGCGGCCTGATGAGTCACGGCGCATCCTCGCAGGTGGGGGTCGCGCGTCGCTTCGGCGAAGTCCGGAATGGAAATCGCACGATCGTGCGGACTTTGTTGATCAAAAAAAGCGGAATGACGATACTCGCAAAAAAGGCTAGCACGCAATTGAATTCAGCCAATTCCACATTTGGCCATTTCACAAAGTTTGACGATTTAGACTGGGCGCAAACGTTATATCGATTTAAGGATTCCTTTCTCTGGAATTAATCATCCGGAAATGGAATCGTGAGCTTGCTCGTCATTCTATGTCGACTGGAATCAATCGGACAACGTGACGAATCGTACAGCTAAAGTGGCAAGAAGACATTGAACATTATTTGACAAATAAATGGGGATCGCCTGATTTTTCATTTATATCAATGGCTTGCGAGTGATGTGTGCGGTAGTGGACAGAGCCAGGAATTAGTGTGCCGATTCAAATTTGAGACAGTTTGAAACGAGCGTGTGCGCCGCGGCGACGCCGGCAAATGCTGCGCCGCACATCACGGAAACAATTGAAAATCGGCCGTAAGTATTTGAACGATAAGCATCGCGGCCGCCACGCCACCATCCTGATCCGGCGCGCGGGAATTGATCAGTCGAATGCGTGCTGTGTCCGCCGCATGGGGGAGTGTCCGGAAATGAGACGTTTTTTCGGCTTTGGGGTCGGTTATTCGGGGGCTCTAAATCGGACGTGATTCATATATTAAGGACGGGCGGCTATTGGCACGTAAATCGCTTATTCGGGATGGCGTGTCGAAACGGGGCGGTCGACTTAATTCGGCGTTGACAAGCCGATGATCAGTCGGATTCAGGGTTGTGGGCCGCAACCGCTGTCAATGTCCGGGCGCGCATCGCGATAACGAGTTCCGTGCCTACTGCTGGTGGCGCGGACGATAAAAGGGATACAGACATGCTTCATCTTCACTCGAGCTATTCGGCGAACGCCATTCTTGCTGCCCTCCCGGAGGACAGCATCCGCGCCATCGCCCCGCATCTCGAACTGGTCAGGATCAAGGCCGGGATGCTCGACCGGGTCGGCGAGCCGATGCGTCATCTGCATTTTCCGACGACGGCGATGATGTCGGTGCAGCACCTGATGGAGGACGGTGCGATGGTCGAGGTGGCGGTGGTCGGCCGCGAGGGCGTGGTCGGGCTGGGGACGCTGGTCGGCGGCATCGCCGCGTCGAGCCGGGTCGAGGTGCGCATCGGCGGAATGGCCTTTCGCGTGCCGAGCTGCGTGATGCGCGCCGAATTCGAGCGGTCGGCGCAGACCTACCGGTTGTTGCTCAACATCTGTCAGGCGACGATGGCGCAGATTTCGCGCAGCGCGCTGTGCAACCGGCATCACTCGGTCAGCGAGCAGCTCAGCCGCTGGTTGCTGCTCGCGCACGACCGGATCGACGGCGACGAGCTGGCCGTCACCCAGCAGACGATCGCGAACATGCTCGGCGTGCGGCGCGAGGGCGTGACGGAAGCGGCCGGAAACCTGCAGGAAGCCGGGTTGATCCGGCAACGCCGTGGCCGCATCACGGTGCTCGACCGCGACGGCCTCGAACATCACGCGTGCGAATGCTACAACCTGATTCGCGCCGACTATCGGCGGTTGCTCGGCACGCGCGAGCATGCGAGGCCGACGACGGTTCGCCCGCGCATGCCGGACGCGCACCGCGGATTCCCCGTACACGGTGCGTGACGATGCAGTCGATGTCCGGTGGAACGAATGCGATCCGGCGTGCCGCGATCGCGGCGGCCGACGTCGTGCTCGTGCTGGCCGGGGCGCTCGCCGCGCAGGCGGCGTCGGGGCTCGGCTGGCATGCGCTGTCCGACGCGCAGCGCGGCGCGATCGCGCTGCTGTGCGTGCTGACGGTGGCGCTGCTGCCGCGCTACCTGCGCACCGTGCGCGGCGGCGTGGCGGTGCAGGGCGGCGCGCACGTGCTGACGCACACGCTGGTGGCGGTGGTATGCGCGAGTGTGCTGACGGTGGCCGGCACGATGTGGATCATGAATCGCGGCGGCACGGTGACGACCCGCTGGATCGCGCGCACGGTGCTGGCCGGCGACGCGGCGCTGCTGCTCGGCCGCGCGGCGCTGCTGGCGCTCGCATTGACGCGCGCCGACTCGCGTGCGCGCCAGCGCCGCGTTGCCGTCGTCGGCGCAACGGCTTACGGGCGCGTGGCGATCGAGCGGATGCAACTCGCGCCGAACGGCCCCTTCGCGGCCGCGTGCGTATTCGACGACGATGCGCCGGCCGCCGCGGGCGGCATCGGCGGCGTACCGGTGATCGCCGACTGGAACGCGTTGCGCGACCGGATTCGCGGCGGCGACATCGACGAGGTGTGGCTCACGCTGCCGATGTCGCACGAGTGGCGGATCCAGCGCATCGTGCGCGAGTTGCGCGACGAGTTCGTCGAGTTGCGGCTGCTGCCCGACGTGCGGCAGATGGCGGTGGTCGATCGTTCCGCGACCGACGTGCTCGGCATGCCGGCGATCAATCTCGCGACCACGCCGCGCTCCGCGCCGGAGCTGTGGGCCAAGTTCGCGTTCGACCGGCTGTTCGCGTTCGGCGTGCTGATTCCGTTGCTGCCCCTGCTGACGATGCTCGCGATCGCGGTGAAGTTGTCGTCGCCGGGGCCCGTGCTGTTCAGGCAACGTCGCAAGGGCGTCGACGGCCGCGAGTTCGACATCCTGAAGTTCCGGACGATGCGTGTGCATCGTGCGCAGCCGGGCGTCGTGCGGCAGGCGTCGCGCAACGATTCGCGCATCACGCGCGTCGGCGCGTTCCTGCGGCGCACGTCGCTCGACGAGCTGCCGCAGTTCTTCAACGTGCTGTTCGGGCAGATGTCGGTGGTCGGCCCGCGTCCGCACGCGATCGAGCACGACGACCTGTATCGGCAACTGATCGACTGCTACATGTACCGCTACCGCGTGCGGCCCGGCATCACAGGATGGGCGCAAGTGAACGGCTATCGCGGTGAAACGCGCAAGGTCGAGGCGATGGCGGCGCGCGTGAAGTTCGATCTGTTCTACATGCAGAACTGGAGCTTCTGGTTCGACATCAAGATCATCCTGATGACGGTGGTGCGCGGCTTCATCGGGCGCAACGCGTTCTGAGGATCCCGAATGATTGCAGCGGCGTGGCGCGCGAGCGATCGTATCGACCGCGCGATGGCGGTTCGAGGGCGCGGAAAGAACCGAGGCGACCGCGCGGAAATTGCTGCGCTGCGGTTACGCCGACGCGCTTCGCCGCGCGCGCCGTCGGGCGGGATTGCGCGTCCGTCCCCAGTTTTCGCACCGCTGCCGCTGCGTGAACGGCACGCTGATTCCGGTCAACACACGCGTGTTCAATGGGTTTATCCTGCGTCGCATGCGTCCGGCGTTTCGCGCGTCCGGCCGCCCATCCGGATGCGACCGCGCAGGTCAGGCCTGCGCCGTCGCGCACCGGTGCGATACCGCGCGCCGCTCTTGTCTCGCGCGGAACCCGGAACAGGAGAGTCGGCCATGTCGCTCGACCCACAACAACGGCAGACGCTGAAGCAGCGGCTGAACGAGAGCGAGCAGACGTTGCGCGCGGAGATCCGTGCGAGCGAAGACCAGCGCGCGTCGGAATCCTACGCGGAGCTTGCCGGCGCGGCGCCGGACGAGGGCGACGAGGCGAACGCGGATCTATTCGTCGACGTCGACCATGCGTTGATCGGCATGAAGCTGACCGAGCTGCGCGCGATCGGCCGCGCGCAGCAGCGCATGCGCGACGGCAGTTACGGCGAATGCATCGACTGCGACGGCTCGGTCGGCTACCAGCGCTTGCTGGCGCGCCCGACCGCCGAACGCTGCACGCATTGCCAGTCGCTCTACGAACGGCGCTACGCGACGACACCGCGCGCATCGCTGTGACGTCGTGCGTGCGTCCGATCGCCGACTATGGCCGCGACATCCCGATGATGATCGCGAACGGCGACAATCCCGGGGGTTTCCGTCGATCGGGCGCGGTTGGCTGACGCCGCATTACTGACCACGCGCACGCTCGCGCAACGGCGGCCGCTGCCGGCGCGCACGATGGGCGGTGCGGGCAGCGCGGGCGGCAGCGGCGCGACGCGGAGCCGCTCGAACGACGCGTGAACGCAACGCGGCCGCACGCGACGCGTTCGACGCATGTCGGCAAGGTCATCCGAGTACGCCGGTCGCCGGGACGTAGGGCAGGCCGAGCGCCAGCGCGACCGCTTCGTACGTGATGTGGCCGTCGCACACGTTCAGGCCCGCGCGCAAATGCGGATCGTCGAGCATCGCCTGTTTCCAGCCCTTGTCGGCGAGCGCGAGCGCATGGCCGAGCGTTGCATTGTTCAGCGCAAAGGTCGACGTGCGCGCGACCGCGCCGGGCATGTTCGCGACACAGTAGTGGACCACCCCGTCGACGACGAAGGTCGGCGCCGCGTGCGTGGTCGCATGCGAGGTCTCGAAGCATCCGCCCTGGTCGATCGCGACGTCAACGACGACCGCGCCCTTGCGCATCGTCGCGATCATGTCGCGCGTGACGAGCCGCGGCGCCGATGCGCCCGGCACGAGCACGGCGCCGATCACGACGTCGGCATCGCGCACGGCTTCGTCGACCGTATGCGCGTTCGAGCACACGGTCGCGATCCGGTTGGCGAACACGAGATCGAGCTGGCGCAACCGGTTCACGTTGGTGTCGAGCACGGTGACGCGCGCGCCCAAGCCCACCGCCATCTGCAGCGCGCCGGTGCCGACCACACCGGCGCCGAGCACGACGACGTGCGCGGCCGGCACGCCGGGCACGCCGGCCATCAGCACGCCGCGGCCGCCGCGCGGGCTTTCGAGGTGGGTCGCCGCGACCTGGATCGACATGCGGCCCGCGACTTCGCTCATCGGCGCGAGCAACGGCAGGCCGCCGCCGGGGCCCGTCACGGTTTCGTATGCGATGCAGACCGCGCCGGATTTCACGAGCGCGGCGGCCTGGTCGGGATCGGGCGCGAGATGCAGGTACGTATAGAGGATCTGGCCGCGCCGCAGCATCGCGCATTCGGCCGGCTGCGGCTCCTTCACCTTGATGATCATGTCGGCGCGCGCGAAGATTTCGTCCGCGCCGTCGCCGAGCGACGCGCCCGCGGCCGTGTAGTCGTCGTCGAGCAGGCCGATCGCCGTGCCCGCGCCGCGCTGCACGAGCACGCGATGGCCGTGCCGCGTGAGTTCGCGCGCGCCGGCCGGCGTGAGGCCGACACGGTATTCGTGGTTCTTGATCTCCTTCGGCACACCGATCAGCATGAGTCGCCTCCATGGCCTTCGTTGTCGTCGTCGTGCGGGCAGCCGCTTGCCAGCGGCGGGCCGACCGCAGTACTGGAATAACAGCGTAGTAGTGCCTCGAGGGAAGTCAAGCGGCCGGCCTGCGCGACGGCTCATGCGCACTGCAGCGCAGCATGCGCGGCGACCGGTTGCGACCGGAAGTCGCAATGCGCGCGCGGCCGGGTTTCGGTATCGTCTTGCGTGCCGCGGGGCGAGGCCGTGTGCCGACATCCTTTCCGCAAACGACGAGACGAGGACATTGATCGACATGACCGCTGCGTATTTCAGCGTGCCGACGCTTTGCGCCATCGCGTTCGTGCACGTCTACTGGGCGTTCGGCGGGCGGCGGGGCAAGCGTGCGGCCATTCCGGAGCAGGACGGCGTGCCGCTGTTGCGGCCGACTGCCGTCGGCACGCTTGCGCTCGCGATGGCACTGCTGGGCGGCGCAGGCGTGGTCGCCGCGCGTGCCGGCTGGCTCGGCCGCAATGCATATCCCTGCACGATCGCGTTCGCGGTCGTTGCGCTCGCATTGATCTTCGCGGTGCGGGCCGTCGGCGATTTCCGCTATGTCGGCTTCTTCAAACGGATACGCGGGTCGCGTTTCGCGCGGATGGACACGCTGTATTACTCGCCGCTGTGCGCGGCGCTGGCGTTGTCGATCGCGTCGATGTTCTGGCCGGGGTGAGTGGCGACTGGCGCGCGGCTCATGCCGTGCGCGTATCGATCGACTCGAGGTATTCGGCCGGCACGGCATCGGTCAGCCAGACGCCGTTTTCGGCGACGAAGAACGTATGGCCCTGCCGGTGCATGCGCCGCGCATCGACTTCGACGATCGTGGGTACGCCGTAGCGCGCGCCGACGGCCAGCGCCGTGTGGATGTCCGCCGACAGATGCACGTGATGACGGGCGCCGGGTTTCAGCCCCTGCGCGCCAATCGAATCGAGGAAGCGCGTCGCCGTGCCGTGATAGAGGCGCTCGGGCGGTTGCGCGGCCTGATACCGGCGCTGCACGACGGGCGTCGAATGACCCTGCACGGCGCGGATGCGCCGGCCGTCGTCCGACAGCGCGAAGCGCTGCTTGTCGTTGGTGGCGCACACGCTTTCGATCGTCGCGCGATCGAGCCGGCGCCCGTGTCGGGCGGCGCCCGCGATCAGTTCATCGATATCGGCCCAGCCTTCGGCGTCCAGTTGCAGGCCGATGGCCTGCGGCTCGTGGCGCAACAGGTAGCTCAGGAATTGGCTGATGCCGGTCGCATCCGGCGCCGGTGATTTGTTTTTCTGGGTATTCATGAGATGCGGAGGCTACCAGAGCGCGCTGCCACTCGATGCCGTCATCTGATCGGGCGTCGCCGGAAATCGACACGCGCGTGCCGCCACCCGATCCTTCGCCCGACGTGCCGCCACCCGATCCTTCGCCCGACCGGCGATGCTGTCCGCCATCTCGCCGTCCTTGCACATTCCGGCGTCCGGATTCCCCATTGTTGCCGATTTCGATGCAGTGAATTGCATTGAACCCTCTAGTAATGGAACCGGTTCCATTTATAATTCGCGGCACGCGTCGCCGGGCTCGAAAAAAGGTCGTGCGCGTTGCGCTTGCCGTGGGCCGATGTGACGTCTAAGTTGAACAAGGGTCATGGGCGATGACGGGCAGATGCGAGCCGATGCTTGTATTTGTCCGACGATAGGCCCGCGAAGAGGTCGATCCGCGTGCACGCTGCCGGCATCCGGGCGCGCCGCGCGGCTGCAATGGCGGCGTCTTGCGCATCGCGGCCGGACGCCTGCATCGACGTTGCGCGCAACACACGAAAGAACAGGGCGACCGGCCGCTTGCGGCACGGCTGCCTGCCGGGCACGCGGCGTGCGGAATGCGCGCGTCCGAACCCCGATCCCCAACGATCAACATCCGACCATGTCCACGCCACCTGACAAACCCAATTCGCGTCGTCGTTTCCTGCGCACATCGGTCGCGCTCGTGCCGATCGCGTCGGTCGCCGGCTGCGACCTGCGCTCGTCGTCGCCGTCCGCGACGACGGCCGGCAACGCGTCCACTGCCGCGGCCAGCGCCGACCGCGCGCCGTACAAGCCGACTTTTTTCGATGCGAAGGAATGGGCGTTCGTCCAGGCCGCCGTCGACCGGCTGATTCCGGCCGACGCCGAAGGCCCCGGCGCGCTCGAGGCCGGCGTGCCCGAATTCATCGATCGCCAGATGGAGACGCCGTATGCGCACGGCGCGACGTGGTACATGCAGGGGCCGTTCCAGCAGGGCGTGCCCGAGCTCGGCTACCAGTTGAAGCTGGTGCCGCGCGACATCTACCGGCTCGGCATCGCAGCGGTCAACCGTTATTGCGAGAAGGCGCACGGCAACGCGTTCGCGGATCTCGACGCGCCGACGCGCGACGCCGTGCTCGGCGCGCTGGAGAAGGGCGGCGCGCAGATCGACGACGTCCCGCCCGGCGTGTTTCTCGGCCAGTTGCTGCAGAACACGCGCGAAGGCTACTTCTGCGATCCGGTGCATGGCGGCAATCGCGACATGGCCGCATGGAAGATGATCGGTTTCCCGGGCGCGCGCGCGGACTTCATGGATTTCGTCAACCAGAGCGGCAAGCCCTATCCGTACGGCCCCGTCTCGATCAACGGGGAGCGCAGCTGATGGCCGCAGACAAGAAGCCGCACGTCGATGCGGTGATCGTCGGCTTCGGCTGGACCGGCGCGATTCTCGCGAAGGAACTGACCGAAGCGGGCCTGAACGTCGTCGCGCTCGAGCGCGGCGAATATCGCGACACCTATCCGGACGGCGCGTATCCGAACACGATCGACGAGCTGACCTACAACATCCGCAAGAAGCTGTTCCTCGACCTGTCGAAGACGACCGTGTCGATCCGCCACGGCCTGCAGGACACCGCGCTGCCGTACCGGCAGCTCGCGGCGTTCCTGCCGGGCGAAGGCGTCGGCGGCGCGGGGCTGCACTGGTCGGGCGTGCATTTCCGGATCACGCCGGAAGAGCTGCGCCTGCGCAGCCACTATGAAGAGCGCTACGGCAAGAAGTTCATCCCCGAAGGGATGACGATCCAGGACACGGGCGTCACTTACGACGAGCTCGAGCCGCATTTCGATTTCGCCGAGAAGGTGTTCGGCACGTCGGGGCAGGCATACAAGGTCGGCGGCAAGGTAGTTGGCGACGGCAACGTGTTCGAGGCGAACCGCAGCGACAACTTCCCGCTGCCCGCGCAGCTCAATACGTATTCGGCGCAGCGCTTCTTCGATGCGGCGCACTCGCTCGGCCTGCATCCGTACCGGCTGCCATCGGCGAACACGTCGGGGCCGTACACGAACCCGTACGGCGTGCAGATGGGCCCGTGCAACTTCTGCGGCTATTGCAGCGGCTACGCGTGCTACATGTATTCGAAGGCGTCGCCGAACCTGAACATCCTGCCCGCGCTGAAGCAGGCGCCGAACTTCGAGCTGCGCTCGAAGTGCCACGTGTTGCGCGTGGACCTCGACGATACGAAGAAGCGCGCGACCGGCGTGAACTACGTCGATCCGGCCGGGCGCGAAGTGCACCAGCCGGCCGATCTCGTGATCGTGGCCGCGTTCCAGTATCACAACGTGCACCTGCTGCTGCTGTCGGGCATCGGCAAGCCGTACGACCCGATCTCGGGCGAAGGCGTGGTCGGCCGCAATTTCGCGTACCAGAACCTGTCGACGATCAAGGCGTTCTTCGACAAGGATACCTACACGAATCCGTTCATCGGCGCGGGCGGCAACGGCGTCGCGGTGGACGACTTCAACGCGGACAACTTCGACCACGGCCCGCTCGGTTTCGTCGGCGGTTCGCCGCTGTGGGTGAACCAGGCCGGCGTGAAGCCGATCAGCGGCATCGCGACGCTGCCCGGCACGCCGCAGTGGGGCTCGGCGTGGAAGAAGGCCGTCAAGGACAACTACGCGCACACGATCTCGATGGACGCGCACGGCACCAACATGTCGTACCGCGACGTGTATCTCGACCTCGATCCGACCTATCGCGATTCGTACGGCCAGCCGCTGTTGCGGATGACGTTCGACTGGAAGGACAACGACATCAAGATGGCGCAGTACGTGACCGGGCAGATGAAGAAGATCGCGGAGGCGATGGGGCCGAAGGCGATCGGCGTGTCGACGCGCGAGTTCGGCAAGCACTTCGACTCGCGCCAGTACCAGACGACTCACCTCGTCGGCGGCGCGATCATGGGCACCGACCCGAAGACGAGCGTGCTGAACCGCTACCTGCAGTGCTGGGACGTGCACAACGTGTTCGTGATGGGTGCATCGGCGCTGCCGCAGGGCATCGGCTACAACCCGACCGGGATCATCGCGGCGCTGGCCTACTGGTCGGCACGTGCGATCCGCGAGCAATACCTGAAGAATCCCGCCCCGCTGGTGACCGTATGAAGAGGACGATGAACGACCACAACGCGGCGCGCCCGGTTTCCCCGCTGCGGCGCGCGCTGGCGATCGGCACGGCATGGGCGGCATTCGGTTTCGCGGGCGGCGCCGCGTCCGCGCAGCCGGCGTCCTCGCCGGCCGCGGCTTCGGGCCCGGCGGCCGCACCTGTCGCCCAGTCCGCCGACGCGGCCCTCGTCAAGCGCGGCGAATATCTGGCGCGCGCAGGCGACTGCATCGCCTGCCACACCGCGAGCGGCGGCAAGCCCTTTGCGGGCGGGCTGAAGTTCGACACGCCGATCGGCGCGATCTACTCGACGAACATCACGCCGGACGCGAAGACGGGCCTCGGCGGCTGGACCTACGAGGACTTCACTCGCGCGGTGCGCGAAGGCGTGCGCAAGAACGGCGACACGATGTATCCGGCGATGCCGTTCCCGTCGTACGCGCGGCTGACCGACGACGACATGAAGGCGCTCTATGCGTACTTCATGCACGGCGTCGCGCCGGTCGAGCACGAGAACCGCAAGGTCGACATCGTGTGGCCGCTGTCGATGCGCTGGCCGCTCGGCATCTGGCGCAAGCTGTTCGCGCCGTCGCCGAAGCCGTTCGACGCGGCGTCGTACACCGACCCGGTGGTCGCGCGCGGCGCGTATCTGGTGCAGGGGCTCGGCCACTGCGGCGCATGCCACACGCCGCGCGCGCCGACGATGCAGGAGCGCGGGCTGACCGACGCCGATGGCCTCGACTTCCTGGCCGGCGGCGCCGCGATCGATGGCTGGGTGCCGACGAGCCTGCGCGGCGAGCCGCGCACGGGCCTCGGCGCGTGGAACGAGACCGAGATCGTGCAGTTCCTGAAGACCGGCCGTACGCTGCGCACGGCCGCGTTCGGCGGGATGACGGACGTGGTCGGTCACAGCATGCAGCACATGACCGACGACGACCTGAACGCGATCGCGCGCTACCTGAAGACGTTGCCGCCGCGCGTGCAGGGCGAGCAGCCGCACGTGTACGACGCGGCCGCGGCGAAGGCGTTGCAGACCGGCGACGCGAGCAAGCCGGGCGCCGCCGTCTACCGCGACAACTGCATGGCCTGCCATCGCAGCGACGGCCACGGCTACACGCGCGTGTTCCCGGCGCTCGCCGGCAACCCGGTCGTGCAGGGCGACGATCCGACGTCGCTGATCCACGTCGTGCTGGAAGGCAGCGCGCTGCAGGGCACGCACACCGCGCCGTCGACCTTCACGATGCCGCCGTTCGGCTGGCGGCTGTCGGACCAGGAAGTCGCGGACGTGTCGAACTTCGTGCGCACGAGCTGGGGCAACACGGGCGCGCCGGTGACGCCCGCGCAGGTCGCGAAGGTGCGCAAGAGCGTACCGTCGACACGGCCCGAGCCGCCGCCGGGCGCGCGGTTCCCGCAAGCGTCGCGCTGACGGGAGCGGCGGGGCGCGAGCCCCGCCTGCTGGCCGCCCCACGTCGACGTGCGGCCGGACCCGCGACGCCTTTCCCTTCGGCGGGGTTGTACCCCGCACCGCGCGCAGCGGCGTGAAATTTTCGCGGCTGCGCGCCATTCTTTCGCCTCATCCCTTATCCTTTCACTCTTGAACCTTACTAAATAGTTACAAGAGCTTGGGAGGGGGGATGCCTCATGACGTCAGCCTGATTGCGTTGCTCGCGGCCGGTTTCGGTCTCGCGATGATCTTCGGTTACCTCGCATCGCTGCTGAAAATGCCGCCGCTCGTCGGCTATCTGCTCGCCGGAATCGTGATCGGCCCCGGCACGCCCGGTTTCGTCGGCGATCTGTCGCTCGCGCAGCAACTCGCCGAAGTCGGCGTGATGCTGCTGATGTTCGGCGTCGGCCTGCATTTCTCGCTCGGCGATCTCCTCGCGGTGCGCAAGATCGCGCTGCCGGGCGCGATCGTCCAGATTACCGTGGCGACGGTGCTCGGCGGCGCGCTCGCGCTCACCTGGGGCTGGAGCCTCGGTGCGGCGCTCGTGTTCGGGCTCGCGCTGTCGGTCGCGAGTACGGTGGTGCTGCTGCGCGCGCTCGAAGGGCGCGGGCTCGTCGAGACGGTCAACGGGCGCATCGCGGTGGGCTGGCTGGTCGTCGAGGATCTCGTGATGGTGCTCGTGCTGGTGCTGCTGCCGCCGGTGGCGGGGCTGCTCGGCGGCACGCCGCCCGGCGACGCGCACGCGGCCGGCGGCAGCGTGTGGGGCACGCTCGGCGTGACGATGCTGAAGGTCGCCGCGTTCATCGCGCTGATGCTGGTGGTCGGCAAGCGTGTGTTCCCGCGCATTCTGTGGCTCGTCGCGCGCACGGGTTCGCGCGAATTGTTCACGCTTTGCATGATTGCCGCGGCGGTCGGCATCGCGTTCGGCGCGGCGAAGCTGTTCGACGTGTCGTTCGCGCTCGGCGCGTTCTTCGCGGGGATGATGATGCGCGAGTCGGAGTTCAGCCGGCGCGCGGCCGACGAGACGCTGCCGTTGCGCGACGCGTTCTCGGTGCTGTTCTTCATCTCGGTCGGCATGCTGTTCGACCCGAAGGTCCTGATCGAGGAGCCGCTGCACGTGATCGAGGTCGCGGCGATCGTGCTGATCGGCAAGACGCTCGCGGCGGTCGCGCTCGTGATCGCGTTCCGCTATCCGCTGAACACCGCGCTGACGGTCGGCGCGGGCCTCGCGCAGATCGGCGAATTCTCGTTCATCCTCGCGGGGCTCGGCCGTGCGCTCGGGCTGCTGTCGGCCGAAGGGCAGAGCCTGATTCTCGCGGTCGCGCTGATTTCGATCGCGATGAACACGCTGCTGTTCGCGATGATCGATCCGGCGCTCGCGTGGATCCGCAAGCATTCGGCGTTCGCGCGCAAGCTCGAGGCGCGCGACGATCCGCTCGCCGCGCTGCCGATGTCGACGCCGCAGACGCATCTGACCGGGCAGGTCGTGATCGTCGGCTACGGCAAGGTCGGCGCGCGAATCGCGCATGCGCTGGACGAGCGGGGCATCGCCTATGTCGTCGTCGAGCAGAATCGCGAACTCGTCGAGAAGCTGCGCGCGGACGGCGCCGCGGCCGTGTCGGGCGACGCGATCGAGCCGATCGTGCTCGTGCAGGCGCATATCGCCCGCGCCGGGATGTTGGTCGTCACGCTGCCCGACGTGTTCGACGTGCGGCAGATCGTCGAGATCTCGCGCACGCTCAACCCGGCGCTCGAGGTCGTCCTGTGCACGAACAGCGGCGACGAGGCCGCGCTGCTGTCGAGCGAGGGCATCGGCACCGTGTTCATGGGCGAGACCGAACTCGCACGCGGGATGACCGAGCACGTGCTCGGCCGGATGGCGAAGCCGGTCGCGGGCGCGCATTGACGGCGCGCGGCATCGCGCCTGGCATCGTCAGCCGGCGGTAGCTGCCTTCGCGGGCGCGCCGGATTGCGCGGCCGTCTTCAACGATGCCGACGGTTTCTGCGTGACGGTCGTCGTTGCCGGCGCCGCCGCTTTCGGCGCCGCGACCGTTTTCTGCGCCGCGGCGGCCTGCGCCGGCGCGTTCTTCTCCGGTTCGACCGGCGCATCGGGCGGCACGCCGAGCAACTGCAGCGAGCCGCTCGTGACCGACGCGAACACCGGGCCGGCCACCGTGCCACCGTAGTAGCCTTTGCCGCGCGGCTCGTCGATCATCACCGCGACGATCAGGCGCGGGTCGCTCATCGGCGCCATCCCCGCGAACAGCGCGCGGTACTTGCCCTTCGCATAGCTCGCGCCGACCTGCTTGCGTGCGGTGCCCGTCTTGCCGCCGATCCGGTAGCCGTAGACGCGCGCGCGGCGCCCCGTGCCGCCTTCGCCGACCGCCATCTCGAGCATCGAGCGGATCGCGGCGGCCGTTTGCGGCGACGTCACGCGATGGCCGCGGTGCGCGTCGATCGTCTGCTGGTCGGTGCCGTTCTTCAGCAGCGACACCGGGTGCAGCGTGCCGTCGCCCGCATAGGCGGTGTAGGTCTGCGCGATCTGCAGCAGCGACATCGACAGCCCGTAGCCGTACGCCATCGTCGCCTGCTCGATCGGCCGCCAACGCTTGTAGCCGCGCAGCCGGCCCGACGCGACGCCCGGGAAGGTCAGTTCCGGCGCGCGGCCGATCCCGTACTCCTGGTATTTGTTCCAGATCGTTTCGGCGGGCAGGTTCAGCGCCAGTTTCGCGAGCGCGACGTTGCTCGACTTCTGCAGCGCTTGCGACACCGTCAGCGACCCGTGGTTCGACGTGTCGTGGATCACCGCCGGGCCGATCTTGTAGGTGCCCGGCGACGTGTTGATGATCGTGTTCGGCGTGACCTTGCGCTCGTCGATCGACAGCGCGACGACGAGCGGCTTGATCGTCGAGCCCGGTTCGAACGTGTCGATCACCGCGCGATTGCGCAATTGCTGGCCGGTGAGGCGGGCGCGGTCGTTGGGGTCGAAGGTCGGATAGTTCGCGAGCGCGAGGATCTCGCCGTTCTGCGCGTCGAGCACGACGACGCTGCCGGCCAGCGCGTTGTTCTCGATCACGGCCGCCTTGAGCTGGCTGAAGGCGAGTTGCTGGATGCGGCGGTCGATCGTCAGTTCGATCGTCGCGCCGTGCTGCGCGGGGACGAGCGGGCGGGTGTCCGACACGATGCGGCCGAGCCGGTCGCGGATCACCTCGCGCTGGCCCGACGTGCCCTGCAGGCGCGCATTCGCCGCGAGCTCGACACCTTCCTGGCCCTTGTCCTCGACGTTCGTGAAGCCGACCACGTGCGCGGCCGATTCGCCTTCCGGGTAGAAGCGTTTCGAATCGGCGATCTGCGTGATGCCGTCGATCGCGAGCTTGTCGAGCCGGCTGGCGGTGTCCGCGTCGACCTGACGCTTGAGCAGCACGAACGTCTTGTCGTTGCCGAGACGCCGCTTCACCTCGGCGAGCGGCAGGTCGAGCAGCTTCGCGATCTGCGGGTAATCGGTGTCGGCGACCTGTTTCGGGTTCGCCCAGATTTCATAGGTCGACAGGCTGACCGCGAGCATCGCGCCGTTGCGGTCGACGATGCGCCCGCGCATCGCGTCGAGCTCGATCGTGCGTTGATAGCGCTTCTGGCCCTGGCCGACGTAAAAATCCTGGTTCGCGACCTGCACCCAGAAAGCGCGCGCGATCAGCGCGGCGAACGCGAGGAACACGACGACCACGATCAGCCGCGAGCGCCACATCGGCAGGCGCGCGGCGAGCATCGGATTCTTGGTCGCCGCTGCGTACGGATCGGCAGGGTGGGTCTTCTTTTTCACGCTCATGCAATGGCCGGGTCGGGCCGCCGGACGGCGGCTGGTCAGTCTGAATAATGGGATTGTAATAAATGAGTAAACACCGTGTGGGAAAAGTATGTTCAGGCCCCGCAAAAAGGCGCAGAGCAGGCCAGCGGAAACACGGAGGAAAGGGAGAAGAGCCGGCCGACGCTGGACTCCGCAGTGAGTGCGGAGGATGAAACACGGACGATCCATCGCATGCCGACCCGGGTACGCGCTCTCCGGCATTGCTCGGTCGCGATCATCCCGGGCGGACGATCAATTGCCCGCGTGGCGATTATTTCTCTAATCTCGAAAATAAAAAGCGCCTCGAACGGAGGCGCCATTGACGCTGAATATCGAAATGAAAATCACTGCCACCGGAATAAACCCGAAAACCGCAGACGATAGATGTCAATAATACCTATCGGGCGACGGAAATAAATTCCCGGTATTCCGGCTCGGTCGTGCAGGTATCCACGGCCTGCAGCCGCCACGCGCCGTCGGGGTGCTCGCCCGCGAGGACCGCGGGGCCCTGTTCGCGCCGCATCGCATCGAACGACAGCCCCTTCAGCTGGCAGACGGCGTTGCCGCTGTCGGCTGCGCAGAGCGCCATCGCGCCCTCGACGTCGCGGACCTTGCCCCAAGTCGGAAGGTCGATGCCCTGATGTGCCTCGCGCGACCACAGACCTTCGTCGGTATCGACCCACAAGACCGCGAAGGAATGCCGGGTTGCCGATTCGCTGCCGTTAATCCGAATGGTGAGGCGCATTGCATCGTCTCCTGAAAAAAGACACATTCGACCGTTTTGACTTGAACAGTCTAGATAGACTGGTGTGAAACGCAAGTGATAATCCGCAATAAATCCGTATTGCGTCCATTCCGGTTTCAGATGAAAGGACGTCTGACGATTCATGGTCATTCCCGACGCGTCAGCCCAGGCGGGCGATTCCGGCGCCAGCGGTGGCCGGCCGGGCGCGCCCGGCCGGCCGGACATGGGATGACGGGGCCGGCCGCCGCGGCGATCTGTCGCGCACGGCCGCCGTCGAAGCCGGGGCGATCGGCGGCTTTCGGCACGCGTCGAATGCAGCCGGAGCGAACGTTTCGTCGATCTGACGCGGCCGGCAAGACACACTCCGACAATCGCGTACAAATCGGCACACTTTCACGAAACTTTCGGGACAGACTTGCGTGCGGTCGGGCGCCACACTGGGAGCTTCCCGATCCTGTGCCGCGGACGCCCGTCCGCGCCGGCTGCCGCCGCCTCTTGCCAGAGCGCGATCGCATGCCCGATCGGGAGCCGCCGGGGCGCGCGTCAGCCCCGGCCCGGCCGGCGAGCCGGGCGCCGCTCGCAACCGCGGGCGCCGCGCCGCCCGGCCGGTTCTTCGAAGGAGACTATCGTGCTGATCTGGAAAACCGCGTTGTCGCTCAACTGGCGGACGAGCCTCGTATCGCCGGCCAGCGCACCGGTCGCGGCGGCGAACGTCGGCCGGCTGGTGCTGACCGGTGCCACCGGCTTCATCGGCAGCACCGTGCTGACGGCGCTCGTCAATGCAGGGCTGCTCGAACGCATCGTCTGCGTCGTGCGCGCGCAGGACCGCGGCCATGCGGTCGCGCGGCTGCGTGAAGCCGCGTTGCGCGCGGGGCTCGCGCCGTACTGGGCGTCGCGCCTGACCGATGCGAACGTGATCGTCGGCGCGCTCGGCGACGTGTGGCATGGCGCCGATGCGCCGCGCCTGGCCGGCGCGACGCACGTGATTCACTGCGCGGGCCATGCGTCGCCGGCCGACGGCGCGCATCTGCAGGCCGATATCGCCGATGCGGTGCGCTTCGCCGAACGCTTTGCGCGTGTGCCGCGCCTGCAACGCTTCGTGTACGTCGGTACGGCTTACGCGCATGCGGGCCGCGGCGGGATCGTGCAGGAAGAGGCCGAGCGCGCGGGGAACGACGTCGCGCCGCCGTCCCACGACGGCCTGCCGGGCGCGGTGCTCGCGGCCGGCTACCTGCACGCGAAGGCGGAGACGGAGCAGCGCCTGCGCGCGCTCGGGCTGCCGCTCGTCGTCGTGCGGCCGTCGCACGTGGTCGGCCACACGGTGCTCGGTACGCGGCCCGCGCCGAATTCGTTCTGGATGTTCCGGCTCGCGCATGCGGCGCGCCGCTTCACCGCGCGGCCGATGACGCGCATCGACATCGTGTCGGTGGACGACGTGGCGCGCGCGACGATGCTGCTGGCCGTCAAGCCGACGCTCGCGCACGACGTCTATCACGTATCGGCCGGCGACGAGGCGCCGCAGGTCGCGCAGATCGTGCGCGCGATGGACGAGGCGGCGGGGATGACGGGGGCGCCGCGCTACGCGGCATGCGCGCCGGCCGAGCTGCCGCTCGTCGTGCGCGACGTGCTCGGGCGCCCCGATCCGGCGCTCGAGCGCGTGATCGGCCGGGCGCTGCAGCGCTGCGGCGAATTCGCGACGGTCGACCGCGTGTTCGACAATCGCCGCGTGCGCGACGAAATCGATTTCGAGCCGTTGCCGTTCATCGATTATGTCGAGGAGTGCATGCGCACGTCGCGCGGCGTGGCGGTGACCGAGCTGATGCGCGGCGCGGTCCACTGACCGCCCGCGTCGTGCCGGCGCCCATTCCCGCACGTGGCGGGCGCCGTCTTTACGCTGGGTTGCCGAGCTCGATGAGCCGGTCGAGCGCGCGGTAGATGTCCTCGAGGCCGTCCTGGCCGAATCGCGCTTCGAGCTGACGATATTGCTCGTCGATGCGCGGACCGATTTCCGTCACCAGTTTCCTGCTTTGCGGCGTCAGGCTGACCAGCAGCCGGCGCTGATCTTCCTGCGCGCGCGTGCGAGTGATCAGGCCGTCGCGTTCCATCCGTTCCAGCACGCCGGTCAGGCTCGGGCTCAGGATGCAGCACCGTTTCGCGATCTGCCCGGCTTCGAGCGCCTGCGCCGGTTCGCCATCGAGCACGCGGATGATCCGCCATTGCTGTTCGGTCAGCGAGAATTCCTTGAGAATCGGGCGAAACAGGCCCATCAGCGTTTCGCGGGCCTCGAGCAGCAGCATGGCCAGGTTGCGATGGTCGAGCGTACGGTTCATCAGGGTGAGCAGAGGACGGGGGACGCATCAATCTTAACAGCCGAAGCCGACGAATTTCGCGTATCAGGGTAATCGAGGTTGCCAGCACCCGATTGTTTACTTAAGATATTAAGTATTGACGATGCGCCGCGACGCGCGGCAGGGGAACGACGCATGGAGCTGTCTTGCACGATCGCCGCGGCGCCGCCGTCGCCGGTCGCCATCGGTACGGTCTACGGCGCGCTGCTCAACGAGCGCGCGGCGCTCGCCGCGCTCGGCGATGCGATGAACGCACCGCCTTACGGCCGGCCGCCGCAGGCGCCGGTCCTGTACATCAAATCCGCCAACACGTATGCGGCCGACGGCGCCGCCGTCGTCGTGCCGGCCGGCGTCGACGCGCTGGAGATCGGCGCGTCGGTGGCCGTCGTGTTCGCGCGGCGCGCGACGCGCGTGGCGGCCGCGCAGGCGCTCGACTACGTGCACGGCTTCACGCTCGCGAGCGACGTGTCGGTGCCGCATCCCGATTACTACCGTCCGGCCGTGCGCTTCAAGTGCCGTGACGGCTTCTGCCCGCTCGGCCCGGCGATCGTGCCGGCTGCCGCGCTCGCCAATGTCGACGCGATCGGGCTGACGGTGCGGATCGACGGCGCGGTGGCCGCGTCCGCGTCGAGCGCGACGCTGATTCGCCCGGTGCGCGAGCTGATCGCCGACGTGACGGCCTTCATGTCGTTCGACGCGGGCGACGTGCTGCTGCTCGGCGTCGCGGGCGGTGCACCGCATGCCCGCGCGGGCAGCACGATCGAGATCGCCGCGGCCGGCATCGGCACGTTGCGGCATACGCTGATGGCGGAGGAGGCACGATGAAGACGGCGCGCGTGATCTACAACGGCGCACTGCATGCGGCCGAACCGGCCGGCGACGGCGCGATCCGCATCGACACGGGGCGCGTGGTGGCCGAGGACGCCGTGGCGTGGCTGCCGCCCGTCGCGCCGCGCACGACCTTCGCGCTCGGCCTGAACTACGCCGACCATGCGAAGGAACTCGCGTTCAACGCGCCGAGCGAGCCGCTGATCTTCCTGAAGGGACCGAACACGTTCGTCGGCCACCGGTCGCTGACCGTGCGCCCGGCGGACGCCGCGCACATGCACTACGAGTGCGAACTGGCCGTCGTGATCGGCCGGCCCGCGCGCCACGTGAGCCGCGCGCAGGCGATCGACTACGTGGCCGGCTACACGGTCGCGAACGACTACGCGATCCGCGACTATCTCGAGAACTACTACCGCCCGAACCTGCGCGTGAAGAACCGCGACACCTGCACGCCGCTCGGGCCGTGGTTCGTCAGCCGCGACGAGATCGGCGACGCGGGCGACCTGACGCTGCGCACGACGGTGAACGGCCGGGAGACGCAGCGTGGCAGCACGCGCGACATGGTGTTCGACGTGCCGGCGCTGATCGAGCACATCAGCAGCTTCATGACGCTCTCGCCGGGCGACCTGATCCTGACCGGCACGCCCGAAGGGCTGGCGGACACGCAGCCGGGCGACGAGGTCGTGACTGAAATCGAAGGGGTCGGCCGGCTCGTGAACACGATCGTCGGCGAAGCAGACTACTATCGCGCCGGCTGAGGCCGCCGCCAAGGAAGGAGAGCACATGACCATCAAGCACTGGATCGGCGGCCGCGAAGTGGAGAGCCGCGATACCTTCACGACGCTGAACCCGGCGACGGGCGACGTCATCACCGACGTCGCGTCGGGCGGCGAGGCCGAGATCGACGCGGCCGTGCGCGCGGCGAAGGAAGCGTTCCCGAAATGGGCGAACACGCCGGCGAAGGCGCGCGCGAAGCTGATGCGCAAGCTGGGCGAACTGATCGAGAAGAACGTGCCGATGCTCGCGGCGCTGGAGACGCAGGATACCGGCCTGCCGATCGCGCAGACGAGCAAGCAACTGATTCCGCGCGCGTCCGAGAACTTCAATTTCTTCGCGGAAGTGTGCGTGCAGATGAACGGCCGCACCTATCCGGTCGACGATCAGATGCTGAACTACACGCTGTACCAGCCGGTCGGCGTGTGTGCGCTGGTGTCGCCGTGGAACGTGCCGTTCATGACCGCGACGTGGAAGACGGCGCCGTGCCTCGCGCTCGGCAATACGGCCGTGCTGAAAATGTCGGAGCTGTCGCCGCTGACGGCCGACCAGTTGGGCCGGCTCGCGCTCGAAGCCGGCATCCCGCCGGGCGTGCTGAACGTCGTGCAGGGTTACGGTGCGACGGCCGGCGACGCGCTCGTGCGGCATCCGGACGTGCGCGCGGTGTCGTTTACCGGCGGCACGGTCACCGGCAAGCGGATCATGGAGCGCGCCGGCCTCAAGAAGTATTCGATGGAGCTCGGCGGCAAGTCGCCGGTGCTGATCTTCGACGACGCCGATTTCGACCGCGCGCTCGACGCGTCGCTGTTCACGATCTTCTCGATCAACGGCGAACGCTGCACCGCGGGCTCGCGGATCTTCGTGCAGCGCACGATCTACGACCGCTTCGTGCAGGAATTCGCGCGCCGCGCGAACAACCTGGTGGTCGGCGATCCGACCGATCCGGGCACGAATCTCGGCGCGATGATCACGCGCCAGCACTGGGAGAAGGTGACGGGCTATATCCGCATCGGCGAGCAGGAAGGCGCGCGCGTGGTCGCGGGCGGCGCGGACAAGCCGGCCGGGCTGCCCGATCATCTGCGCCACGGCAACTTCGTGCGGCCGACCGTGTTCGCCGACGTCGACAACCGGATGCGCATCGCGCAGGAAGAGATCTTCGGACCGGTCGCGTGCATCATCCCGTTCGACGACGAAGACGACGGGCTGCGGCTCGCGAACGACACGGCGTACGGACTCGCGTCGTACATCTGGACGCAGGACGTCGGCAAGGTGCATCGGCTCGCGCGCGGCATCGAGGCCGGGATGGTGTTCGTGAACAGCCAGAACGTGCGCGACCTGCGCCAGCCGTTCGGCGGCGTGAAGGAATCGGGCACCGGGCGCGAGGGCGGCGAGTACAGTTTCGAGGTGTTCGCGGAAATCAAGAACGTGTGCATCTCGATGGGTTCGCATCACGTCCCGCGCTGGGGCGTGTGACGGGCGCGGAGCGATTCGCCGCAAAGAATCATACGGAGACTTGAACGATGGGCAAACTGTCCCTCGCCGCGAAGATCACGCACGTGCCGTCGATGTATCTGTCGGAATTGCCCGGCAAGCATCACGGCTGCCGTGAAGCGGCGATCCGCGGCCACCAGGTGATCGGCGAACGCTGCCGCGCGCTCGGCGTCGACACGATCGTCGTGTCGGACGTGCACTGGCTCGTCAACGCGGGCTATCACGTGAACTGCAATGCGCGGTTCGCCGGCACCTATACGAGCAACGAGCTGCCGCATTTCATCCGCGACATGCAGTACGCGTATCCGGGCAACCCGGCGCTCGGCAGGCTGATCGCGGAAACGGCCACCGAGCGCGGCGTCGCGACGCGTGCGCACGAGATCGACAGCCTCGAACTCGAATACGGCACGCTCGTGCCGATGCGCTACATGAACGGCGACCAGCACTTCAAGGTCGTGTCGATCGCGGGCTGGTGCATGTGGCACACGCTCGACGAAAGCCGGCGCTTCGGCGAGGCGCTGCTCGAGGCGATCGAGAAGAGCGATTCGAACGTCGCGTTCCTCGCGAGCGGCTCGCTGTCGCACCGCTTCAACGACAACGGCAGCCCCGAGGAATCGATCCACCAGATCAGCCGCGAATTCTTCCGGCAGGTCGACCTGCGCGTGGTCCAGCTGTGGAGGCAGGGCGATTTCAAGACCTTCTGCGCGATGCTGCCCGAGTACAACGTGCATTGCCACGGCGAAGGCGGCATGCACGACACGGCGATGCTGCTCGGGCTGCTCGGCTGGGATCGTTACGACCAGCCCGTCGAGATCGTCACCGACTATTTCGCGAGCTCGGGCACCGGGCAGATCAACGTGATCTTTCCGCTGCCCTGAGCGTTGCCATCCGCCACGCCTTCGAATCCGACCGGAGCATTGCCATGCCACACATCATCGTCGAATACACCGCGAACATCCGCGACGACGCGCGCATTCCCGCGCTGCTGCGCACCATCAACGCGACGCTGATCGCGCAGGGCGGCGTGTTCCCGACCGGCGGCATCCGTTCGCGCGCGATCGAGCTGCACGACTACTGCGTCGCCGACGGCACGGAGGACGACGCGTTCGTCCACGTGACGCTGAAGATCGGCGCGGGCCGCAGCGACGAAACGAAGCAAGCCGCGTGCGACGCGCTGTTCGACGCGCTCAAGGCCCATTTCGCCGAGTTGTACGCGAAACGCTATCTCGCGCTGTCGATGGAACTGACCGAGTTCAGCGAAAGCGGCTCGTACAAGCACAACAACATTCACGCCCGCTACAAGCGGGCCGGCTGAACCCCATTCCCGATCCGACCATGCTCGAACCCGCCATCATCGACCAGCTCGCGCACCGTCTGCACGATGCCGAGCGCGCGCGCACGCAGATCCGCCAGATCTCGCTCGACCATCCCGACATCACGATCGACGACGCGTATGCGATCCAGCGCGCGTGGGTGACCCTCAAGCTCGCGGAGGGCCGCACGCTGAAGGGCCACAAGATCGGCCTCACGTCGAAGGCGATGCAGAACACGTCGCAGATCGACGAACCCGACTACGGCGCGCTGCTCGACGACATGTTCTTCGAAGACGGCGGCACGATCCCGACAGGCCGCTTCATCGTGCCGCGTGTGGAAGTCGAGCTCGCGTTCGTGCTCGGCAAGCGGCTCACCGGCCCGAACTGCACGATCTTCGACGTGTACGACGCGGTCGATTACGTCGTGCCGGCGCTCGAGATCATCGACGCGCGCAGCCAGTCGATCGACCCCGATACGAAACGGCCGCGCAAGGTGTTCGACACGATCGCCGACAACGCGGCGAACGCGGGCGTCGTGATCGGCGGCCGGCCGGTGCGCCCGCAGGACGTCGATTTGCGCTGGGTCGCGGCGATCATGTCGCGCAACGGCGTGGTCGAGGAAACCGGTGTCGCGGCTGGCGTGCTGAATCATCCGGCGAACGGCGTCGCATGGCTCGCGAACCGGCTGGCGCGTTTCGACGTCGCGCTGGAACCGGGGCAGATCGTGCTCGGCGGGTCGTTTACACGGCCGTGCGCGGCGCGTTCGGGCGATACGTTCAGTGTCGACTACGGCCCGCTCGGGACGATCCAGTGCTACTTCGAGTGAGGTGAGCGAACGATGCAGATTCCGTCGAATGTCTTCAAGGCCGCGCTCGCGCGCGGCGACGCGCAGATCGGCCTGTGGCTCGGCCTCGCGAATCCGTACAGCGCCGAAGTGATCGCGGGCGCCGGGTTCGACTGGCTGCTGATCGACGGCGAGCATGCGCCGAACACGGTGCCGACGATCCTCGCGCAACTGCAGGCGATCGCGCCGTATCCGTCGCATCCGGTCGTGCGCGTGCCGTGGAACGATCCGGTGATCGTCAAGCAGGTGCTCGATCTCGGCGCGCAGACACTGCTCGTGCCGATGGTGCAGAGCGCGGACGAAGCGCGTGCGGCGGTGGCCGCGACGCGTTACCCGCCGCACGGGATTCGCGGCGTCGGCAGCGCGCTCGCGCGTGCGTCGCGGTGGAATCGCGTCGGCGAGTACCTGCATCGCGCGAACGACGAGATGGCCGTGCTCGTGCAGGTCGAGGCGCGCGCGGGGCTCGATGCGATCGACGCGATTGCGCGGGTCGACGGCGTGGACGGCGTGTTCATCGGGCCGGCCGATCTGGCCGCCGATCTCGGGCACCTCGGCCATCCGGGGCATCCCGATGTGCAGGCTGCGATCGACGGTGCGATCCGCGCGATCGAGGCGGCCGGCAAGGCACCGGGCATTCTCAGCGCGGACGAGGCGGCCGCGCGGCGCTATCTGGAAGCGGGCGCGTTGTTCGTCGCGGTCGGCGTCGATACGACGCTGCTGGCACGGAGCGCGGAGCGGCTCGCCGCGCAGTTCAGGGTCAGCCGCGGCGATGTCGTGAAGAAGGGCGACGGCACGTATTGATGCAGCGGCGGGCGGTTTTCGTGTTCCGACCGCCGGCCTTTCGCCGTCCGTGCGGCTTCATACAGGCGCATGGCGGCACCTATCCCTCCGTGTGCCTTGCCGCTTCCATATACTTTCCCGGCGTCGTCCCTAGCGCACGCCGGAACATGTCGATGAACGCGCTCACGTTGTCGTACCCGAGATCGAGCGCGATCGTCGTCACCGGCACGCCGTCGGCGATGCGCTCCAGCGCCCGCAGCAGCCTGGCTTGCTGACGCCATTGCGCGAACGTCAGCCCCGTCTCGGCGACGAAGCGGCGGCTCATCGTCCGTGCGCCGATGCCGGCCCATTCGGCCCATTCTTCCAGCCGCCGGTCGTCCGCGAGATCCGCGGCCAGCGCATCGGTGATCTTCACGAGCCGCGGGTCGCGCGGCCGGACCAGCCCCAGCGCTTCGGCTTCCGAGGCCGCGATTTCATCGAGGATCACGTCGGCGATCCGCGTCTGCGCGGCATTGAGTTCGGAATCGTCCCAGCTTGCGGCGCGCTGCACGGCTTCGCGCAGCAGCGGCGTCGTGCGGATCGCGCGCGGCGTCGTCGGCAGCGCCGCGCAGCGGGCTTCGGCGACGAACGCCGACCAGCCCGAAATCGGCCCGAACGAGCGCAGCGAATGCCGGCAATGCGGCGGAATCCAGATCGCATGGATCGCCGGTACGACCCATTCCTGGTCGTCGAGGCCGATCGTTACCAGCCCGCTCAGCGCGCCGACCAGTTGGCCGCGTGCATGCGAATGCGGCGCGGTGATGCGCGGGTCGCGCTGCGACAGGACGGCGGCGACCACGAACGGGCCGTCGTCGGACGTGACGAAGCGGGCGGGCAGGAGTGGATCGGACATGGCCGGATATCGGTATCGAATGGCTGTTATACCGGAGATCGGCCGGGTTCGCACGCCTAGACTGCGTTTCATCGATGACGACCGGAGTAAGACGCGATGCGAGCCGAACAGATGCTTCCCGACCATGCCAACCAGGTCGATGCCGGCGGAACGACGATCCGCAAAGGAACCGTCGGCGCGTTTCTGGTCAATGCGCGCGTATTGATCGACCCGAACGCCGCGCCGGCGGACCGGGCGCGCGCGGAGGTCGACGCGATCGATGCGTTGCCTGCACTGCGTGCGCTTGGCCTGTTCGACGTGCTGGAAGTACGCGATCCCGAGCTGCGCGCGTGGCTCGAGGCGCGATAAAGGCCCACCCTCCGGAATTGAAGGAACCAGTATGAAAGCAGCAGTCGTTGAAGGCGCTGGACAGCGCCCGGTTTATACGGAGTTCGAACCGCCGTGCACGACGCCGGGCCACAGCCTGATCGACGTGACGGCCTCCGCGCTGAGCCGCATCGCGCAGGGGCGCGCGGCCGGCACGCATTACTCGTCGGATCGACGCTATCCGTTCGTCGCCGGTGTCGACGGCGTGGGGCGTCTCGACGATGGCCGGCGCGTCTACTTCTTCGGTGCGCCGGTGCCGTTCGGTGCGATGGCCGAACGCACGATCGTGCCCGATACGCAGTGCGTGCCGCTGCCGGACACGCTCGACGATGTCACCGCCGCGGCGATCGCGATTCCGGGGATGTCGTCGTGGGCGGCGCTGACCGAACGCGCGCGGTTCGTCGCGGGCGAGACGGTGCTCGTCAATGGTGCGACGGGTACGTCCGGGCGGCTCGCGGTACGGATCGCGAAGCATCTCGGCGCGGCGAAGGTGATCGCGACCGGCCGCAACGCGGCCGCGTTGCAGGCGTTGCTGAAGGCCGGTGCGGACGCCGTCGTGTCGTTGCAGCAGGACGACGCCGATCTGGCTCGGGCGCTCGAACCGCATTTCCGTGCGGGCGTGGATGTCGTGCTCGATTATCTGTGGGGCGCCAGCGCGCAGACGCTGCTGGGCGCCGCCGCGAAGGCGGCCCCCGGCGGGCGGCGGCTGCGTTTCGTGCAGATCGGCTCGATCGGCGGCGCGGACCTGCTGGTGCCCGGCGCCGTGCTGCGGGCGACCGCGATCGAGCTCATGGGAAGCGGGATCGGCAGCGTGTCGTTGCCGCGCTTGCTGGGTGCCATCGGCGGTGTGTTCGATGCGGCTGCGCCGGCAGGCCTCACGATCGACACGCGCACGGTGCCGCTGTCGGCGGTCGGTGAACATTGGGGCGATGCGAGCAGCGTCGTACGGTTGGTGTTCACGATGCGCGGCCAGTGAGCGGCGCATCGGCAGACGGCGGACCGGATGCGAGGTGAAGATCGGGCCGCGCAGCGGCGGCGGCTGGTCGTTTTCTGTCGTGCCGTCGCGCGTGGCGTGAGAGCGGGCAGGCGGGCGGCCGACTGTCCGCCGCCGCCCCGCCACGCCGGGATCAGAACCTCTGCTGAATCCCCGCCGTGACCCCGACCTGCGTGGTGCCGTACCCGTTGAAATCGCGCGACACGCCGACTTTCTGGTCGTGCTTCGCGATCGCGAACGCACCGGCTGCATACAGCACCGTGCGCTTCGACAGCGCGTATTGCGCACGCACCGACACCAGCGTCGGGTCGGCATCCGTGCCGCCCTTGATGTTCTGGTGATAGACGGCCGCGATCAGCGAGAACGTCGGCGTGAACTGGTACGACCCGCCGAGCCAAACCATGTCGCTCAACTGGTTCGCCGCCGCGGTGCGGAACGTGCGCTTGTAATTGCGATAGCCGGCCATCGTCTTCAGGTTGCCGAAGTCGTAGCTCAGGCCCGCATGGATGCCCTGAATATAGTTGACGGCATCGGCCGGCGTGATGCTGTCGGCCGCGCCGTTCTGCCGGTCGAACGTGACGACGGCGGCGAGCGGCCCCGTCTCGTAACCGATCGCGAAATCGTACTTGGAGCTGGTCTTCACGCTGCCCGGCACGTTGCCGAAACCGTACAGCGCACCGAACTTGAAGCCGCTGAATTCGCCGTCGTAGCGCACCGCGTTCGACGAGCGCGTGAACAGGCCGTCCTTGCGGCCGCCGGTCGCCATCGACGAGGTCGCCCACGAGTAGTTCTGCGCGTAACCCATCGGGTCGAACGGCAGCATGTAGTCGTACGTGACGGTGAAGTTGCGGCCAAGCGTCAGCTCGCCCCATTTGCCTTTCAGGCCCACCGTCGCACGGCGTGCGAAGATCGAGTCGGGGCCGTCGTCGGACGCGCCGTTCGCCAGATCGATCCCGCTTTCGAGGCGGAATACCGCCTTCAACCCGCCGCCGAGGTCCTCGACGCCGCGCAGGCCCCAGCGCGACGTGTTCTTGTTGCCCGACTTCAGCTTGAACGAATTGCCGCCATCCGGCGCCGCATGGTTCGCGTATTCGATGCCGGCATCCATGATCCCGTATATCGTGACCGACGACTGCGCGTGCGCGGCCGGCGCGGCGAGACAGGCGGCCGCGGCCGAACCGGTGAGGACTGCTGCTCGAATCGAACGTTCTGCGCGTGACTTCATTTTGACGGTGTCTCCTTGGTTTGTTTTGGGCAGGGTGAAACGGAAAACGGGTACGCAGCGCGCCATCGGCGGACGCGATGAAGCGTCCGCCGATGCAAGTCGCAAAGGGATGCGCGCTCGACTGCCTACGCGGCGGCGCGCGAGGCGCCGCGGTCGGGTCAGCCCGCTTTCGCGAACGCCCAGCAGTCGTTGGTCGGGAATTCGATCCAGTGCTTGCCGGCCGCGCGCGGCACATGGCCGAACGCACGCAGGCGCATGTCGCCGCAATGGAACAGGTATTCCCAGCGGTCGCCGAGATACATCGACGTGACGAGGTCGGCCTGCAGCCGGTTTGCGCCCGGGCCGTCGGCGACCTGCACGCGTTCGAGGCGGATCACGGCCTGGGCGTCCTGGCCGGGCGCGAGCATGTCGCGGGCGACGGCGCGCAACTCCCAGCCGTCGCCGGCGAGCGTCACGCATTCGCCGTCGATCGCGGCGACGCGCGCGTCGATCCGGTTGTTGCTGCCCATGAACTCGGCGGTGTACAGCGAGCGCGGCGCGCCGTACAGCTCGGCCGGCGTGCCTTCCTGCTCGATGCGGCCATTGCGCAGCAGCAGGATGCGGTCGGACATCGCCATCGCTTCGGTCTGGTCGTGCGTCACGCACAGGGCCGACAGCCCGAGCGACACGATCAGTTCGCGCAGCCACGCACGCGCTTCCTCGCGCAGCTTCGCGTCGAGGTTCGACAGCGGCTCGTCGAGCAAAATCACCGGCGGGTTGTAGACGAGCGCGCGGGCGATCGCGACGCGCTGCTGCTGGCCGCCCGACAACTGATGCGGAAAGCGTTCGGCTAGGTGGCCGAGGCCGAGCTGGTCGAGCGCGGTCTGCACGCGGCGCTTCTGTTCGGCAGGCGCCACGCGGCGCAGCTTGAGGCCGTAGCCGACGTTGTCGGCGACGGTGCGGTGCGGCCACAGCGCGTACGACTGGAACACGAGGCCGAGCGAGCGCTGTTCGACGGGCAGGTCGACGCGTTGCGCGCCGTCGAAGAACACGCGCTCGTCGAGCTGGATGCGCCCGTCGGACGGCTGTTCGAGGCCGGCCACCGCGCGCAGCAGCGTGGTCTTGCCGCTGCCCGACGCGCCGAGCAGGCATACGACTTCGCCGGCCTTCAGTTCGAACGACACGCCCTTGAGGATCGGGTTGGCGCCGTAGCTGAGGTGCAGATCGTCGACGATGAGCTTATCCATGAAGTTTCACTCCGAAGCGCAGGGCCACGCCGAGACCGGCGCCGACCATCGCGATGTTGATGACAGAGAGCGCGGCGACCTGGTCGACGGCGCCGGTCGCCCACAGCGACACGAGCAGCGCGCCGATCACCTCGGTGCCGGGCGACAGCAGGTAGACGGCGGTCGAGTATTCGCGCTCGAAGATCATGAAGATCAGCAGCCACGCGGCGAGCAGGCCGAAACGCACGAGCGGCAGCGTCACGTCGAGCGACACGCGGCTGCGCGTCGCGCCGACGCTGCGGCCGGCTTCCTCCAGCTCGGGGCCGACCTGCAGCAGCGCGCTCTGGATCAGCCGCATCCCGTACGCGAGCCACACGACCGTGTACGCGATCCAGATGCTCCACATCGAGTTCTTCAGCTCGCGCAGGCCGGGCACGAACAGGAAGATCCACAGGAACGCGAGACCGGCGAGCAGGCCCGGCACCGCGCGCGGCAGCAGCACGAGGTAGTCGAGCAGCCTGGTCGCCCAGTCGGGGCGGCGGTGGCCGGCGAACGCGACGAGCGAGTAGAAGCCGATCGCGAGCGCGCCGCCGATCACGCCGATGCCGAGCGTGTTGACGATCGCGCGCACCAGGTTGTCCTGCTCGAACAACTCGATGAAGTTCGACAGCGTCAGCACTTCGGCGAGCGCGACGCCTTCGCCCCAGTTGGTCACGAACGCGCGCAGCACGATGCCCGAGATCGGCACGATCACGGTCAGCATCAGCCACAGCGCGACGATCGCGAGCGCGACCCAGCGCCATACGCCGAGCGGCAGCACCGTCGCGCGGCCGGCCTTGCCCTTCACGGTGACGAAGCGGTTCGCGGTCTTCAGCAGGCGGCGCTGCAGCAGCACGAGCGGGAAGGTGATCGCGACGATGCACACGGCGACCGCGGCCATCAGGTGATACGACGGCACGCCGAGCTTGTTGGTCAGCTTGTACAGGTAGGTCGCGAGCACGAGGTGGCCTTCCGGATCGCCGAGCACGAGCGGCAGCCCGAACACCTCGAACCCGAGGAAGAACACCAGCACGCCGGCGAACAGCAGCGCGGGCATCGTCATCGGCAGGCTCACGTCGAGCGCGACGCGGAACGGACGGGCGCCCGTCACGCGCGCGGCTTCCTCGACGTCCGAGCCGAGGTTGCGCAGCGCGGCCGACGAATACAGGTACACGTGCGGCACGTGCGTGAGGCCGACGATCACCGTGATCGCGAAGATCGAATACACGTTCCAGGGCACGCTCTGCACCCCGAACAGTTCCTTGAACCACACCGAGTAGAAGCCGACCGGGCCGGCCGCGACCACGTAGCCGAACGCGAGCACCATCGGCGACACGAACACGGGCGTGAGCAGCAGCGGTTCGAGCCAGCGGCGGCCGGGCAGGTCGGTGCGCACCATCAGGAACGCGAGGATGCCGCCGAGCGGGATCGAGATGAACAGCATCCCGCCGGCGATGATGAACGAGTTCTTCACGGCCGACCAGAAGTCGGGATCGCTGAAGATGAAGCGGAATCCGTCGATGCCGAGCGTCTTGTTCGCGTCGAAGAACGGCGCGGACAGGAAGCTCTGGAACAGGATGAAGCCGAGCGGCAGCGCGACCGCGACGGTCAGGACCGCGACGACGATCCAGCGCAGCATGCCGGCGAGCGGCTGCAGGCTGCTGACCGGCAGCGCGGGAATCGCGTCGCGCGGGCCGGTGGCGGGCGGAACGGCCGGTGCCGTGCCGCGTGTGCTGGTTGAAAGCATGAGTTCGCCCCTGCGGCCATCCGGATGGCCGCCTCAAGGAAGTCGGTGAGGGGAAGGGGCCGCCCGCGCGACGCGCGGCGGGCGGCCTGGGTCAGCGGCTCAGCGGATCAGCGCTTGATCGCCTGCTGCCATTGCTTCAGGAACGCGAGGCGCTTCGACTGGTCGAGATAGACGAGCAGGCCGGTGCCGATCTGGATCGGCTTCAGCGAATCGCCGAGTTCCTTCGTGAGGCTCGCGGCCGACGTCTCGCCGGTCACGTCCGCACGGATCGCATACAGGTTCGCCTGGTTCGCGATCAGCGTCTGGCCGCGCCTGGACAGCAGGTAGTCGACCCACAGCTTCGCGGCGTTCGGGTTCTTCGCCTTCTTCGACACGGTGGCGAGGCGGCTCACCACCTGCGTGTAGTCCTTCGGAAACACGTAGCCGATCGACTTGTCCTTCTTCGCCTTCGCGTACGCATATGAACCGATGATGTTGTAGCCGATCAGGTTCTCGCCCGACGAGATGCGCTCCATCATCGCGCCCGTGCTCGACTGCAGCTTCGGGCCGGTCGCGCCGATCGCCTTCACGAGTTCCCACGTGATCTTCTCGTTCACGTGCGCGTCCTGGGTCAGGTAGTTGAAGCCGACGCCCGATTTCTCGATGTCGTAGGTCGTGACCTTGCCTTTGAACTTGTCGGCCTGCGTGGTGAGCAGCTTGATCAGGTCGGCGCGCGTCGTCGGCACTTCGTTCGCGGGGATCAGCCGCTTGTTGTAGACGATCGCGAGCGGCTCGAACGTCGTGCCGTACGCCTGCTTCTGGTACTGCGCCCATTGCGGCACGTTCGGGCTTTCGGGCGAATCGTAGGACGCCATCAGGCCGTCGTTGACGAGCTTGACCTGCAGGTCCATCGCCGAGCTCCACAGCACGTCGGCGCTGGTGCTGCTCGCCGCGTTCTCGCTGATGTAGCGGTTGTACAGCTCGGTGCTGTTCATGTCGTTGTACTCGACCTTCACGCCGTACAGGCTTTCGAAGTCCTTGATCAGCGGACGCACGAGGCCCGTGTCGGTCGTCGAGTAGACGATCAGCTTGCCTTCCTTCTTCGCGGCGTCGATCACGCCCTGGTAGTTCCCCGGGTAGCCGGCGGGAACCTGCGCGGCGGCGCTGCCGGCGGCAGCGCCCAGAACGGCCGCCAGCGCGGCGGCGAGGTGCTTCGATGCAAACGGCATGTCTTCCTCCAGTGATGCGTCGATGTTGTTCGAGTGACGCGGATGTTAAGGGCGGGGCACTTTCAGCCCGCTTTCATTCCCGTTCGCAAACGTGTCGTTCGCGTCATGGATTTCCCGAGGTCGACGCGGCGGCGGCCGCGGGTTTCACGGCGCGCGGCGCGGCTGCCGAGCGCTGAGCGGCCACCGCCGGCGCTCCGCGCGGCGGGTTCGATGCACCCGCGCAACCCGTGTTTGCGCGAGGCGTGGAGACGGAAAGGATCATGTAATGTAGCGGGCTGTCGCTGACCCTACCGGAATCCCCATGCGTGTGCTGCTCGTCGAAGACAACCCGAACCTGGCCCAGTCGCTGAACGACGCGCTGAGCGCCGCGCGCTTCGCGGTCGATCACATGGCCGACGGCGAGGCTGCGGACCACGTGCTGCGCACGCAGGATTACGCGCTGGTGATCCTCGATCTCGGGCTGCCGAAGCTCGACGGGCTGGAGGTGCTGCGGCGGCTGCGCGCGCGCCGCAACCCGGTGCCGGTGCTGATCCTCACCGCGCACGGGTCGGTCGAGGATCGCGTGAAAGGGCTCGATCTCGGCGCCGACGACTATCTCGCGAAACCGTTCGAACTGACCGAACTGGAAGCGCGCGCCCGCGCGCTGATCCGGCGCAGCCTCGGTCACGAGCATGCGCGCGTCGAATGCGGGCCGCTTTCGTACGACAGTATCGACCGCGCCTTCCATCTCGCGGGCGAGCCGCTGTCGCTCACGCCGCGCGAGCGCTCGGTGCTCGAGGTGCTGATCCTGCGCAACGGCCGCGCGATCAACAAGGAGACGCTGTCGGAGAAGATCTTCGGGCTCGACGAATCGGTCAACGCCGATGCGATCGAGATCTACGTGTACCGGCTGCGCAAGAAGCTGGAGAACTCGGGCGTCGCGATCGTCACGCTGCGCGGGTTGGGCTATCTGCTCGAAGCGAAGGCGCAAGCATGATCCGCGTCCGCGCTCACCGCCGTGCGCCGCCCCCGGAGCGGGCGCATGCGTCGCTTCGGGCGGCCCGGCGAGCCGCACGATGACCCGCCCGAACCTGCGCGCGCAGGTCGCGCTGTGGCTGCTGCTGCCGCTGCTCGGGCTGCTCGCGCTCGACTCGTGGCTCACGTACCAGCGCGCGATGAGCGCCGCGCACGTCGCGTTCGACCGCACGCTGTCGTCGTCGCTGAAGTCGATCCGCGAAGGCGTGCGGCTCAACGACGGCGAGATCGAGGTCGACCTGCCGTATCTCGCGCTCGAAATGCTCGAATCGAGCGACGGCGGCAAGATCTACTACCTGATCCGCGAGGACAACGGCCGCACGGTCACCGGCTATCCCGATCTGCCGCTGCCGCATGGCCGCGACGCCGGCGACGGCGCACTGTTCGTCACGCGCTACTACGACGTCGTGTATCGCGGCGAGCAATTGCGGATGGCCGCGTTGCGTATTCCCGTGCACGACGTGCCGACCGCGCAGTCGCGCATCGTGTGGGTGATGGTCGGCGAGACGATCGAGGCGCGTCAGGCGCTCGCCCGCGAGATCCTGATCGGGTCGCTGCTGCAGGAAGGGCTGCTCGTCGTGCTGGCGCTCGGGATCGTGTGGCTGGGCGTCGGGCGCGGGCTGCGGCCGCTGAACCGGCTGTCGGCGACGGTCGCCGCGCGCAGAGAGGACGACACGACACCGCTCGACACAGGTGCGATGCCGAGCGAACTCGCGCCGCTCGTCGATTCGATCAACCAGTACATCGGCCGTACGCAGCGGATGCAGGTGGCGCGGCGCCGCTTCTTCGCCGATGCGGCTCATCAGTTGAAGACGCCGCTCGCGGCGGTGCAGGCGGGTGTCGAACTTGCGCTGCGGCCCGACGAGCAGCCGCGCGCGAACGTGCACCTGCGGCGCGCGAACGGCGCGGTGCGGCAGGCCGCGAAGATCGTCCAGCAATTGTTGTCGCTGTCGCGGCTCGATTCGGACAGCGGTCACGCGGTCGCGCACAAGCCGGTCGCGCTGCACCGGCTCGCACGCAGCGTGACGCTCGACTGGTCGCCCGTCGCGCGCGCGCGCGACATCGATCTCGGCTTCGAGCACGAGGCCGACGTCGACGTGCTCGGGCAGCCGGACTTGCTCGGGGAGATGATCGGCAACCTGATCGACAACGCGATCCGTTATGCGGGCGACCATGCGGTGATCACGGTGCGCGTGTCGCGCGACGGCGAGCAGGCGCGGCTCGACGTGATCGACAACGGGCCGGGCATTCCGGCCGACGAACGCGACGCGGTGTTCGAGCGTTTCCATCGCGGCAGCAGGACACAGACGGTCGAAGGCACCGGGCTCGGGCTGTCGATCGTGCGGGAGATTGCGCGGGTGCACCAGGGCAGCGTGACGCTCGCCGATGCGGCCGGCGGCGGCTTGATCGTGACGGTGGTGCTGCCGGCGGTGGCGCAGTAGCGGGGCCGCTTCGATCGGGCGCGGAAACTGCTCTGAACGGTGGTAGGGCGGCGACGCAAACGACGCGCCGCCCGCCGTCATGCTCAGTCGCCGAAGCCGATTTCCGCTTCGACGGACTGCCCGACCTCGAGCCACGCCCCCGCGCCTTCGACGACGATCGCGTTGATGCCGAACGTCAGCGCATTGTCGTAGTTCGGGTTCGCGCGATAGGTCTGCATCGTGTCGGTCGGCTCGTGCGGCCATTCGGGATTCGGCGCGCCGGTGGCCTGATCGATCGTCGGCACCGGACAGCGCGTGCACAGCTTCACGAGACGCAGCCGCACGGGCGTCGCGCCTTCGGCGTCGAGATGTTCGACGAAATCCTCTTCATACGCGTCCAGATCCGACACGACGATGTTCGGACGGAAGCGGTTCATCGGAATCGCCGGCGCGCCCTTCGCGGCGAGCCTCGCGTTCAGGTCGTCGAGCGACGCCTGGCCGATCACCAGCAGCGGGTAGCCATCCGCGAACTGCGTATGCGTATCGATGTCGCCGGTCCATTTGCGGTTGCAGCCGCGGCGCGCGTCGGCACCGAAGCGCACGAGCTTCAACGGCGTGCCGACGAATTCGGTGAGCCACGCGGCCGTCTCGGCGCCCGTGTCGATCGCGTCGACGGTGTCGCGCCACACGGTCGCGGCCATCTTCGGCGTGGCAGCGCTTGCGTCGCCGTCGAGCGGCGTGCGTATCTCCGGCATGCCCGGCGCGTTCAGCACGAGCGCATCGCTGTCGAGCGTGGGGCGGATCAGCGCGAGCCGCGGGTGCGTGCGCTGCGTGATCATCATCCCGTCCGGGGTCGTGATCAGCCAGTGGCGGTCGTACGCGAGGCCGGTTTCGAGCAGTTGCGCGCGCGACAGCGCGATGCCGGCGCAGGATTTGATCGGGTAGACGAAGAGTTCGGAGATGGCTGGCATGACGCTGGCTGACAAAGGCGGGATGATCGAATCGCGATTGTGCCAGATCACGCGAGCGCCGTTCGGGCGGTTGCGCGCCGCGGGCCGGCGCAGGCGTGCCGTGTGGCCGGCTGCGCGTCACGCGAGCGGAAAGCCCGGGTCGAACGTCGTGCGCACGTCGAGCGGCTGGCGCAGCAGGCCGGCCTTCAGGTAGAAGTCGGCCGTGCGCTGCTGCTGGGCGATCACCGTCGCGTCGATCGGCTGCCAGCGCGTGCCGCGTCGCTCGAACTGCAGCTTCGCGGCGGCCGGCGGAATGCCGATGATGCGCGCGAGCGCCGCCGAATACGCGTCGACGTGCCGGTACGACCAGACCTGCGCGCGCACGATGCGCCGCAGGAAATCGTGCAGCACGTCGCGCTTCGAGGCGATCGCCGCGTCGGTCGCCGCGAGATAGCTGAGGCCCGACCACAGTCCACGGCCGTTCACGAGCACGCGCGCGCGGCCGCTCGTTTCGGCGAGTGCGGTATAGGGCTCCCAGGTCGCCCACGCGTCGATCGAACCGGTGGCGAGCGCCAGCATCGTGTCGGCCGGCGGCAGGAAGCGGAACGACACGGCATCGGGCGGCAGGCCGGCCGCATCGAGGGCCTTCAGCGTGACGAAATGGCCGATCGAGCCGCGCGTGGTGCCGATGCGCTTGCCCTTCAGGTCGGCCGCGCCTTTCAGCGCGGCGTCGGGTTGCACGAGCACGGCCGTGCCGTACGGATCGGAACGGTTCGCGCCGATCACCTTGATGCGGGCGCCCGAGGCGAGCGCGAAGATCACCGGCGCGTCGCCGATCGGCCCGCAGTCGACGGCCGCCGCGTTCAGCGCTTCGGCGAGCGGCGCGGCGGCCGGGAATTCGGTCCACGCGATGTCGTACGGGAGGCCGTGCAGCTCGCCGGCCGCTTCGAGCAGCGCGCGCAGCCCGCCTTTCTGGTCGCCGGCGCGCAGCAGCGGGCGTGTGCCCGATTGCGCGCGCACGGCGGCCGGGGCGGCGGCGATCGTGGCAAGGGCGCTCGCCTGGGCGAGGAAGTGGCGTCGGGTCGGATTCATCGTGAAGTTCGGTCGAAGGAAGGATTCGTGGGTTCAATGCGGGAGCCCGGCCTGTACGTCGCGCACGGGTTCCTGGTCGACGCGCAGCAGCAGGGCGGTCAGTGCATCGCCGCGGGCGGCCGGCGTGGACGGCCGGACAGCCGCCGCATCCGAGCGGCACAGCAGGTCGGCATTCGACCAGCCGGCGCTGCCCGGCAACGCGCGCGCCCGCAGCCAGCCGCGCCGATCGGCGAGCAGTTGCGTGCCGCCGAGCGCATCGGGCGCGACGCCGGCAATCGTCGCGAACGCGCGCCACGCATCGGCGGTCGTCGCGACGCAGTTCGCACGCGTACCGGCCGACGGCGGCACCGGCGCGCCGCGTTCGGTGACGAGCAAGGTCTGCCAGCGCGCATCTTCCTGCGGTGGCGTCGCGCCCGGCGCAAGCGCGACGACGCGCACGCGCTGGCCTTCGCGCCAGCGCTCGAGCGCCTGGGGCGCGGCGTCACCGCAGCGCACGTCGAGCGCCGGCAGCGGGACGGGCACCGGCCACGCGCCTTCCGCCTGTGCGCCGCTACCGGCGGCGAGCGCCTTCAGGTAGTCGAGCATGGCCCATGTGTCCTGCGGGCCGAGCGTCGCGGCGAAGCCGGGCATCGTCGATGCGCCGTGCTCGTCGCGCGTGCCGTGACGCACGCGCCAGAACAGTTCGCCGTCGAGGCGACGCGCGAGCAATGCGCCGGCGAAGGTCGGCGGCCAGTGCGCGAGCGTGGCCGCGAGCGGGCCTTCGCCGCGGCCGTCCGCGCCGTGGCAGGCCGCGCAATGTTGCGTATAGAGGTGCGCGCCGCGCATCACGCTCGACACGGAAAACGGCGCGGGACCGCGCTGGAAGCTCGTCGGCACGGCGGGCGCGAGCCACAGCGAAGCGGGCGGCCACGGCGCGAACCACGCGACGGCCAGCGCGGCGATGGCCGTCGCGATACGCCGCTTGCGTGAAACCAGCGCGATGCAGGCGAGCACGACGGCCAGCGCCGTCACGCCACAGGCGAACGCGAGCTGCCGCGTGAGCCCGGCGTCGATGCGCAGCGTTTCGAGCGCGATGCGGTGTGCCCACGGCCACGCGGCCTGGCCGTCGGCGTCGCCGGTCAGACCGATCGCGTGCAGCCCGCGCGCCAGCGCGATTTGCGCGCCGTACAGCAGTTGCAGGAACGCGATGGCCCAGTCGGCGAACGGCGGCGCGTTCATCGCGCGCGTCTCCGGCGTACCGCAGTCAAACGTCGAACGGCACTCGGCATCTACCAGCTCGCATCGAGCCCGAGATGCCGCAGCGCATCGTGGCGCAATTCGGCGAGGCGCGGGTCGCCGCGATGGCGCGGGTAGGGCAGGTCGACGCGCAGTTCGGCGACGATCCGTGCCGGGCGCGGCCCGAACACGATCACGCGCTGCGCGAGAAACAGCGCTTCTTCCACGTCGTGCGTGACGAGCAGCGCGGAGAAACCGTCGCGTTGCCACAGCGCGGTCAACTCGGCCTGCATCGTGAGCCGCGTCAGCGAATCGAGCTTGCCGAGCGGCTCGTCGAGGATCAGCAGGCGCGGATCGTTGACGAGCGCTCGCGCGAGCGCGACGCGCTGCGCCATCCCGCCGGACAACTGGTGCGGAAACACGTTCGCGAATTCCTGCAGCCCGACGCGCGCGAGCGCATCGTCGACGCGATGCTGCGCGGTGCGCGCCACGCCGCGCGCTTCGAGGCCGAGCGCGACGTTCGCGCGCACGCGCCGCCACGGGTACAGCGTCGGATCCTGGAACACGACGATGCGCGACGGATCGGGGCGCTCGATCGGCACGCCGTCTTGCGCGATGGTGCCTTGCCGCGCGGCGTCGAGCCCCGCGACGAGCCGCAGCAGCGTCGATTTCCCGCAGCCGCTGGGGCCGAGCAGCGCGACGAATTCGCCGGCCGCGACCGACAGCGACACGTCGTCGAGCACCGGCAGCGCGCCGCCGGGGCTGTCGAATGCATGGCTCACGCGGCGGATGTCGATGCGCGCGCCGCGCGCCGGCGTGACAGCCGGCGCCGCGACAGTTGCGACGGACGATTCGAGTACGGCGGCGCTTACCATTTGACGGTTCCTTTCTGCCAGGCGAGCACACGGTCGCGCACCGTGAACAGCAGCGCGATCAACCCGGAAAACAGCAGCGCCATCACGATCAGCGCCGCATACATGTTCACGTACGACGCCCAGCCCTGCGCCCAGCTCAAATACCAGCCGAGCCCCGACTTGACGCCCATCATCTCGGCGACGACCAGCACCGTGAACGACGCGCTCAGCCCCATGAAGATGCCGACGAACACGTGCGGCAGCGCGGCCGGAATCGCGACGCGCAGCACGAGGAAGCGCGCATTCGCGCCGAGCGTGCGCGCGACGTCGTAGTACTGCTTGTTCACGCTCGCGACGCCCGACCACGTGAGCACCGCGACCGGGAACCCGGTGGCGAGCGCGATCAGGAATGCGGCCGCCGAATAGCTCGACGGAAAGAAGTAGAACGTGAGCGGCAGCAGCGCGGTGGCCGGCACGGGCCCCAGCACGCGCAGCACCGGATGGACCCAGTAGCCGATCCGGCGCGACCAGCCGATCGACACGCCGACCGCGAAGCCCACCGTGACGCCGTACGCGAAGCCGAGCGCGAGCAGCTTCAGCGTGTTGCCGGCGCTGCCGGCGAGGCGCGGCCAGTCGTCGACGTAGACCTCGATCAGCGCCTGCGGCGGCGCGAAGAACGGCGTCGGCAGCCAGCCGGTTTTCGCGGTGACGATTTCCCACGCGGCGAGCACGAGCGGCAGCGCGACGAGCCACGGGCCGGCCGGTCGCACGCGGGCGAGCCGCGTGCGGGTTGCGGGAACGCGATGGCCGAGCGTCGCGGCGACGAGCAGCAGCGCGGCGATCGTCCACGCGGCCGTGCCGAACGTGTCGGTGTACGCCCAGTCGCTGAAGCCGACGATCCGGTTCGGCCACAGCTGCGTGAGCGCGCCGAGCGCGGCCCATGCGAGCGCGGCGGTGATCCCGGTCGGCCAGGCGCGCGCGCGCGTGGCGTCGGCGGCCAGCGTGGCTTCGCAGGCCGTGCAGGCTGCGCGCGCGGTGGCGGTAGCGTGCGCGGCGTCGCCGGCCGGGGCCGATGCGGTGCGTGCGACGGAAGCGTGTTCGATCGTCGACATCGCGTTACCCCAGTACGTTCGCATAGACCTGCTGCGCGAAGCGCTGCGGGTCCGTGCTCTTCTTCAGCACGCTGATGCGGCGGAAATCGTCCGCATAGAACGCGATTTCCTGCTGCAGGTCGACGCTGGTCGGGTGATGCGTGTAGGTGAGCGTCGCGTACAGCTTGCGCAGATCCTCGGGGCTGATCTTCGGCGAATACTTCGCGAACACCTTCGCGGCTTCGTTCGGGTTGTCGTGCGTGTACTCGGTGGCCTGCACGATCGAGCGCGCGAGCGCGGCGGCCGACGGCCGGTCGTTGCGCACGAGGTCGCCGCGCGCGCCGATCACGCAGCACACCTTGCGCGCGTATTCGCCGGACAGGTTGGTCGCGAGTTCGGTGTACGCGCCGTTGCTGCGCTTTTCGAGCAGGTAGAGGTTCGGGTCGCCGTCGGCGATCGCGTGGATCTCGCCCTTGTCGACCGCGACGCCGAGCAGGTCGGCCGGATACTGCCGCCACGTGATGTCGCGCTCGGGATCGATGCCGTTTTTCGCGAGCAGGATCGAGAAGAAGTGCTTGCCGGGCGCGGCCAGATCGCTGACGCCGACCGTCTTGCCCTTCAGCGCCTGCAGCGTCGTGACGCCGGCCGCCTTCGCGCCCAGCAGGCGCACGCAGCCGCCGTGCGAGCTGCCGATGATCTTCACGTCGAAGCCGGCTTCGAGCGGCTTCAGCCAGCGGTGGATCATTCCGACTGCCGCATCGGCCTTGCCGGTCGCGATCGATTCGAGCAGTTGATCGGTCGAGCCGCTGTAGTTGATCAGCTCGACCTGCAGCCCGTTTTTCTCGAAGAAGCCGCGCTCCTGCGCGACGACGATCGGCGTCAGGCAGAACGCGTTCTGGTTCCACGCGAACGTGAGCTTCTTCAGCGGCGGCGCGGACCGCGCGTTGCGGCCGAGCGTGATCGCCGGCACGGCGAGCGCGGCGGCACCGGCCGCGCGCAGCAGCCGGCGGCGTTGGCCGTCGTGCGCGTCGGCGGGCGTGGGTGCGGTGGTTTGGGTCATGGTCCGGTCTCCGGTGTAGCGCTCAGTCGAGCAGATCGGGTTCGTCGGCGACGACGCGCGCGAACAGGCTGTCGAACGCATGCAGCGCGCCGTCGGGGCCGCCGATCTGGCCGTGCGTATGGCGCGCGGTCGCGCGATCGATCGGCTGCGGCGTGCCGGCCGCTTCGGCCAGCAACTGCGTGTGCGCGGCGTTGTCGAGCGCGATGTACCACCACGCGGCGGCCTCGACCGTCGGGCCGGCCGTCAGGATCCCGTGGTTCTTCAGGATCACGCCCTTGTGCGTGGTGCCGTCGGGCTTCGCGAGCGCATCGGCGATCCGCGCGCCTTCGCTGGTGTCGACGACCATCCCCGTGAAGTCGTCGAACAGCGCATGATCCTCGTAGAACACGCACGCGTCCTGCGTGAGCGGATCGAGCGGGCGGCCGAGCGTCGACCAGGCCTTGCCGTAGGTCGAATGCGTGTGCGCGGCGGCGACCACGTGCGGATGGGCTTCGTGGATCGCCGCATGGATCGCGAACGCGGCCTTGTTCAGCGGCCGCTGGCCGATCGCGGTTTCGCCGCGCGCGTTGACGAGCAGCAGGTCGGAGACCTTGATCTGCGAGAAATGCACGCCGAGCGGGTTCACCCAGAAATGGTCGGGCAGCTCCGGATCGCGTGCGGTGATGTGGCCGGCGAGGCCCGCCGCGAAGCCGAAGCGTGCGAACAGGCGGAACGCGGCCGCGAGCCGCTCCTGCCGGTGGCGGCGCTCGGCGGCGACGTCGATGCGCGGCGCGGGCGGATCGAACCAGAAGTGCTGGCGCGGCGTATCGGCGAGCACGAGGCCCGATGCGGTACGGTGGGGCGAGGACAGGACGGCGGACATGATCGCGTATGGCTCCAGTGGGCTCCGTTGACGCCGTCAGGCTCAGGCGGCGCGGCGTGCCGCGTCGCGGGCGGCGACGGCGCTGCGCACGCGCGGAATCAGTTCGCGGCCGTAGTCGATCGCGTCTTCGAGCGGGTCGAAGCCGCGGATCAGGAACGTCGTCACGCCGAGGTCGTAGTAGTCGAGCAGCGCGTCGGCGACCTGTTCGGGCGTGCCGACGAGCGCCGTCGAATTCGAGCGCGCGCCGGTGAGCTTCGCGATCTCGGTCCACAGCCGCTTGTCGACGCGCGAGCCGCGCTCGGCCGCGGCGAGCAGGCGGCGCGCGCCTTCGCTCTGCTGCGGGCCGCCGGCGCCGAGCCCGGCCGCTTCGCGCAGCCGGCGCGTTTCGTCGAGGATGCGGTGCGCACGCGCCCACGCTTCGCCCTCGGTCGCCGCGAGGATCGGGCGGAACGACACGGAGAAGCGCACCTGGCGGCCGTGCTCCGCGGCTTCGGCGCGCACGCGCGTCGTCAGGTCGCGCACCTGGTCGAGCGATTCGCCCCACAGCGCGTAGACGTCCGCGTGCTTGCCGGCCACCGCGAGCGCGGCTTCCGACGCACCGCCGAAGTAGATCGGCACGTGCGGCTGCTGGAACGGCTTCACTTCCGAGAAACCCTGCTTGAAGCGGTAATGCGCGCCGTCGTGATCGAACGGCTGCGCTTCGGTCCAGATGCGCCGCAGGATGCCGAGGTATTCGTCGGTGCGTGCATAGCGCGCGTCGTGATCGAGGAAATCGCCGTCGCGCTGCTGCTCGCTGTCCGAGCCGCCGGAGATGAAGTGCACGGCGAGCCGGCCGCGGCTGAACTGGTCGAGCGTCGCGATCTGGCGCGCGGCGAGCGTCGGCGCGGTGAAGCCCGGACGATGCGCGAGCATGAAATGGATGCGCTCGGTCGCGGCCGCCGCGAATGCGATCGTCAGCGTCGCCGACGGGCCGGTCGAGTGATGCGGTACGAGAATCCGGTCGAAACCGGCGGTTTCGTGGGCGCGGGCAAAGTCGCGGACATAGTCGGGATCGACCGCGGGGCCGGACGCCGGGTGGATTTCCGACTGCTTCTGGCTCTGGATCATGCCGATGAATTCGACGCTCATCTGGGTCTCCGGTGCAGGGATGTCCCGGCGCACGGCCGGGCAGGAATGGAGCGCAGGTTAACGCCGGGATCATGCGGAATGGAAATAATCAATCCCGATTTGAATATCAGATTTGCATGGTTTGGGGCCGTATGCGTTGCGCATACGCTGTGGGCTCGCGAATGATCGGGCGCGCGTTGGCGCCGTATTTGCCGCCGCTGACGCGTTCGCCGCCGTGTTCGAGCTACCCAGGGAATCCGTTTCGATGTCCGCCAGCCTTGCCGTTTCCTCGCCGCCACCGCCATCTTCGCTGCGCCTGCTGCCTGCGCACGCCGCTCAACCCGCCGACGCCGCCGACGAGACGGACGACGACGCGCGCCTTGCCGCGCTGCTCGAGCGTCTCGCGCCCGAACTCGCCGCCGATGCGGCCCGCAACGACGTCGACGGCCGCTTTCCGCACGAGCACTTCGCGCGGCTGCATCGTGCCGGGCTGATCGCGCAGGTCGTGCCGCGCGGGCATGGCGGCGCAGGGGCGACGCTGGCGCGGGCGAGCCGGATCGTCGCGGCCGTCGCGCGGGCCGATCCCGCGACGGCGCTCGTGTTGACGATGACGTATCTGCAGCACCGCGCGCTCGGCCGCGCGGACAACCGCTGGCCCGCGCAGGTGCGTCGCGCGGTGTTCGACAGCGCGGTCGCGCACGGCGCGCTGATCAACGCGCTGCGCGTCGAGCCGGCGCTCGGTTCGCCGTCGCGCGGCGGGCTGCCGGACACCATCGCGCGCCGCGATGGCGACGGCTGGCGGTTGTCGGGCCACAAGCTCTACAGCACCGGGATTCCGGCGTTGCGCTGGCTGGCCGTGTGGGCGCGCACCGACGAAGCGGCGCCCCGGGTCGGCGTGTTTCTCGTGCCGCGCGACCCCGAGGCGGACGGCGATCGCATCCGCGTGATCGAAAGCTGGAATCATCTCGGCCTGCGCGCATCGGGCAGCCACGAAGTCGTGTTCGACGAGGTGCCGCTGCCGGCCGAATATGCGGTCGACGTGCGCGCGCCGGACGCGTGGGCCGTATCGGCCGCCACGCATGCGGATGCCGACGCGCAGGCGGACCAACAGGCATGGATGGTCGTGCTGCTCGGCAGCCTGTACGACGCGGTGGCGCGAGCGTCGCGCGACTGGCTCGTCGAATTCGCGACGACGCGTGCGCCGAGCGGGCTTGGCGCGCCGCTCGCGACGCTGCCGCGCGTGCAGGAGGCGGTCGGCGAAATCGAGGGCTGGCTGCACGCGAACCGTGTGCTGCTCGACGATCACATCGCGCGTACCGACGCCGGCAATGCGCCGTCGCTGACGACCAGCGGCCTCGTCAAGCGCACCGTGACCGAGCAGGCGATCCGGACGGTCGAGCAGGCGCTGAAGCTGTCGGGCAATCACGGGCTGAGCCGCGGCAATCCGCTCGAACGCCATTATCGCGATGTGCTGTGCAGCCGCGTGCATACGCCGCAGGACGATGCGATCGCGGTGGCGGCGGGGCGCGCGGTGCTCGACGCGGCGACGCGCGGCCAGACGAGCGCGGGAGCGGACGCCACGTCACGTACCGGGATCGAACGCGATCGACACGATGCGTGAGCCGGGCCGGGTTGCCGCGCACGGCAACGGCGCGGCGCGACGCAGGCATCGCGCGACCGCCGCGGCCATCGAGGCAACGTCAAGCAGCCTTGTCGTGCGATTGCTCGGGCAGCGCGAACGCCGTGCGCGCATGCACGGCGACGGCCGCGAGCGGCGCGTCGAGGCGCGCCGTATCGTGCCGGCGCAGCAGCCACAGATCGATCTGCGGCTTGAAATCGGCGAGCGGCACGATGTCGAGTGCATCGCGCAGCGGGCTGCCTTCGACGAGCGGCAGCGGCATCAGCCCGAGGCCGAAGCCGTTGGCAACGCTTTGCAGTTGCAGGTCGCGGCCGTACGCATCGAGCGTGACCGGCATCGGCAGGCCCTGTGCGTCGAGCGCGCGCCGCAGGCCCGCCCGAAAGCCGCAGCCGTCCGGGTTCAGCACCCAGCCGCGAGCGTGGCAATCGGCGAGCCGGTAGCTGCGCCGCGGCCAGTCGCCCTTGCGGCCGACCGCGACGAGCCGCGTGGCCAGCAGCCGTTCGCCCTCGACCTGCGCCGGCAGCACCGTTTCGCGGGCGAGGAAGAGGAGCGCCGCATCGAGTTCGCGGCGGGCGATGCGTTCGACGAGCAGGCCGCCCCATGCGGTCGTGACCTGCGTCGCGAGCGCGGGCCACTGCGCGGAGAGGTCCGCGATGAGGCCCGGCAGCATCAGTTCGCCGAGCCCTTGCGTGAGACCGATCCGGAATTCGCCGGCGGGCGGCTGCTCGCCGGCCGTCAGTTCGCGCAGCGCGTCGACCTCGCGCAGGATCGCGCGACACTGCTCGAACACCTGCCGGCCGATGTCGGTCGGCCGTGGCGGCTTCGTGTTGCGGTCGAGCAGCGTCACGCCGAGCGCCTCCTCGAGATTCTGGACGCGCCGCGTGATCGCGGGCTGCGTCATCCCGAGCTCGGCCGCGGCCTGGCTCAGGGTCTGGCAGCGGACGACCGCTGCAAAAGCGTCGATATCGCTAATTTTCATGTTTGTTCTGCATGGTCTTTCGGGTGCATCATGACGATCCATCATATTCGGCATCATATTCGAGGAGACGGCCGATGAGTACGCTTTCGCTGCAACAGACGCCGCTACGTTTGGTCGTCGACGGTCTGGATGCGCTGCTCGCGTCCGGCGCGAACGAGGCGCGCATTCTCGACGAGGGCGGCGCGCTGCTCGCCGCGCTCGTCGAACACGACGACTGGTTGCCCGACGCGTTCGCGCAGCCCGATCCCGAGCGCTATCGGCAGTACTTGCTGCATCTCGACCCGGACGAGCGCTTCTCGATCGTCAGCTTCGTGTGGGGGCCCGGCCAGGCGACGCCGATCCACGACCACACGGTGTGGGGGCTGATCGGAATGCTGCGCGGCGGCGAGTTCTCGCAGCCGTACCGGTTCGATGGGGCCGGCAAGCCGGTGCCCGCGGGCGACGCCGTGCGGCTGCAGCCGGGCGAGATCGAGGCCGTGTCGCCGCGCATCGGCGACGTGCATCGCGTGACCAACGCGTTCGCCGACCAGGTATCGATCAGCATCCACGTGTACGGCGCGAACATCGGCAAGGTCGAGCGCGCGGTGTACCTGGACGACGGTACGGTGAAGCCGTTCGTGTCCGGCTATTCGAATGCCTGACGCAAAGCCCCCTTTCGCGGCCCGTTGCGGGTGTGTACGGGCAGGGCACGCTTGCTCCGTTCCGCTTTCTTCACCGACTTCAACGTATTCAACATAGAGCCATCGTGACGCAATCCGCCGATTCCACTTCTGCTCTCCGCTTCCCCGTCGCGTCATACCAGGACGTACGCGCACGCCTGCTTGCCCGCGACGAGATCGCGCTGATCGACGTACGCGAGGAAGATCCGTACGCACAGGGCCATCCGCTGTGGGCCGCCAACTTTCCTTTGTCGAAGCTCGAACTCGATGCGTGGACGCGGATTCCGCGCCGCGACACGCCGATCGTCGTGTTCGGCGAAGCAGGCGGCGAGGATCTCGCGCCGCGCGCGGCCGCGACGCTCGCGCGGCTGGGCTACACCGACGTGCGGCTGCTCGACGGCGGCCTCGCGGGCTGGGTCGCCGCGGGCGGCGAACTGTTCATCGACGTGAACGTGCCGAGCAAGTCGTTCGGCGAATGGGTCGAGGCCGAGCGCCATACGCCGTCGCTGTCCGCGCAGGAGGTGCAGGCGCTGATCGATGCGAAAGCCGATGTCGTGATCGTCGACGCGCGCCGCTTCGACGAATACCAGACGATGAACATCCCGACGTCGACCAGCGTGCCGGGCGCGGAGCTCGTGCTGCGCGTGCGGGCGCTCGCGCCGGATCCGAAGACGCAGGTGATCGTCAACTGCGCGGGCCGCACGCGCAGCATCATCGGCACGCAATCGCTCGTCAACGCGGGGCTGCCGAACCCGGTCGCCGCGCTGCGCAACGGCACGATCGGCTGGACGCTCGCCGGCCAGGCGCTCGAACGCGGCGCCGCACGGCGCTTTCCGGACGAGATCGACGCGACGCAACGCGCCGACGCGCGTCGGGCCGCCCGCGCGGTGGCCGAGCGCGCCGGGGTGCCGCGCATCGCGCTGGCCGACGTCGCCGCGCTCGACGAGCCGGGCCGCACGCTGTACCGCTTCGACGTGCGCACACCGGAGGAATACGAAGCCGGCCATCTGCCGGGCTTCCTGAGCACGCCGGGCGGCCAGCTCGTGCAGGAAACCGACCATCACGCGGCCGTGCGCGGGGCGCGGATCGTGCTGGCCGACGACGACGGCGTGCGCGCGGACATGACCGCATCGTGGCTCGCGCAGATGGGCTGGGACGTGCGCGTGGTCGAACCGGCCGGCGCCGCAGCGTTCGTCGAGCGCGGGCAGCCGCCGCGCGACGTGCCGGCGACGCCGCCCGCGACCGACGTGTCGCCCGCGACGCTCGCCGGCTGGCTGAAGGAAGCCGCGGCCGGCGAACTCGCGATCGTCGACGTGACGGCCAGCGCGAACTACGTGAAGCGTCATATTCCGGGCGCGTGGTTTGCCGTGCGCGCGCAGTTGCGCGGCGCGCTGGCGGCGATTCCGCCCGCGAAGCGCTACGTGTTCACGTGTGGATCGAGCCTGCTCGCGCGGTTCGCGGCGGACGACGCCCGCGCGCTGCTGCCGGCATCGGCCGACATCCGGGTGCTGACCGGCGGCACGGCCGCATGGATCGACGCCGGATTGCCGCTGGAGAGCGGCGAGACCCGTCTCGCGTCGCCGCGCATCGACCGTTATCGGCGCCCGTACGAAGGCACCGACAATGCGGCCGCCGCGATGCAGGCGTATCTCGACTGGGAATACGGTCTCGTCGACCAGTTGAAGCGTGACGGCACGCATCACTTCAACGTGATCTGACCGATGCGATGCAGTCGGGCGCGGCACGCCGTGCGCGGCGCCCGGTCGCGATGCGGGTCGGCGCTTCGTATCAGCGCTTGAACGTATCGACGGCCGTGCGGCCGACGGCCGGATCGTCGGTGAAGAAGCCGTCGATGCCCGCGCGCAGGTAAGCCTGGATCTCGCGCACCGAGCCGGCCGCGTTGCGTGTGGCCGGCGTGCCGCCGTCCTTCAGCGACGCGGGCAGGAAATTGTTCTCCGGGCGGAACGTGTACGGATGCACGACGAGGCCGGCCTCGTGCGCGTAGCGCACGTACGGTGTCGGCTGCTGCAGCGTGCCGTCCGCGGCGACCGCGACGATCGACGTCTTGTACGGGCCGACGCCGTTCGCATAGGTCGCGATCTCGCGCATCCCGTCGCGCGTCGACAGGTCGCCGTAGGTGCGCGTGTCGTTCGCCTTCACGAAGTCGTACGGGCGCTGGCCGGCTTCGTCCATCAGCTGCACGAGCTTCCAGTTCGGCTGGCTCGACTTGATCCGGTTTCGGATCGCCTTCAGGTTCGCGACCTCGAACGACTGGATGTAGACGGTCGCCGTGCGCGACGTGTACGCGTCCTTCAGCAGTGTGTCGACGAGGCGGTCCTCGAGCGGCAGGCCGATCGACTGGAAGTAGGTCGGATGCTTGGTTTCCGGATACAGGTGGATCGTGCGGCCGGTCTGCGCGGACATCTGCTTCGCGAGCGCGACGATCTCGTCGAACGTCGGAATCTCGAACTGGTCGTTGTACGCGGTGTTGGCGGGGCGCACCTGCGGAATGCGCTCGCGCGCCCGCAGCGTCTTCAGCTCGGCAAGCGTGAAATCCTCGGTGAACCAGCCGGTCAACTGCGTGCCGTCTATCGTCTTGGTCGCCTTGCGGTTCGCGAACTGCGGCAGCGTCGACACGTTCGTCGTGCCCGAGATCTCGTTCTCGTGGCGCGCGACGAGCATGCCGTCGCGGGTCGACACGAGGTCGGGCTCGATCACGTCGGCGCCGTCCTCGATCGCCTTGCGGTACGACGCGAGCGTGTGTTCCGGGCGCAGCGCGCTCGCGCCGCGATGGCCGACCACCTGGACCTTCGCGGAAATCGGCTGCGTGGGATCGCGCGTCAGATCGTCGCCGCCGCACGCGGCGAGCAGGAATGCGCCGGCGCAGGCGAACGGGACGTAACGCAGGGAGGTCGGGCGCTGGAGGAGCATGTCGATGAACCTTCGAAACGGAGTCGGAAAGGAGCCGGAAAAGGGCGCTCGCGCCGGCGGCCCGGCAGGGGCGCCGGCTATGGTGTCGAACGGTGCGCGATCGTCGCATCGAATAGTTACATATGTATTACGTTGGCCTTTCTGTTTCGTTTTGATGGGGCGACATACACGGCGGCGCGCGTGACGGCAGGCGGGCGCGCCTCGCATTCCGGCCGTCGCAGCGAACCCGCGCGCCGGATGCACTAAACTTGCGGGAATTTTGCATCGCCGCACCGGGGCCGCCGCCCGCCTGGCGCGACGATGCGGCGACTCGCGGGCCGGCGCGGGCGCCCGGCGCCCGTGTGCGTCCGGGGCCCGCGCCGGCCGATTTTTCCCGACCCATGACGACCCATACCGATCCCGCCTATCTGCTCGGCGAGCTGCTGAAGAACGTTTCCCGCTCCTTCTACCTGACGCTGCGCGTGCTGCCCGACGGCATGCGCGACCCGGTCGGCCTCGCGTATTTGCTTGCGCGCGCGGCCGACACGATCGCCGACACGGCGCTCGTCGCGGCCGACCGCCGCGCGGCGCTGCTGACCGACCTGCGCGACGACATCGAGCGGCTCGGCGACGGCGCGGCGCTGTCGCGTTCGCTCGACGACGTGACGCGGATGCAGACCGACTCGCACGAACACCTGCTGCTCGGTTCGATGGAGCCGATGCTCGCGTTGCTGCGCGCGCAGCCGGAGGCCGATCGCGCGTCGATCCGCAAGGTCGTCGCGACGCTCACGGCGGGGATGGAATTCGACTTGCGCACGTTTCCGGACGAGCAGTCGGGGCAGGTCGCGTCGCTGCCGACGCGCGACATGCTCGACCGCTACACGTACCTCGTCGCCGGCTGCGTAGGCGAGTTCTGGACCGACATGACGGGGATGCACACGCGCGCCGCGCGCGGCTGGGATCTGCCGGCCATGCGCGAGAAGGGCATCCGTTTCGGCAAGGCGCTGCAGATGACCAATATCCTGCGCGACTGCGCGAAGGACCTGCGCATCGGCCGCTGCTACCTGCCCGACGACGTGCTGGCCGCGCACGGGCTCGTCGTGGCCGACCTGCTCCAGCCCGAGGCTTCGGCACGCGCGCGGGGCGTGCTGGTCGACCTGCTGCGCGTCGCGCTCGACCAGTATCGCGACGCATGCCTGTATACGCTCGCGATCCCGCGCCGTTTCATGCGGCTGCGGCTCGCGTGCCTCTGGCCGATCATGATCGGGCTCGAAACGCTCGAGCTGCTGGCCGGCCACGCGGGGTGGCTCGATCCGGCGACGCCGGCCAAGGTGCCGAGAAAGCGCGTCTACCGGATCATGGCGGCGTCGCTCGCGCTGGTCGGTTCGAACACGGCGATCCGCGCGCGCCTGACCGCGCTCGCCGATGCGGTGTCCGCGCGGCTCGCGCGCCCCGCCACGCAATAGCGAAGATTGCCGGCGCGATACGCGCCGGCATCGCCTCCCGGTCCGCGTTCGCCGGACCGTATCCGTCCGGTTTCCGGCACGCCGACTAAAAACGTTTTCATGATTTCGTGTCTCGAAATGCGGGTGTCATGAACGTCGGCGATCCTGCGCGGCGGCGTGAATCGCAGCGTCAGCTTCGATCCCGCATTTGTAAGACATTTTGTCGCCGAAGGCGTCTGACGACATCGGGCGGTCGCGTTGCACCTGTAAAAATGTAAAGCTAGGGTTTTCACCGGCAAATGCCGGAGGCGCCCGCCGCACAAGCGTTTCGAGGTGTCATGTAACCGTTTGGTGAACCCGCGCGTTGCGTCGATCATACGATGACCGACCGCACATGTTGGGAAACAATCGGTAATCCGTCAGAATCGCGTCGGCATGTACTCGCACATGTGTCGGTCATAAAACCACACCAGAAAAGAAACATTCTTTGAGGACGGAGAATCAATGAAAAAGCGCGTCGCTTTTGCCATGACGGCAGTCGGTCTCGCAGCCGCTACCGCCGCCCACGCCCAGAGCAGCGTGACCCTGTACGGTATCGTCGACAACGGTATCGCCTGGCAGAACAACTCGTCGGCAGTCGGTGCGACCTCGGGTGGTCACTCGAAGGTGCAGATGTCCACCGGCGTGTGGGCAGGCAGCCGCTTCGGCCTGAAGGGCAGCGAAGATCTCGGCGGCGGCACGAAGGCGATTTTCCAGTTGGAAGCCGGCGTCAACACGGCTAACGGCTCGTCGCAGTGGACGGGCGGCATCTTCACGCGTCAGGCATGGGTCGGTATGACGAACCCGACGTACGGTACGCTGACGGCCGGCCGCCAGTACACCGCGTACTACACGCTGCTGTCGCCGTACAGCCCGACGACCTGGCTGACGGGTTACTACGGCGCGCACCCGGGCGATATCGATTCGCTGGATACCAGCTACCGCGCGAACAACTCGCTCGTCTACATGTCGCCGAAGTTCTACGGCTTCACGGTCGGCGGTTCGTACTCGTTCGGCGGCGTCGCAGGCGCGACGAACCGCGGTTCGACGTGGAGCGCGGCGATCCAGTACCTGAACGGCCCGGCAGGCATCGCGGTCGGCTATCAGCGTGTCAACAACTCGACGCTCGGCGGCGGTGTGTGGGGCGCGAACTCGACCGCGCAGAACGGTCTGGACACGAGCGGCAACGGTGCGGAACAGGCCGTCTCGTCGATCAACAACGGCTACAAGTCGGCACAGTCGCAACAACGCGTCGCGGTGACGGCTGGGTACCAGTTCACGCCGTCGTGGGACATTTCGGCGTCGTACTCGAACGTCCAGTACATCCCGGGCGTGGGCTCGTCGTTCCGCAACACGGCGATCTTCAACACGGCTGGCGCCGTGCTGCACTGGAAGGCATCGGCTCAGTGGGACTTCGCCGCAGGCTACTCGTACACGCGTGCGACCGAGTCGAACGGCATCTCGAGCTCGGCCAAGTACCACCAGGTCACGCTGTCGCAGTACTACAGCCTGTCGAAGCGCACGGGCCTGTACGCGGTTGAAGCGTACCAGCACGCGAGCGGCAACACGCTGAACGGCGCGGCGGTCATCGCTGCAACGACGTCCATCGGCGACGGCGTGGGCGCAGGTTCGAAGCAGAACCAGATCGGCGTCGGCGTCGGCCTGATCCACCGCTTCTGATGTCGCGCGGCGCGCGAGCGCCGCTCACGGCATGCGGTATGAAAAACCGGCCTTCGGGCCGGTTTTTTCGTTTACGTCGCGAGCCGATGCACGATGCGTCGCGTCGAATCACGGATCGATCGGCGACTTCAGCGGCTGATGCTCGCCCGTCAACCCGAACACGACGAGTTGCGCGGGTTCGGTCGCGCTCGCGTTGCGCGACACCTGATGGCGCGAGCCGGGCGGCTCGTACCAGCCTTCGCCGGCGCGATAGCGGCGCAGCGGGCCGCCGTTCACCTGCGACAGCACTTCGCCTTTCGACACGACGGCGAACACCGAACCGAGATGCCGATGCGCTTCGGACGCCTGACCGGGCGCATAGTCGACCGTCGCGACGACGACGCGCTTGGCCGGCGCTTCGGGCACGGCCTGCTGCATGATCGCGTGCACGCTGTCGCCGGCGTCGTGCGCGTGGGCGGCGGCCGGCAGCGCCGCGGCGAGCGCGAGCCCGACGCACAGCGCGACGCGATGGAGTGTGGAGCGGATCATCGTCGCCGCCTTACTCGGGCATCTTGCGGAACGCGATCGCGAGGCGGTTCCACGCGTTGATCGTCGCGATCAGCATCGACAGGTCGACCAGCTCCTCGTCGGTGAAGTGCGGCTTCACGGCTTCCCAGACGGCGTCGGGCACATGGTTGCTGGCCACCAGCGTCAACGCCTCGGTCCATTCCAGCGCCGCGCGTTCGCGCTCGGTGAAGAACGGCGTTTCGCGCCACGTGACGACCGTCGCGAGACGGCGGTCGGTTTCGCCGCCTTTGCGCGCGTCGGTCGTGTGCATGTCGACGCAGAACGCGCAGCCGTTGATTTGCGACGCGCGCAGGCGGACGAGTTCGGCGAGCGGCTTCTCGATCGAACTCTTCGCGAGGAATTCCTCGGCGTTGCGCATCACCTTGATCGCATTCGGGCTGGCGGCATAGAAGTTCAGGCGCGGTTGCATGGCGGGTCCTTTTCGGTTGGGTAGCGCCGGGGTGGCGCGACAGGACCCACTTTAAGCGTCGTAATGGCCTGCTTGAATAACCAATTTCATGGAAATTCAGGTAGCCAGTGGCGGCCCGCCCGCGATGCCGGCATCCAGCAAGCCGGCCAGCTTCGCGAGCGCGGTGTCGATGCGCAGCGCGTCGATCCCGCCATAGCCGAACAGCAGGCCCGCGCGCACCGGCACGCCCACGTGGAACGCGGAAATCCCGTACAGGCCGATGTCCCGCGCGTGCGCCGCGCGGACCAGCGCCGCTTCGTCGAGCCCCGGTTTCAGGTGCGCGGCCAGATGGATGCCGGCGCTCGGCACGATCGCGTCGAACCACGGCGCGAGTTCGCCGCGCAGGTGCGCGATCAGCATCTTGCGACGCGCGTCGTAGTGCTTCTGCACGCGCTTGAGGTGCCGCGCGAAATCGCCTTCGAGCATGAAGCGCGCGAGCGCCGCCTGCGTCAGCGTGCACGTGTGCCAGTCGACGATCTGCTTCGCCTTGGCCAGCGCGCCGCGCAGCGCGCGCGGCGCAATCGCGTAGCCGATCCGCAGCTCGGGAAAGATCGTCTTCGAGAACGTGCCGACGTACGCGACGAGGCCCGTGCGGTCGAGGCTCTTCAGTGATTCGACCGGCCGGCCCTCGAAGCGGAATTCGCCGTCGTAGTCGTCCTCGATGATCACCGCGCGGCGGCGCTGCGCCCATTCGAGCAGCGCGACGCGGCGATCGAGCGTCATCGGCATGCCGAGCGGGAACTGGTGCGACGGCGTCACGTAGACGAGCCGCACGTCGTCGGGCAGCCGTTCCGTGACGAGGCCCTGCGCGTCGACCGGCACGCCGATCACCGTCGCGCCGAGCGACGTGAATGCGGCGCGCGCGGGCGGATAGCCGGGATCCTCGACCGCGACGACGTCGCCCGGTCGGACGACGACGCGCGCGAGCAGGTCGAGCGCCTGTTGCGCGCCTTGCGTGACGAGCACGTCGTCCCAGCTGCATGCGACCGCACGGCTGAATCCGACGTAGCGCGCGATCGCGCCGCGCAATTGTGGATCGCCGGCCGGGTCGTGGTATTGGCCGGGGCCGCGCGCCTGCTGGCGCAGCGCGTGATGCAGGCAGCGCCGCCACGCGTCGAACGGGAACAGCGTCTTGTCGGTCACGCCGCCGCGAAAGTCGAAGCCGGGCGAGTCCTGCGGCGCGGGCATCGCGAGCGCGTCGGGCAGGTCGTTCCACACCGCACGCGCATCGACCGCGTCGATGCGCGGCATCTCGTCGACGATCGACGGCGCCGACGCGGCCGCGGCATGCGGCACGCGCGCCAGGCCGCCGGCGACGAACGTGCCGTCGCCCGCGCGCGTCGTCAGGTAGCCCTCGGCGACGAGGCGCTCGAACGCGTCGAGCGTCGTCTTGCGCGACACGCCGAGCTGTTTCGCGAGGTCGCGCGTCGACGGCAGCCGCGCGCCGCCTTCGAGACGCCCGTCGACGATCGCCGTGCGCAGTTGCCGGAAGATTTGCCCCGTCAGGTCGTGACGGCCTTCGATGCGGATCGCGATGTCCATCGCAGTGGTTACCTCGATTCCCTGGGATTTTGCGTCGATCAGCATACCGGAAGTCGACCGTGCCGGCGGCGGTTCGGGGCTCGCAGCCGCCATCACGCGATTGGACCGCTGTGCGCGGCTGCCTTACGATCCACGACAAACCTCACCGTGGAGCGACCTCATGCTGTCCGAAGACGAACTGGCGCTGCTCGACGCGATCCGCGCCACCGGCAGCCTGTCGCGTGCCGCCGCGCGGCTCGGCAAGGCGCCGTCGACGGTGTCGCACGCGGCGCGCCAGCTCGAAACGCGCTTCGACGCGTTGCTGTTCGACCGCCGCGGCTACCGGCTGCAGCTCACGCCGGCCGGGCAATTGCTGGCCGACGAGGCGGCGCGGCTGGCGCTCGACGTCGCCCGGCTGACGCAGCGCGTGCGGCAGGTCGCGAGCGGCTGGGAGGACCGGCTGTGGATCGTCAGCGACGAGGTGCTGGAGTTCGATACGCTCCTGCCGGTCGTCCGCGCGTTCGATGCGCTCGATTCGGGCGTATCGCTGCGCTTCACGCACGAGGTGCTCGGCGGGACCTGGGAAGCGTTGCGCGACGGCCGCGCGGATCTCGTCGTCGGCGCGACCAACGAGCCGCCGGCGATTCCGGGCCTCAAGTGGTTCGAACTCGGCGCGATGGAATGGGTGTTCGCGGTATCGCCGCGCCATCCGCTGGCGGCCGCGAGCGGGGCGCTGACGCGCGACGCGATCGGTGCGCACCGATCGGTCGTCGTCGCCGATTCGTCGCGGCGCGCGGCCGGTCGCGCGTATGGGCTGCTCGGCGGCCAGGCCGTGCTCGCGGTGCCGTCGATGCGCGCGAAGATCCTCGCGCAGCGCGATGCGCTCGGCGTCGGCTGGGTGCCGCGCCGGCGGGTCGCGTCGCTGCTGGCGCGCGGCGAACTGGTCGAGAAACCGACGGCCGACCCGCGCGAGCCGAATCTGCTGTACGTCGCGTGGCACGACGACCGAGACGGTCGCGCGCTGCAATGGTGGCTGGAGCAATTGCGCGAGCCGCGGCTCGCACGGCGGCTGCTCGACGGGATCGACGTGCTCGGCTGAACGCGCCCGCACCAACATGTTCGACGTTTTCGAACATGTTCGTCGCGTCGGTCGTATGGCAACGCCGCGCGCCGCGCGCATCCTGTGTTCACGGTCAACTCACCGGTTCACAGGAGAACATCATGCAACGCTTCGAAGGAAAGACGGTCCTCGTCACGGGCGGCAGCAGCGGCATCGGCCTGGCGGCCGCCCACGCATTCGCGGCCGAAGGCGCGCGGGTCATCATCACCGGCCGCGACGCCGAAACGCTGGAAGCCGCCCGTCAAACGCTCGGCGAAAGCGCGCTCGCGATTCGCAACGAAGCCGGCAGCGTCGCGTCGGCCCGCGCGCGGGCCGACGCGATCGCCGCAGCCGGCGCGCGGCTCGACGCCGTGTTCGTCAACGCGGGCGTCGCGAAACTCGCGCCGTTCGCCGACAGCGACGAAGCGATGTGGGATCTCGTGTTCAACACCAACGTGAAGGGCGCGTATTTCCAGATCCAGTCGCTCGTACCGCTGCTGAATCGCGGCGCATCGATCGTGATCAACGGCTCGATCAATGCGCACATCGGGATGCCCGGCTCGTCGGTGTACGCGGCGAGCAAGGCGGCCGTCAATTCGTTCGCGAAGACGCTGTCGACGGAACTGCTGCCGCACGGCGTGCGCGTGAACGTGGTGAGCCCGGGGCCCGTGCAGACGCCGCTGTACGGCAAGCTCGGGCTCGATGCGGCGACGTTCGACGAAACGGCCGACAAGATCAAGGGTCTCGTGCCGATCGGCCGGTTCGGCACGCCGGACGAAATCGCGTCGACGGTGCTGCACCTCAGTGCGCCGGAATCCGCGTTCATCGTCGGCGCGGAAATCATCGCGTCGGGCGGGATGGGGTTGCTCTACGGGGCGAGGCGGGCGGGGTGCGTAACCGGCCCGTGCGCTGCCGGGCGAGCGGCCCTCGTCACCCGCACCTACCGGGGCGTACACGCGCCACGCGTATCGTCGCCGGTTCCCAGCTGCGTCACGGTCAGTCCCGAAAACGTCGCACGGCCCTGCTCGGCAAACACGGCCACGCGATCGGCTTCGAGCGGCGGAAAGATCAGGTCCGTGAGCGCGACGCGGCCGCCGTTCGCGAACACTTCGACCGAGCCGCGATCGACGACGATTTCGAGCCGCAGTTTTCCCTGTTCGAGCGGCAGATCGACGATGTGTTCGCGGCTGAACGTGCCGGCGAAATTCGCGTCGCCGGATCGCGAGCGGTCGAGCGTCAGCGTGCGTTTCGCGGTGTCGTACACGATCCGGGTGCCGATCGACCCGTCGGCCGAACGCCGCACGATCAGCCCGGCGCGCGCGGCACGCCGCGGCGAGAGCGTCACTGTGATGCGCTGGACGATGCCGCGTGTGGCGGCCGACAGCGGGCGGGTAGCGGAATCCACCGTGACGTCGCCTTCATGCACGGCCGGCCGGCCGTCGGCCCAGGCGTCGAACGCGGCGGCGGGCGCGACGATGAGCGTCGGCTCGCCGTCGATCGCCTTCAGCGACAATTCGCGCGGCAGCGTGGTCGCGCCGCGCCACGGGGCGGTCGGCACCTTTGCCGCGTAATCCCAGTTGCTCATCCAGGCGATCGCGACCGGGCGGGCGCCGGGTGCATCGGAGAACGTGCCGGCCGCATAGAAGTCGGCACCGTGATCGACCCACCGGAATTGCGCGGGATCGGAGCCGGCGGGCGCGACGCGGTCGGGCGTAAACGTGCGGCCGTCGAAATCGCCGACGAAATACATCGCGCCGGAGCCGCCGGCGATCGACCACGGATTCACGTTGACGATCATGACCCACTTGATTCGCTTCGGATCGCCGTCGAGCGGCAGCGGTATGAGGTCCGGCATTTCCCACAGCGCGCCCGCATGCGGCACGTGGGGCAGCGTGAAGTCGCTCAGGAACGACCAGTGGATCAGGTCGTCGGAACGATAGAGCTTCACGACGTGCGCATCGGCGACGACCGTCGTCATCAACCAGTAGCCTCCCGCCGCATACCACGACACTTTCGGGTCGCGAAATTGCTTCGATTCCGGATCGAGCGTCAGCACCGGGTTGTGCGCATACGGCTGCCAGGTCGTGCCCTGATCGAGGCTGTACGCGAGCGACTGCGCCTGTACGCCGGGCGCGTGCCCCGAGCCGGGCTTGTAGACGCTCGTATAGAGCGCGACGAGCGGCGTGTGGCCCGGTGTGCCGAGGCCGGACGTATTCAGCGTATCGGCGACGATCGAGCCGGAGAAGATTTCCTCGGTGGCGTTCGCGCGCATCGCGACCGGCTGCTCGCGCCAGTGGACGAGATCGGTGCTGGTCGCATGGCCCCACGACATGTTGCCCCAGTCGTTGCCGAGCGGGTTGTATTGATAGAACAGGTGATAGCGGCCGTTCGCGTAGACGAGCCCGTTCGGATCGTTCATCCAGTTGCGCTGCGGCGTGTAATGGAGGGCCGGCCGCCATTGCGGCGTGCCGTGTTCGGCGGGCGTCGGGCAGGGCGCGGCGGCGGCCTGCGTGCAGGCCATGCAAACGAGCAGCAGCCGGACGATGCGGGCGGAAAAACGGAAAGACGTCGATTTCATGCGGTGCCGGAGGCGCTTCGTCGGACGAAGCGGGAAAGGAGGGCGCCGGCCGCCTGCAGCGACGGCATGCGCGCCGGTCGAAAGAAACGTCGAAAGAAAAAAGCGGAGGCGTGCACGCGGCACGCGCGATACGCGCCTCCTGAACCTCGTGCCTTTACCGACGATCGTTAGTGTTGGTTATTGCCCTGACCGTTGCCGTCGTTGTGGCCGGCCCCCGTCGCAGGCAGGTTCGCCGGGATGTCGCCGTAGCCGCCGAGGCCGCCGCGTCCATACGCGCGGTCGACCGTCGTCGACGTGCCGTTGATGTTCACCTTCACCGTCGGCGCGAGCGTGCCGCCGCGGCGCGGGCCGATCGCATCGATGAACGACTCGACGAGCCCGCCCGGCATCACGTAGTGCGAATACGACTGGAATTCGCGCGGGTTCTGGTTCGGGTCCTGCGCATACGGCGCGCCGGCCGGCGCGGAGAAGTCGGTCGGGTTGCCGAGCACGAGGCCGCTGCCGCCGTTCAGCGGCAGGTAATCGCTGCGGATGCCGTTGCCGACGAAGCCGTACACGCCGTCCGGGCCGTCGACGCCGGCCGCCATCGTCGTGCGGTGGCTGATCGTGAACAGGTAGTACTTGCCGTCCTTCAGGTAGATCTGCGGGCGCTCGGTCTGGTCGTCGACGCAGTTCGCCGACAGGATCGGCGGCAGGAACTTCCACGCGGTCAGTTGCGGGTTCGTTGCGACCGCCAAGCCGACGTTGGCCTTTTGATACACTGCGCCCGAATTCATCACCGCGTTGAGATCTTCGCGGTTCGGATCGTTCGGCGCATAGCCGAGATCGGCCTCGGTGCAGGTGCGTGCGCCGCGCGGGCCGCCGGTGTTGCCTTCGAACACCATGTAGGTCTTGCCCGGATGCGCGGGGTCGGTGAACACGAACGGATCGCGGAACGAGAAGTAGGTGTTCTGCTGGCCGGTCTGGTAGTAGTTGCCGTCCGGCTGCAGCAGCGCCTTGTGATCGTCGAAGCCGGTGAACCACACGTGCTTGTCGTCGGCGTGGATGTGGCCGTCGGCGCGCGTGATGATCGCCTGCGGCGGCGTGATGTCGGCGCCGCCCGGGGCCGAGCGGTTGAACGACGTCGCGGTGTAGTAGAGGCTGACGTTGCTGCCGTTCGTGAGGCGCGCGGAGCCCGACCATTCGGCGTTGTTGGTCATCGGCGCGGTGCCGAACACCCGGGCGCTCGCGCCGTCCGGGAACAGGTGGCCGCCCCAGGTCCAGCCGCCGTTCGCGGGGCGCTGCGACGCGGGGACGCCGGCGCGGCGATAGAAGAAGCCGATGCGGGCGTGAACGTGACGGTCGTCGAACGTGTAGCCCGCGTGCGGATCGGCGGTGAGCGAGAAGATCACCTCCCAGCCCTTGTAGCTGAGCTGGTTCGCGCGCAGGTCGGCCAGCGACCACGTGTCCCACACCCACACGTTCGAGTTGATCAGCGGGAAATCCTGCGGGATGTCCGGCATCGTCAGCGCTTGCGGCAGCGAGTTCTTGTCGGCGCCGGCGGTGTGCGATTGCGCGACGATCTGGCGGATGTCCGCGCGCGTCCAGCGCATCGTGAAGTTGCCTTCGGGGTCGTAGGCTTGCTGCGTATGAGGCGTGGGCACGGGCGCGCCCGTGCCGCCGGACTGCGCGTGCGCGACGGACGCGAAGGCGGCGAGTGCGCCGCCAGCGAGCAGCAGACGTTTGGTCGCGACCGGGCGGAAAAGGGGAAAGTATGTCATCTCGTCGTTGTTTCCTGGCAAGGTGAAAGTGAACGGCTGAGTGGGCATCGATGTCCAAACCGGTTTGGATGCTATTTCAAACCGGTTTGGAACGCAAAAGATATTTATTTGACGGTAATCGTTACCAACTGGAAACAATTACCCGGTCGGCGCGTCCCGGACGTCGGACGGCCGGGCGGATCGGCGAATGCGAGGAATGACGGTGAAGGTGAATCTGAAGGCGCTGTCGGATGCGCTGGGTCTGTCGCGGACGACGGTCAGCCGCGCGTTGAACGGTTACGACGACGTCAGCGAGGCGACGCGCGAGCGCGTGGCGAAGGCCGCGCGGGAAATGGGCTACGTGGCCGATCCGACCGCGCGCCGGCTGGCGACCGGCCGGGCCGACATGATCGGCATCGTCTATCCGTTCGGCGCCGGCGATCTCGGCGATCCGCGGTTCGGCGAGGTCGTCGCGGGCATCACCGAGCGGCTCGCCGAGCGCAATCTCGACTTCATCATCGCGTCGGCGCGACCGAACGCGGAACTGGACACCTATCGGCGGATCGTCGACGGCAAGCTCGTCGACGGGCTGATCGTCGCGCGCACGCAGGTCGACGATCCGCGTATCGCGTATCTTCATGCGAGCGCGTTTCCGTATGTCGCGTACGGTCGCACGCAGGCGGCCGGCTCGTATGCGTGGTTCGATTTCGACAACGAGGCGGGCGCGCGCGATGCTGTGCGCCGGCTGATCGGCTTCGGGCATCGGCGCATCGCGATGATCAGCGCGCCGCTGACGCTGACTTTCGCCGCGCAGCGGCGCGCCGGTTATCTGGAGGCATTGCGCGAAGCCGGTATCGAGGCCGATCCGGCGCTGCTCGTCGAATGTCCGTTTACGCACGACGGCGGCCAGCAGGCGGCGCGGGCGTTGCTCGCGCGGGCCGAGCCGCCGACCGCGCTGCTGGTCGACAACAACCTCGCGGGCGGCGGCGCGTTTCGCGCGCTGGTCGACAGCGGCCTGCGCCTGGGGGCCGATATGTCGTTGATCGTCTATGACGGTGTGCCGCCCGATATCGCGCACCCGTATCGTGTCACGGCGGTCGTGCAGCCGACCGGGCACGCATCGGGCCGCGTGCTGGCGGAACTGATGCTGCGTCTGCTCGACGACGGCGTGCGCGAGCACCGGCTCGAAGCGCCTGCAATCGACGCGGGTGACACGGACGGGCCGTTGCGCGGGTAGCGGGCGGTAGCCGGCGCGGCGGCGGAGGCACGCCGGCCGGCAAAGTGACGACGCCCGTTACCGAACTGTGCCTCCGTCGCAAAGGCCATGACACCGGCAAGGGCGAATACGCGTTCCTCTAGACGACCGGTCTAATCGAGGATATGATCCATCCTTCTGAATGCGGCGACGTCTCCGGCAGCTTCATGTAGCGGGACGCCGTCGTTTTATTTCGGCCGCTTCTAGACGACTGGTCTAATAGGCATATATCGCATGGGGATGAATGAATCGCACGTTGTCGCGCGTGGGCGGACTAACCGACAGGCGCGCCGCGTCGACGTGCGGCCCCGTTCCCCCGTTCATTTTCGAAGGAGTGTCCGATCATGAAGATTCTGGTTGTCCTGACCTCGCACGACACGCTCGGCGACACCGGCAAGAAAACCGGCTTCTGGCTCGAGGAACTGGCCGCGCCGTACTACACGTTCAAGGATGCGGGCATCGAGCTGACGCTCGCGTCGCCGAAGGGCGGCCAGCCGCCGCTCGACCCGAAGAGCAGTGACCCGACGGCCCAGACCGACGCGACGCGCCGCTTCGACGCGGATGCGGCGGCCAAGGCCGAACTCGCGTCGACGCGCAAGCTGGCCGACGTGTCGGCGGAGGACTACGACGCGGTGTTCTACCCGGGCGGCCACGGCCCGCTGTGGGATCTCGCCGAGGATCTGCATTCGATCGCCCTGATCGAGCGCACGCTGGCGGCCGGCAAGCCGGTCGCGGCGGTCTGTCACGCGCCGGGCGTGCTGCGCCACGTGAAGAACCCGCAGACCGGCGAGTCGGTCGTGCGCGGCAAGCGCGCGACGGGCTTCACCAACAGCGAGGAAGCGGCGGTCGAGTTGACCGAGGTCGTGCCGTTCCTCGTCGAGGACATGCTGAAGACCAACGGCGCCGAATTCGAGCGCAGCGCCGACTGGGCGCCGCATGTCGTCACCGACGGGCTGCTGATCACCGGGCAGAACCCCGCGTCGTCGGCGCCCGCGGCCGAGGCGCTGCTCGCGAAGCTCGGCCACCGCTGAACATGGCGCCGGCTGCGTCCGGCGCCTCGTCCTTGCCGTCGCCGGACGCAGCCGGCCCGCCGACGGCCCGCACCGTTGCGCCGTGCGCACCGCACGGCGCATTCCCCCGTTTTGCAGAACCCAGCAAAGGAGTCGTGGATGTCTGCCCTGTTCGAACCGTTCAAACTCAAGGATGTCACGCTGCGCAACCGTATCGCGGTGCCGCCGATGTGCCAGTACGTCGCCGAAGACGGCGTCGTCAACGACTGGCATCACGTGCATCTGGCCGGCATCGCGCGCGGCGGCGCGGGCCTCGTGATCGCGGAGGCGACGGCCGTGTCGCCGGAAGGCCGCATCACGCCGGGCTGCGCGGGGTTGTGGAACGACACGCAGGCCGAGGCGTTCGCGCCGTCGGTCGCGGCGATCAAGGCGGCCGGCGCGGTGCCCGGCATCCAGATCGCGCACGCGGGCCGCAAGGCGAGCGCGAACCGCCCGTGGGAAGGCGACGACCATATCGCCGAAGGCGATCCGCGCGGCTGGCAGACCATCGCGCCTTCGGCCGTGCCGTTCGGTGCGCACCTGCCGAAGGTGCCGCGCGAAATGACGCACGACGACATCGCGCGCGTGCAGGCCGACTTCGTCGCTTCCGCGCAGCGGGCGCGCGACCTCGGCTTCGAATGGCTGGAACTGCACTTCGCGCATGGCTATCTCGGCCAGAGCTTCTTCTCCGTGCATTCGAACCAGCGCACCGACGAATACGGCGGTTCGGCCGACAACCGCGGCCGCTTCCTCGTCGACACGCTCGCGGCCGTTCGCAAGGTCTGGCCCGAGCATCTGCCGCTGACCGCGCGCCTGGGCGTGATCGAATACGACGGCCGCGACGAAGAGACGCTCGCCGAGTCGATCGCGCTCACGCAGCGGATGAAGCGGGAAGGGCTCGACATGCTGAGCGTGTCGGTCGGCTTCTCGACGCCCGACGCGCAGATTCCGTGGGGCCCGGCGTTCCTCGCGCCGATCGCCGAGCGCGTGCGCCGCGAGGCCGGCTTGCCGGTGTCGTCCGCGTGGGGAATCGATACGCCGCAACTGGCGAACCGCGTGGTGGAGAAAGAGCAGCTCGATCTGGTGATGGTCGGCCGCGCGCACCTGGCCGACCCGCACTGGCCGTACTACGCGGCCAAGCAGCTCGGCGTCGAGCGTCCGTCGTGGACGCTGCCCGCGCCGTATGCGCACTGGCTCGAGCGCTATCGGATCGCCGACAAGGTGGCCTGAGCGGCGCGCGTCGACACGGCGCCGGGTGGCCCGCGCTTCGATCGCGCGAGCCGCCGATCCGGCGCCGATGGATAGAATGGCGGTTCGTCCAGGCCCGTTGCCTGGACGAACCGCCATTTTTTCATTTCGACAGAGGTGCCATGGGCGCACATGTCCCGTCGTCTTCCGATTCCGCCGCGCGGCCGCGCGCGCAGCAGGTCGCCCGCATCGCGCTGTATGCGGCGCTGCTGGTGCTCGCGCTGTGGGTGATCCGCGACTTCATTCCCGCCATCGCATGGGCGTGCGTGATCGCCATCGCGATGTGGCCGCTGCTGAAATGCTTCGAATCGCACCGGCTGTTCCGCAATCGGCCGACGCTGATCGCGACCGTCATCACGGCGGCGATCTCGCTGCTCGTCGTGCTGCCGGTGGCGGTCGCGACGACCCAGGCGTTCGCGCAGGCGCACGACCTGCGCGAGTGGCTGCACACGATCCAGGACAACGGCATCCCGTTGCCGGACGTGATCAACCGGTTGCCGTACGGCGCGGCGCAGATCACCGAATGGTGGCAGGCCAATCTCGGCCATCCGCTGCATGCGGCCACCGCGATGCACGGCGTCAACGGCGAGAAATTCATCGCGTTCGGCCGGCAATTCGGCACGAAGCTCGCGCATGTGCTGCTCGAATTCGGTTTCATGCTCGTCACGCTGTTCGTGATCCTGCGCGCGGGCCACAAGCTGTCGGGTGCGTTGCTGCAGGGCGCGCGGCGCGCGTTCGGGCGTAACGGCGCGGAATTGATCGAGCGCATGGTCGCGGCCGTGTACGGCACGGTGACGGGGCTCGTCGTCGTCGGGCTCGGCGAGGGCGCGCTGCTCGGTATCGCCTACGCGCTCGCGGGCGTGCCGCACGCGGCGCTGCTCGGGCTCGTCACGGCGGTCGCCGCGATGCTGCCGTTCTGCGCGCCGGTCGTGTTCTGCGGCGCGGCGCTCTGGTTGTTCGTGCAGGGGGCGACCATGTGGGCCGTCGTGGTCGCGGCGCTCGGGTTCATCGTCGTGTTCATCGCCGAGCATTTCGTGCGGCCGGTGCTGATCGGCGGTTCGACACGGTTGCCGTTCCTGCTCGTGTTGTTCGGCATCCTCGGCGGCGCCGAGACGTTCGGCCTGATCGGGCTGTTCGTCGGCCCCGCGCTGATGACGGTGCTGACGATGCTGTGGGCCGAATGGATCGCGTGACGGCGGAGGCCGTTGCATCGGTTCGACGCAACGGCACGGCAATGCGGTTGCGCGCGCAAGCATGGGCCGGCTGCAACGATCGCTGACGATTCGACCGGCGCGCACGCCCGCAAACGCGGGGATTCGGATAAAGATCTCTACATTTCTTTTCGATCCGGACCCAAAGGTCGAGTAGCATGGGGTTTTCGATCACGCCGGTATGGCGCAGCAGATTTCCCGAGCATGCGATTGATTCCGATGGCCCGTCCCGCAGCGACGCTGTCCCTGGCCGCCAGTTGCCTGATGTTGCACGGCTGTGCGTGGTTCGACTCGTGGTTGCCGTTCTCGTATTCGCGCACGCCGCTGGCACGGGCCGCGTCGCGGCACGGCGCGACGCGCGCCGACGTCGTCCGCGCCGCCGGCAACCCGCGCAGCGTCTGGATGGTCCGCAACGGCAGCGGCGTCTGCTACAACTACTTCATCGAGCACGGCAACGATCACCGGGCGTACTTCGTCGTGTTCGACAAGGCCGGCGTCGTCATGCAGTCCGGCTTCGATACCTGCATGGACGCCGATCGCAAGGGCACGCTTCAGCCTGGCAAGCGCGCGTCGCGATAGCGCGGCGGCCACGCGCCGCGCGGGCGGGTCATATGGCCGTCACGGCCGTCACGCTATCGTGTCGACCACGCCGCCGTCGACGCGCAACGCCGCACCGGTCGTGGCCGATGCCTGCGGCGAGCACACGTACACGACCATGTTCGCGACTTCCTCCGTCGTCGCCGGCCGCTGGATGATCGAACTCGCACGTTCGCTGCGCACGAACTCCACGGCGATGTCGTCGATGCTGCGGCCCGTTTCGTCGGCCTGCGCCTTCAGCATCTCGCGCACGCCTTCGGACATCGTCGGGCCCGGCAGCACCGAATTGACGGTCACGTGGGTGCCGGCCGCGAGCTTCGCGAGGCCGCGCGCGATCGACAACTGCGCGGTTTTCGTGAACCCGTAATGAATCATGTCGACGGGGATGTTCAGGCCCGATTCCGACGAAATGAACACGATGCGCCCGGCATTGCGTTCGATCATCCCTTTCAGGTAATGCCGCGCGAGCCGCACGCCGGACATCACGTTGATCTGGAAAAAATGCTCCCATTCGGCGTCGTCGATGTCGAAGAACGCCTTCAGGCCGTAAATGCCCGCGTTGTTGACGAGAATGTCGGCGTTCGGCGTGTGCTGCGTGACGCGCGCGACGCCGGCCGCGTCGGACAGGTCGGCGGCGACGCCGTCGAAGCTTGCACCGGGCACGGCGTCGCGCAATTTCCCGAGCGCGGACTGCACCGACGCATCGCTGCGGCCGTTGACGACGACGTGCGCGCCGGCGCGCGCGAGCCCTTCGGCGATCGCGAACCCGATGCCGGCGGTGGAAGCGGTAACGACCGCGGTCTTGCCTTTCAGATCGATCTGCATGAGCGTACCGGTTGGAAGAGGAAAGGGAACCCGCCGCGTTTGCCGCGGCGGCCGAATTCAAAGCTTAGGCGATCCAGCCGCCGGGCGTCGGCTCGCTGTTGCGCGGCGCCGCCCAGTCTTGTACGGTGAGCGTTCGCCGTTCGAACCTGGAGCCCGCCGCGTGACCCGTACCGCCAACCGATCCGCCGTACCGTCGCCGTTCTGGCGCGATGGCGCGCTGCCGTTCATCGAGGCGCGCACCGTCGACGACGGGCGCGCGATCTGCTACGCGAAGCATACGCACGACACGTTTTCGGTGGGCGCGATCGTCGGCGGGACGAGCACGTACGTGAACGGCGCGACGCACGCTCACGTCGGGCGCGGCGTGCTCGTGATCATCGATCCGGAGCAGGTGCACGCATGCAATCCGTACGGCCCCGATGCGTGGGCGTACCGGATGGTCTATGTCGACGTGCCTTGGCTCGCGCGGCTGCAGCATTCGCTGGGCCGCGATCCGAACCGCGATTTTCACGGGTTTTCGCCGAAGTTGACCGAGCGCGGCGATCTGTTCGCGCAATTTGGTAGCTTCTACCGCACGCTCGTGTCGCCCGGCCTCGATGCGCTCGGCAAGGAGAGCGCGGCGGTCGAATTCTTCACAGCGCTGCACGGCGCGCTCGATCGCGAACCGCTCGCCCCGCGGCCGGGCGACGACAACGCGAAGCTCGCGCGCGCGGCCGACTACATCGCCGCCCATTGCCGCGAGGCCGTCACGCTCGATGCGATCTGCGCGGCGGCCGACCTGTCGCCGTCGTACCTGATCCGCGCGTTCAATGCGCGTTACGGGATGACGCCGCATGCGTTCCTGATCGATCGGCGCGTGCAATACGGCCGCACCGAGTTGCGCCGCGGCCGGCCGATCGCCGAAGTCGCGCTCGACGCCGGCTTTGCGGACCAGGCGCATTTCCAGCGCGCGTTCCGGCGAATCGCAGCCGCGACGCCGGGGCAGTACCGCAGCGCGATGCGCTGAACGCGACGGCGGCTACACGTCGAGCAGAAACAGCGCGCTGCCCGCGAGCAGCAGCGCCATCAACCGGTTGAACACGCGCATGCGCCGCGCGTTCGCGAGCCGGTGCCGCAGCGATGCGCCCGCATAGCCCCAGCAGGCGATCGACGCGAAGCAGATCACCAGATACAGCGCGGCGAACTGCCAGACCTGCGCGCGGTCGCCGTCGGATGCATACGCGCCCATCGCGGCCACGCACGCGAGCCACGCCTTCGGATTGAGCCACTGCATCGCCGCGCCGGCCGCCGCCGACGGGCCGGCCACGTCCGGATCGGCCGACAGCCGGCCGTCGTCGAGCGCGAGCCGCAGCGCCATGTAGAGCAGGAACGCGATCCCCGACCACTGCGTGGCCGTCGTCAGCACGGGCCAGCGGGCGAGCGCCGCGTGCAGGCCGAGGCCGATCAGCAGGAACAGCGCGACGAAGCCGAGCGTCGCGCCGGCCGCGTAGCGCAGGCTCGCGCCGAGGCCGTGGCGCGCGCCCGCGCTGAGCGCGACGATGTTGACGGGGCCGGGGGTGATCGACGAGGCCAGCGCGAACGCGGCCATCGAAACCAGCATGCTCATCAGGTGTCTCCATGCGACATGTTGAAAGTCGCATCGAGACTACGGGCGTTGCGTCGGCCCGTATTGAAGAAAACTGCCCTTGGCGGCGCGGCCGCGATTCACGTCACGCTGAACCGGGCGCAACGCTCGCGGGTCGACCGAAAGCGACAGGGCGCAGGCGTGGCGGCCGAAGCCATCGAGTGTCGCTTCACGAACGGGCGGGCGTCGCAAGTGCGTCGAACGCGTCGGCTTCCGGAAGCTGGCGCCACGACTCCGGCCCTGCGTCGATTTCTTCGACCGTCAGCAGGCATGCATCGAGTTCGCGACGCAACCGGCCGTGATCGATCGACTGCCCGATGAACACGATCTCCTGTCGGCAATCGCCTGCCGGCTCTTCCCATTGTTTCAGCACGCCCTCGCGACGGTAGTCGTCTTGCGGCCACTCCGACGGCGGCGTAAACCGCCACCATCGGCCAACGTAGCCCCACTGGAACGTGTCGCCGGCCTGCACGAGCAGGGCGGTTTCGGCGTATCGGTGCGCGGCCCACACATATCCCTTGCAGCGCAGCAGTCGGCCGTTGGTCCAGGGGCGGCGCAGCCACGCGAGCAGGCGCGCCGGATGAAACGGCGCACGTTCGCGATAGACCCACGACGCGATCCCGTACGCATCCGATTCCGACGGGCGTTCGTCGGCCTGCATGCGTTGCATCCATCCCGGCGATTCGACGAGCGCCGGAAGATCGAAGCGCCGCGTATCGAGGACGTCCGACGGATCGACCTTGCCGTGCTGCATTGGCAGGATTCGCGCCGATGGATTCAGTGACGCCAGAATTGCGCGCAGCCGCTCGAAACCCGCGTGGCCGATCCGGTCGAGTCGGCTCACGAGAATCACGTTCGCATATTCGACTTGTTCGATCAGCAGGTCTGACAGCTTGCGCGGCGGATCGGGATCGCTGCCATTCGCGAGCGGGGCGTCGCGCGTGACCGGTTCGGCCGACGCGATCATGTCCTCGAACGTCTCGCCGTTGACCACCGTGACGAGCGTGTCCAGCCGCGCGAGCTCGCTGAGGCTGAAACCATCCCGGTCGAGAAACGCGAACGTCTCCGCGACCGGCATCGGCTCCGAGATACCCGTCGACTCGATCAGCAGATAATCGAAGCGATGCTGCCGCGCAAGCGTGCTGATCTGCTCGAGCAGATCGGCGCGCAGCGTGCAGCAGATGCAACCGTTGGTCATTTCGACCAGTTCGTCCTCGCCTCGATGCAGCTCGACGTTGCGTCGCACATCGTCGGCGTCGACGTTGACTTCGCTCATGTCGTTGACGATCACGGCGACCTTCAGGCCGGCGCGATTGCGCAGGATATGGTTCAGCAACGTCGTCTTCCCGGCGCCGAGGAAGCCGGACAGCACGGTGACCGGAATCCTCGGCGGCGGAGCGGCCGGCACGTGTCGAATGGCCGGCGTCGTCATGCGCTCTGCCCGGACGCGCGATCCAGGTAGCCTTCGAACAGGTCGACCACGACATAGCCGTCGTCGGCGGCGTCGCCCCACAGATCCTTCACGCGGAACTCGACGTGATAGGTCGGCTGATGCGCGGCGCCGGTGTCGCCGTGGCCGATCGCGTCCGGGAATGGCCACGATTCGGTCGTCCGGTGCAGCACGACGCCTGTCTTGCCGCGAACGTAGCCCGGCGCGCGGATGTGTCCGCTGACGTATTCGTCGCGAACGACGACGCGATCGCCGACCTCGAACCGCGTCGAGTCGAGCGGGGCCGCCCGGCCGCCGGATCGCGGCGGGTTCGCGAGCCGGAAAGGCGCACCGAGCGCGCGGTCGAGTTCGTCCTGCGTGAGCACGCCGGTTTCGACGAGCAGTGTCGCGGTCGCGATCACGTAGCGCTCGTAGTAGCGCGTGCCGACGTGCTGGCGCACGTCGATGCGTTCGACCGCGTGACGCACCTCGTCGACGCTGAATTTTTTCAGTTGATCCACCCCGACGAACATCAGGCTGTACGCGAGATGCTCCCAGTCTTCCTTGAAGACCGGTTTGTAGCCGAGGCTGTTGATCGTATGCGGCACCGGGCCGAAACCCTGGAATCCGCCGAGGTCGTGAAAGCCGTCCATATGTGATCTCCGAGAGGAAGGTCGAAAGCGAAACGTGGGGACGCGTCAGTGCGCGCGCGGCAGCGCGACGCCGATCAGCACGTCCTTCGTGACGAGCGTGCGCAGTTGTTCCTCGGTCATGTGCTCGGTGCCGGCCGGCCGCACGGGCAGCACGAGATAGCGGCTTTCGGCGGTGGTGTCCCAAACCTTCACGACGACGTCGTCGGGCAGGTCGGTGCCGAGCTCGCGCAGCACCGTGCGCCCTTCGCGGACGAGCCGCGCACGATATTCGAAGCCCTTGTACCACTCGGGCGGCAACCCGAGCACCGGCCAGTTCGTGCATGAGCACAGGCTGCAGACGATCACGTTCTTCAGCGTCGGCGTGTCTTCGAGCGCGACGATGTATTCGCCCTGCGGGCCGGTGTAGCCGAATTGCGCGCATGCGGCCGTGCCGTCCTTCAGCAGAAGTTCGCGAAACGCGGGGTCGACCCACGCACGCGCGACGATGCGCGCGCCGTTGGCCGGATCCCAGGTCGTGGACATCAGCTCGGTCAGATTGTCGATATAGCCGTCGGGAATCAGGTTCTTCTCTTTCATCACGCGAAACAGCGCCCAGGCGCGTTCGCCGGGCGTCGAGGCGGTTTTCTCGGAAGGCGTCGTATTCATCGTGGGGCTCCTTGTCGTGGTTCGGGGCGACCGCCGCCACGGCGTGGCGGCTGCCGTGGCGGGGGATGGCGCGTCGTGTCGGTCACGCTCGACGAGCAGGGTAAGAAGAGAAAAAACGCGGTTCTTTGCCGGCACGGATCGGAAACTATGCCGAGACGGCCCCATTGCACGGCAGGCGCCGACGCGCACCGGATGCGCGGCGATTCGCGGCATCGGCAGGGCGTCCGGCATGAAACGGCGGCAGCCCGCGCCCGTCTTGCGACCGCTGCCGGGCACTGGCCGCGGAGGTCCGCCACAGCCAATTTCTTGTTCCGCCGGAAAACAGAAATGCGGATTTTGCCTTTCTATTCTCATCCTCAAGCGACGGCCGTTCGATGTCGCGAATCGTCGGCGCTCCCTCGAGTACCGGCGGAATAACAGTCAGCCAGCACCCCGCGATTCCACCGTCCGGCAACGATCCCCGTTCGTCGTGCGTCGAGCGTGGCGGTGTCTGCGCATCCAGGTGAGGAGCATGATGGACAACGTCAACAGAATGAAACTGAAGCGCGTCGCGCGGTGGATCGGCCTGTCGCTGATGGTCGTCGCATCGCATTACGCTGGCGCGGTCGAGGTCGATCCCGGCGACTACGAGCAGTATCCGGTGGGCGCGACGATCGGCGTGCTGTACTACAACTATTCGGCGACGAACGCGTACTACGCGAATGGCCACCGGACGTCGGATTTCGACCTGCAGTCCAATGTCGGCATCGCCCGCCTGCTGCACGTGTTCCAGCTCACCGACAGGCTCACGATCGATCCGCAGGTGCTGCTGCCGTTCGGTCACATCAGCAGTTTCGGCAACGCAGGCACGCTTGGCAGTACGAACGGCGTCGGCGACGTGATCCTGACCGCGCCGTTGAAATTCCGCCTGAACGAAGCGAAGGACGTCGTCGCCGCGACGGTCTACGTTTATGCGCCGACCGGGAGTTACGACCGGAACCGCGGCCTCAATCTCGGCGCCAACCGCTGGTCGCTCGATTTCCAGGCAGCCTACGTCAAGCACTTTTCGCCGCAATGGGCCCTCGATCTCGTCGGCGACGCGATCTGGTACGGCAACAACACGTCGTACGGCGCGAGCGGTGCGACGCTGCATCAGCGGATGAGCTACAGCGCCCAGGCGATGGTGCGTTACATGCCCGATCCGGGCACGTCGCTCGGGGTCGGCATCACCCAGCTCTGGGGCGGAGAAACGCGCGTCGACGGCGCGGACAACAACGACGCGTTGCGCACGACGCGCCTGCGGCTCACCGCGGCGAAGTTCGTGACGAAGGCCGACCAGGTGCAAATCCAGCTCGGCACCGACCTGAGCGTGCGCAACGGCCCGAAGAACAGCGTGCTCGCCGGCCTGCGTTACGCGCACATCTTCTGACGACACGCATGCGCCGGGCTATGGCCGGTGCATGTCGCTCCGTGTCCCTCACGTCGAACCCTCGACATCCGATTCCCTTTCCAGAGAGATCACGCATGGAATCCGCCATCGACAAACACCTGATGTGCCCGCGGACGCTGTCGCGCCGCGTCGCCGACGATTACCAGCCGCCGTTCCCGATGTACGTCGCCCGGGCCGCCGAAGACCTGAGCCAGGTCGTGATGGGCTATTTCGGCGTCCAGTATCGCGGCGCCGACAAGCGCGCGGCGGCACTGGCCGCGTTGCGCCGGATCGTCGCCGATTTCGGTGCGCAGGACGGCCCGAACAATTTCGACCTGACGCAACACACCGACGACCAGGGCTACGAGAACCTGATTGCCGTCGGCTACTGGCGCGATCCGGCCGCGTATGCGCGCTGGATCGCGTCGCCGGCGCTCGTCGAATGGTGGGCCTCCGACGCACGCCTCGCGGACGGGATCGGCTACTTCCGGGAAATCGTCGCGCCGCGCGCCGAGCAGTTCGAGACGCTTTACGCATTTACGAGCGATTTCCCCGGCGTCGGCGCGATCATGGACGGCGTCAGCGGCGAGATCGAGGAGCACGGCTACTGGGGATCGATGCGCGACCGGTTCCCGATCTCGCAGACGGACTGGATGGCCGCGGACGGCGAGTTGCGCATCGTCGACGGCGATCCGGCTCGCGGCGGCCGTGTCGTCGTACTGGCGCACGACAACATCGCGCTGATTCGCTCCGGTCAGGACTGGCGCGCGGCGGAGAGCGACGAGCGCCGGCTGTATCTCGAGGAGATCGAGCCGACGCTGCGCAGCGGAATGGAGTTCCTGCGCGACAACGGCAAGGACGTCGGCTGCTACAGCAATCGCTACGTGCGCTCGATCGATCTGGACGGCAACGAGCTCGACGAGAGCTACAACATCGGCCACTGGCGCTCGCTCGACCGCCTCGAGCGGTGGGCCGAATCCCATCCGACGCACCTGCGGATCTTCGTCACGTTCTTCCGCGTCGTCACCGGGCTGTCGAAACTGCGGCTGTATCACGAGGTTTCCGTCTTCGACGCAAAGCATCAGGTCTACGAATACGTGAACTGCCATCCGCGCACCGGGCTGATGCGCGACGCCGTCGCCGTCGCGCGATGAATCCGGCCGGCGCCGCCCAGGCTGGCGCCGCCGCTTACCGAACTGGAGAACGTCGATGGCCATCAAACGCCCGACCCGCGAACAACTGTCCGACATTGCAGCCGGTTTCGGCTTTCATGTCGATGCCCGCCAGCTCGCCGACTACGACGATGCGCTGCAGGCCAACTTCGACGCGTACGACATGATCGACGCGCTGCCCGACCCTCTGCCCGTCGTCGCGTATCCGCGCACGCCCGGCTATCGCCCGGAAGGCGACGAGAACCGTTACGGCGCATGGGCGCGCAAGAGCACGATCCACGGCGCCGCCGACGGCAAGCTGCGCGGCAAGACGGTGGCCGTGAAAGACAACATCTGCGTCGCCGGTGTGCCGATGCGCAATGGCGCGAGCACGTTCGAGGGCTACGTGCCCGATATCGATGCGACCGTCGTCACGCGGGTGCTCGACGCCGGCGCGACGATCGCCGGCAAGGCGACCTGCGAGTACTACTGCTTTTCCGGCGGCTCGCACACGAGCGCGTCGGGGCCGGTGCACAATCCGCGCAAGGCCGGATATTCGTCGGGCGGCTCGTCGTCCGGTAGCGGCGCGCTGGTCGCGAGCGGCGAGGTCGACATGGCGCTCGGCGGCGATCAGGGCGGCTCGGTGAGAATCCCGTCCGCCTATTGCGGCATCTACGGGATGAAGCCGACGCACGGGCTCGTGCCGTACACCGGCGCGATGCCGATCGAGGCGACCGTCGATCATCTCGGGCCGATGACGGGCAGCGTGCTCGACAACGCGCTGCTGCTCGACGTCATCGCGGGCGACGACGGGCTCGATCCGCGTCAACGGATGTTGCCGCCGCGCGCCGATTATCTCGGCGCGATTCGCGACGGCATCGCGGGCCTGCGGATCGGCGTGCTGCGCGAGGCGTTCGGGCTCGCGAATTCGGAGAAAGTGGTCGACGAGGCCGTGCGGGTCGCCGCGCTCCGGTTGCGCAAGCTGGGCGCGAGCGTCGACGAAGTGTCGGTGCCGCTGCATGCGGCCGGCACCGCGATCTGGCTGCCGATCGCGGCCGAGGGGGCGACGCAGCAGATGATGAAGGGCAACAGCCACGGCTTCAACTGGGGCGGCCTGTACGTGACCGGCATGATCGATCATCACGCGGGCTGGCGCGAGCGCGCCGACGAGTTGCCGGATACCGTGAAGGTGACGATGCTGCTCGGCGAATATTTCACGAGCCGGTATCGCGGGCGCTATTACGCGAAGTGCCAGAACCTCGCGCGACGCTTGCGATCGGCGTATGACACGGCGCTGCAATCGTATGACGTATTGCTGATGCCGACCGTCCCGATACGCGCGTCGGAACTGCCGAAGCCCGGCTGTGCGATGTCCGAATCGCTGACGCGTGCTTTCGAGATGCTCGCGAATACCGCGCCGTTCGACGTGTCCGGGCATCCGGCCATGTCGCTGCCGTGCGGGGTCGCCGACGACCTGCCGATCGGGCTGCAACTGGTCGGGCGCCGCTTCGACGAGGCGACGATCTACCGCTGCGCCTATGCGTATGAACAGTCTTCCGACTGGCGTCAGGCGACGTTCGCATGACATGCCCGGCGCGGCCGCGTATCGCCGCCGCGCCACCTGTGGGTCCGACCGGCGACGCGGCTCGCACGGTTGCCGATTGGACAAGGCGCTTTTGAACGGGCACGCTACCGGCTGCGTGTTGGCTAACCGATGTGGGGCACGACCATGACGATGCGTCCTTTCCCGCGCGCCGCAAGCGGCGACGCGTCCGGCCCGGCGGCCGACGACAGCCCGCCGGACGAATGGACGAATTCGGCGATCGAGGTGGCGACCGACGGCTCGGTCAGCCAGCGTATCGAGTTTTGGCGCGAGACGATTCTGCGTTTGTTCGCGGACGTGCAGATCGCGGCCGTGCAGAAGGCCGATTTCTTCGGCCAGGTGCGGCAGCGCAAATGCGAAAAGATGCGGATCTCGGAAATCTACGCCAGCGAGCAGGCCGTGATTCGGCGCTATCGCCAGGCGCGAAGCGAGTATGAGGACAAGTATTTCGGCGTATTGATGCTCGAGGGCAGCCAATCGGTCGAGCAGGACGGCAAGATCGTCACGCTGCACCCCGGGGATTTCGCGGTCTACGACGCGACCCGGCCTCACCACCTGCAGTTCGGCCAGTCGTGGCGCGAGATCGTCGTCAGCATTCCCCGCGCGACCCTGAACCAGCTCGTCGTCGGCATGGAGCACCGCACGGCCTGCCCGACGCACACCGGGCAGGGCGTAGGCAGCGTCATGCGTGCGTTTCTCGAGCAGATGTCGGCGCAGATCCGCAGCGTGACCGAGGACGAGATGCGGCAGTTGTCGGATACCGCGATCTCGCTGATCGCGATGACGCTCGGGGGCATGCAGCGCAACGATCTCGCGCAATCGAGGATGAAGGCGTTGACGCTGACGCGGGTGAAGCGGCATCTGCTCGAACACCTGCACGATCCGGAGCTGAGCCCGATGATGATCGAGCGGTCGATCGGGATTTCGTCGCGGTACATCAACAAGCTGTTCGAGGCGGAAAACACGTCGCTGATGCGCTACGTATTGAACCTGCGGCTCGAACGGTGCGCGCAGGATCTCGCGAATGCGCAATGCGCGGTGCTGCGGGTGTCCGACATCGCGTTGCGCTGGGGATTCAACGACATGTCGCATTTCAGTCGCGTGTTTCGCGAGCGGTTTGCGATGTCGCCGCGGGCGTGGCGCGAGCAGGGCGGCAAGCCGCGCGCGTAACGCGTCGTTCCGGGCCGCGTTCGCGGCCGGCCAGCGCCGATCGGAAGCGGCTGGACGTCGACAGGCGCGACGCCGTCAGTGCATTGCGCGCGGCACGGGCGCCGCGCGAGCGCCGCGCGGATCGGCCGGATTGGCCGCATCGCTGGAATCGGCGGCGTCGGCCGGACGCAGCGGCCCGCCCGACCACGGCTGCGTCGACACCGAGAAGCCGAACGTGTTGACACCCCCGGAGCAGGCGACGAACACGCCGCCGCCGTGCATCTCGGCCACGGCCTTGACGATCGACAGCCCGAGCCCGTGGTTTTCCTTGCTGTTCGCGCGCGCTTCCTCGAGCCGGTAGAAGCGCTCGAACACGTGCGAGCGCTGCACCGGATCGATCGGCTCGCCGGGATTCGACACGGCCATCTCGACGAGCGTGTCGCGGCGAGTGATCGTCACGTTCAGCGTCGCGCCCGGCGCCGAATGCTGGATCGCGTTGATCAGCAGGTTCGTCATCGCGCGGCGGAACAGCGACGGATCGACGGCCGCGCGCGCGTCGCCGTGCAGCTCGGCGCGCAACCGCGCCTCGTCGAGCGGGATTTCGAGAAAGTCGAGCATGCGCCGCACCTCGTCGGCGAGCGACACGTCCTTCAGGTCGGTCGCGCGTTCGCCGCGGTCGCTGCGCGACAGGAACAGCATGTCGTTGATGATCACGCGCAGCCGCTCGAATTCCTCGAGGTTCGACTGCAGCGTCTGGCGCATCCGGTCGACAGAGCGGTCGCGGCTCGTCAACGCGACCTGGGTTTGCCCGATCAGGATGCTGATCGGCGTGCGCAACTCGTGCGCGACGTCCGCGTTGAACGCTTCGAGCCGTGCGTAGGTTTGCTGGATGCGTTCGAGCGCGCCGTTGAACGACGTCGCGAGATCGCGCAGCTCGGTCGGCAGCGCGTCGGTGTGCAGCCGCTGGCGGCGGTTCGTCGCGCTCACGCTCGCCGCGTCCTGCGACAGCCGGTCGAGCGGCGCGAGCCCGAAGCGCGCGACCGCGCGGCTCAACAGCAGCGTGATGACGGTGGCCGTCGCGATCAGCGCGGCCAGCGTCCAGACGAAACGACGCAGCATCCGCTGCGTGCGCTCGCACGACGACGCGACGATCAGCTTCACGTCCGGGCGCTCGCCGCTGCCGGCGATCGCGACGGTCTTCGTCATCACGTTGTAGCTGCTGTTGTTGAGCGCGTACTGCTGGAACGCGCCGAACGGCTTGCCGTCGGGCACCCCGTCGACGGGACGGCCGAAGCGGAAATCGGCGTCGGGGCTGTCGACCTGATAGCGCGTCGACCCGTCGGGCGGTTCGAGGTCGGCGAGCTTTTCCTGCATCAGGCGGCCGCGCGCGGCCGTGGTCGCATGCGACACGATCATCTGCGCGACCTTCGCGCGCGTGTCGATCGTCGCGCGCAGCTCGGCGAGCAACTGGCGCTCCATCATCACGAACAGCCCGCAGCCGACCAGCGTGAAAACGAGCAGCGACACGATGCCGAACATCGCCGACAGGCGCAGGGTGATCGAGCGTTTCATGCGTGCTTCTCCGCGTCGCCGTCCTCGCGCGCCTCGAGCACGTAGCCCATCCCGCGGATCGTGTGCAGCAGCTTGTCCGCGAACGGGCCGTCGAGTTTCGCGCGCAGGCGCTTGATCGCCGTCTCGACGACGTTCGCGTTGCTGTCGAAGTTCACGTCCCACACGAGTTCCGCGATGGTCGTCTTCGACAGCACCTCGCCGCTGCGCCGCGCGAGCACGCCGAGCAGCTGGAATTCCTGCGCGGTCAGGTCGAGCCGCGCGCCGTCGCGGGTCGCGCGGCGGCCGATCAGGTCGACGCGCAGGTCGCCGATCGAGATCAGCGTCGATTCCTGCACGCGGGCGCGGCGCGTCAGCGCGCGCAGCCGTTCGATCAGCTCGAGGAACGAGAAGGGCTTGGTCAGGTAGTCGTCGGCACCGCCGCGCAGGCCCCGCACGCGGTCGTCGACCCGATCGCGCGCGGTCAGCATGATCACGGGCGTCTGCTTCTGCGCGCGCAACGCACGCAGCACGCCGAAGCCGTCGAGCTTCGGCAGCATCACGTCGAGCACGACCACGTCGTAGTCGAATTCGACGGCTTTCCACGCACCGTCCTCGCCGTCGAGCGCGGTGTCGACGACCCAGCCTTCCTCGGTCAGGCCGCTCTTCAGGTATTCGACGACTTTCGGTTCGTCTTCGACGATCAGCACTTTCATGTTCGTATTCCGCGTAACCGGGTTAAGGGCCGACGCCCGCGCCGTGCTGCGGGGCCGCCGACGCGACGTCGGACGGCGCGGGGCCGTTCGACGCATCGCCGTCCCAGCCGCCGCCGAGCGCCTTCGCGAGAAACACGACGAGCGCCGCGCGCTGGCCCTGGATCTGCACGGCCTGGCGCTCGCTCGTCAGCAACTGCTGTTGGGCCGTCAGCACGTCAATGAACGGCGTCAGGCCGCCCGCGTAGCGGTCCTGCGCGAGCGACACGAGCTTGCGCGCGTCGTCGACGGCCGCCGATGCCTGCTCGGCCGCCTGCGCGAGCACCGACAGGCCGGTCACCGCATTTTGCACCTCCTGGAACGCGGTGAGCACGGTCTGCCGGTAGCTGGCCTGCGCGGCGACGTAGCCGGCCTGCGCGAAATCGACGCCGGCCTTCAGCTTGCCGCCCTCGAACAGCGGCTGGCCGAGCGAGCCACCGACCGACCACAGCAGCGCCGGCACGGTGAACAGGCCCGCGAAGCGGGTCGCGTCCCAGCCGATGTCCGGCGACAGCGCGATGCGCGGGAAATACGCGGCGCGCGCGACGCCGATCTGCGCGTTCGCGGCGGCCATCGCGCGCTCGGCCGACGCGACGTCGGGGCGCCGCTGCAGCAGATCGCTCGGCATGCCGGTCGGCAGCGCGGGCGCGTTGATCGGCACCACGCGCGGCGGCAGCGAGAACGCGGGGGCCGGCGTGCCGACCAGCGTCGCGATCGCGGTTTCGACCTGCGCGCGCTGCTGGATCAGCAATTGCGCCTGCGTGCGCGTCGCATCGAGCTGCGCGCGCTGCTGCAACAGGTCGAGACCGGACACCGCGCCGAGGTCGTGGCGCGCGCTCACGTAATCGAGCGCCTTCTGCTGCAGTTCGATCGAGCGCTTGACGACGTCGATCTCGGTGTCGAGTTCGCGCAGCGCGAAGTAGTTCGATGCCAGATCGGCGCTCAGCACGAGGCGCGCATTCGCGAAATCGTCGCGCGCCTGCTCGGAGCTGGCCTGCGCGGCTTCGACGTTGCGCCGCACGCGGCCGAACAGGTCGAGTTCGTAGCTGACCGCCGCGCCGACCTGGATCTCGTTCTGCACGGTGGACGTGCTTTTCGTCGCGTAGTTGGTCTGCGGCCGGTCGGCGGAGATCTTGAAGCGCTGGCCGCTCGCGTTCAGCCCGACGGCCGGATACTGCGCGGATGCGACCGACGCGAGCGTCGCCTTCGCCTGGTCGTAGCGCGCGGCCACCGCTTTCAGGTTCTGGTTGTTGCGCAGCGCATCGGCTTCCAGCGCGTCGAGCTGGGCGTCGCCGAATGCGGTCCACCAGGCCGGATCGAGCGGCGCGCGGGCCGGCGCGGCCGGGTGCCAGTATGCGTCGGCCGGGTCGAGCCGCCACTCGGCCGGCGTGTCGACGGCCGGGCGCCGGTAATCCGGGCCGACCGTGCAGCCGGCGAGCACCGCAGCCGCGACGATCGCGACGGCGCCGATCGCGGCCGGGTGCATGCGGGTGCGTATCGCACTCACGACTTCGCTCCCGCGGCGGCCGAGGCCGGCTGCGCCGCCGGCGCCTGCACGACGACCGCGTCGCCGGTCGCGAGCGCGTCGCTCGGGTTCGCGACGAGGCGATCGTTCGGCGTGATCGGCCCGTCGACTTCGAGCGTCTGCCCGATCGTGCGCACGACCGTGACCTGCTTCAGCCGGACCTTGCCGTTCGCATCGACGGTCGCGACCGTCGGGCCTTCGGCGCGGAACAGCAGCGTATTGGCCGGCACCTGCAGGCGGCCGACCGGCGTCATCGGCAGCGTCGCCTGTACGTACGCGCCGGGCAGCAGCCGCCCGTCCGGGTTCGGCAGCGTGATCTCGATCTGCAGCGAGCGCGTGGCGACGTCGATCGCCTGCGACGTGCGCGTGATCGTGCCGTCGAAGGTCCGCCCCGTCAGTTCGGCCTGCGCGACGCTCACGTGCTGGCCAACCTTCACCTGCTGCGCATACGCCTGCGGCACCTGCACGTACAGGCGCAGCCGGTCGGCCTGCACGACCGTGAACAGCGAGCGGCCCGCGTTGCCGGAATTGACGAGATCGCCGACGTCGACGTTGCGCTGCGTGACGATCCCGTCGATCGGCGCGACGATCCGCTGGAAGCCCTTCAATTCGGTGAGACGGCGCACGTTCGCGTCGGCCGCCGCGAGATTCGCGGTGCCCTGGTTGAACGCGCCTTGCCGGTCGTCGAGTTCCTGTTGCGACACGGCATCGCGCTGGCGCAACTGCTGCGCGCGGTCGAACGACGTCTTCGCGAGCGCGAGCGACGCTTGCGCCTGCTGACGCTGCGCGGTGGCCTGCGCGAGTTCCTGGTTCAACTCCGGCGTGTCGAGTTCGGCGAGCGTTTGCCCCTGCTTCACGTGCGCGCCGATGTCGGCCTGCCAGCGCAGCACGTAGCCGCTGGCGCGCGCATAGATCGGCGCCTCGACGAAGCCGCGCAGCGTGCCGGGCAGCGTCAGCTTGCCGCCGGTGGCCGCGTCGACCGGATGCACGACGCTCACGTACTGGCGCGTGTTCTGCTCGGCGACCGCGTCGAGGTGACGCTGGTTCAGTACGTTGACGACGATGGTGCGCGCGGCGCCGGCGGCCAGCAGCACGCCGATCACGATCACGACGATCCGTGCGCGCCGCGACACCGACGCGCGCGCCGGCAGGTGCATGCCGTGTTCGTCCACCTGGATGCCGACGGCGCTGTGATGTTTCTCTTCCATGAATTCAACCAATTCAACCGGGTAGTAGGTGAAAAGCAGGGCGAAAGTCAGTGACCGGCCTGGCGCGCGCGCCGCCGGGCCAGCCGTGAATGCACGCCGCCGAACACGAGCGGCACGAACAGCAACGTCGAAACGGTCGCGAACAGCAGCCCGCCGATCACCGCGCGGCCCAGCGGCGCGTTCTGCTCGGCGCCTTCGCCGAGACCGAGCGCCATCGGCACCATCCCGATGATCATCGCGAGCGCCGTCATCAGCACCGGGCGGATGCGTGTCGCGCCGGCTTCGAGCGCGGCCGTGAGCGGCGGCGCGCCGGCCGCGAGGCGTTGCCGCGCGAACGAGACGACGAGAATGCTGTTCGCGGTCGCGACGCCGACCGTCATGATCGCGCCCGTCAGCGCGGGCACGCTCAGGTGCGTGCCGGTGACGAACAGCATCCACGCGATGCCGGCGAGCGCGGCCGGCATCGCGCTGATGATGATCAGCGGGTCGAGCCACGACTGGAAATTGACGACGATCAGCAGGTAGACGAGCACGATCGCCATCGCGACGCCCGCGCCGAGACCGACGTACGACGTGCGCATCGTCTCGATCTGGCCGCGCATCGCGAGGCCGGTGCCGCGCGGTAGCGACGCGCGCGCGTCGGACACGATGCGGTCGATCTCGCCCGCGACCGCGCCGAGATCGCGGCCTTCGACGCTCACGTACACGTCGATCGCCGGGCGGATGTTGTAGTGCGTGATCACGGCGGGGTTCGCGGTACTGCGCACCTGCACCAGGTTGCCGAGTAACTGCGGCGGCGTGCCGGTGCGGCCGCTGGCGGAGATCGGCGTGCCGAGCAGGTCGTCGACCGACGCGATGTCGTATTGCGGGGTCTGGATCTGCAGCGGGTACTGCACGCCGGTGCGCGGGTTGATCCAGAACGAGGGCGTGGTCTGCGAACTCCCCGACAGCGAGATCAGCATGTTCTGCGCGACGTTCTGCGCGGAGAGATTGAGCTGCTGCATGCGCGTACGGTCCATGTCGGCCAGCAGGGTCGGCTCGTCGTTGCGTTGCAGCACGTGCACGTCGACGGCGCCGGGGATTTGCCTGATCTTCTTCATCAGGCTGCTCGCAATGGTCATGTTACTCGCGAGATCGTTGCCGAGCACCTGCACGTCGATCGCGGCCGGCTGCCCGAAGTTGAGGATCTGCGTGATGATGTCCGACGGCTGGAAGAAGAACTCGACGCCCGGGAAGCGCTGCGGCAGCAGCGTGCGCAGCGTCTGCACGTAGTGCGCGGTCGCGCGGTGGCCGGGCTTCAGCGCGATCAGCAGCTCGCCGTCGAGCGTGCCGATCGTGCCGGCGTTGCTGTACGACAGGTTGATGCCGCTCACCGGCAGCCCGAGGTTGTCGACGATCGCGCCGAGTTCGTCGGGCGGCACGGTTTCGCGGATCACGCCCTCGACCTGATCGGCGAGCCGCGCGGTTTCCTCGATCCGGTAGCCGGTCGGCGCACGCATGTGCAGCCGGAGGTTGCCGGAATCGGCGTTCGGGAAGAAGTCGCGGCCGAGCACGAACACGAGGCCGGTCGACAGCACGCAGAAACCGAGGAAGCACAACGCGTAGAAGCGGCGGCGCACGAGCAGGATGCTGAGCAGCACGATGTACCACGCGCGCAGCCGTTCGAACGCGTGGTTGAACGCGTGATGGATGCGCGCGAAGCGCGACGTCGAATGATCGGGGCCGGTGCTTGCCTGCTGCGGGCGGAACAGCAGCATCGCGAGCGTCGGCACCAGCGTGCGCGACAGCACGTACGACGCGAGCATCGCGAACACCACGGCTTCCGCGAGCGGCACGAACAGGAAGCGCGCGACGCCGGTCAGGAAGAACATCGGCACGAACACGATGCAGATGCACAGCGTCGACACGAGCGCGGGCACCGCGATCTCGCCCGCGCCTTCGAGAATCGCGTCGTGCAGGTTCGTCCCGAGATGGAGGTGCCGCTCGATGTTCTCGATCGTGACCGTTGCGTCGTCGACGAGAATGCCGACCGCCAGCGCGAGCCCGCCGAGCGTCATGATGTTGATGGTTTCGCCGAGCGCGGACAGCGCGATCAGCGACGTGAAGATCGACAGCGGGATCGAGATTGCGATGATCAGCGTGCTGCGCCAGTTGCCGAGGAACAGCAGGATCATCATCGCGGTCAGCACGGCGGCGATCAGCGCCTCGTGGATCACGCCCTGGACGGCCGCGTTGACGAACACCGACTGGTCGAACAGCGGCGTGATCGTGAGCCCCTCGGGCAGCGTCGGGATCACCTTCGGCAGCAGCGCCTTCAGGTCCGACACGACCTTGAGCGTCGACGCGTCGCCGCTTTTGAGGATCGAGATCAGCACGCCGCGCTGGCCGTTCTGGCGCACGACGTTCGTCTGCGGCGCGAAGCCGTCGCGCACCGACGCCACCTCGCGCAGGTAGGTCGTCGCGCCGTTGACGGTCTGGATCGGCAGGTTGCTGATGTCGGTGATCGTATCGGCCGACGCGTTCGTGTCGACCCGGTATTCGGTCTGGCCCATCTTCGCGGTGCCGGTCGGCAGCACGAGGTTCTGCGCGTTGACCGCGTTGACGATGTCGGCCGGCGTGAGGCCCTTCGCTTGCAGCGCCTGCGGATCGAGATCGATCGCGACCACGCGCGTGCGGCCGCCGTACGGAAACGGAATCTGCACGCCGGGCACCGTGATCAGTTGCGGGCGCAGGAAGTTGAGCGCGATGTCGGCGAGCGACTGCTCGCTGAGCGTCTTGCTCGACAGCCCGAGCTGGATCACCGGAATGCTCGACGCGGAATAGGTGATCACGAGCGGCGGCGTCGCGCCCTGCGGCATCTGCCGCACGATCGCCTGCGCGGACGACACCGTCTGCGCGATCGCCGTCTGCACGTTCGCGCCCGGTTGCAGAAACACCTTCACGACCGCGATGCCGGGCAGCGACGTCGATTCGACGTGCTGGATGTTGTTGACGGTCGTCGTCAGGATCCGTTCATGGACGGACGTGATGCGGTTCGTCATCTCCGTCGCGGAGAAGCCGCTGTAATTCCAGATCACGCTGATCACGGGGATGTTGATCGCGGGCAGCACGTCGACCGGTGTGCGCATCAGCGCAAGCGGGGTGGCCAGCACGATCATGATGGCCATGACGATGAACGTGTAGGGGCGCCTGAGCGCGAGATTGACGATCCACATGAAGGCGGCGGGGCAGGCGGTGATCAGGCGTCGGTGAAGGGAACCCGAATGATAGGCGTCGGCCCGCGACGGGTTACTGTCGCGAAACTGGCGGAATTGTCAGGTTGGGGCGCGCCGGTCGCCGGCCGATTCCGCAGATGGAATGCGTGGTCGCGACGGCGACGGTCTCGCGCCTCGGGCGGCGCTCACAGCTGCTCCATGCCGAAGCGCGCGAGCGCGTCGAGATCGACGACCTCGATCTGGTTGTACGCGAGCCGCAGCACGCCGAGCTTCTCGAGGTGCTGCAGCGCCTGGTTGATCCGCTGGCGCGACACGCCGACGAGCATCCCCAGTTCCTCCTGCGAGATCGACAGCGACGGGCCGGTATCCGGATACAGCGCCGGGTTGAAGAGCTGCGCGAGCGCCTGCGCGACGCGCGCGTCGACGTCGAGCAGCCGGCTGTTCTGGATCGACGCGATGAATTCGCCCATCCGGTTGTTCAGCTGATGAATCACGAAGCGCGTGAACGGCAGGCTCGTGTCGAGCAGCGCGTGGAACGTGTCGACCGGCACGAACAGCACGGTCGAGCGCTGGATCGCGACGACCTCGTACTTGCGCAGCTCGCGCTTGATCACGCTGCCTTCGCCGAACCAGCCGCCCGACGGCACGCCGGAAAACGTGCAGCCGCGTCCCGACACGTTGAAGATCGCGAGCTTCAGCAGCCCCCGATGGACGCCGATCCAGTATGCGGACGGCGCGAGCCGGTGCGCGATCACGTCGCCGGCTTCGCACTGCTCGACGTGCGACTGGGCGAGCACGAGCGCCTGGTGTTCGGGCGCCAGCGTGCGGAACCACGCGCACTGGCCGAACAGCGTCGCGAGCGGCGGCAGCGGGGCCGGTTCGGGGAGCGTGTCGGCCGGCCGGGCGGTCGCGTCGGAGTGGTCGTGCATGGGTGCGGGTTTGCGAGGATAGGGATAACGCGCAGCGTTCGAGCGGCACTCTGTCGTTTCGATGACAGACGGCTCACAATAACGCCCGTTAGGCTGTCGGCAATTGAACCACATCAAAACGATCCGGGGTGCACGCATCCCGGTCGACAGAACACGGGAGACAGGATCATGACGCAGATGTTCGAGGCCGGGCTCGGCCGCCGCGATGCCAATTACGTGCCGCTCACGCCGATCGATTTCCTGATCCGCGCGGCCGAAGTCTACGGCGAGCGCCTCGCGATCGTGCACGGCGACGTGCGGCGCACGTGGGGCGAGACCTGCACGCGCGCGAAGCAACTGGCGAGCGCGCTCGCGCAGGCCGGCGTGGAGCGCGGCGACACGGTCGCGGCGCTGCTGCCGAACATCCCGGCGATGGTCGAGGCGCACTTCGGCGTGCCGATGGCCGGCGCCGTGCTGAACACGATCAACACGCGGCTCGACGTGTCGTCGGTGCTGTTCATGCTGCGTCACGGCGAGGCGAAGGTGCTGATCGTCGACACCGAATACGCGGAGCTCGCGCATCGCGCGGCGCTCGAGGTGCCCGGCCTGAAGATCGTCAGCGTGGCCGACGCGATGCCGGCCGACCCCGACCGCTTCGCGGGCGCGACCGACTACGAGGCGTTCGTGGCCGGCGGCGACCCCGACTACGCCTGGACGCCGCCCGCCGACGAATGGGACGCGATCGCGCTGAACTACACGTCGGGCACGACCGGCGACCCGAAGGGCGTCGTCTACCACCATCGCGGCGCGTATCTCGCGGCGATCAGCAACATCCTCGAATGGGACATGCCGAAGCACGCGGTGTATCTGTGGACGCTGCCGATGTTCCATTGCAACGGCTGGTGTTTTCCGTGGGCCGTCGCGGCGCGCGGCGGCGTGAACGTGTGCCTGCGCAAGTTCGACGCGAAGACCGTGTTCGACCTGATCCGCCGCGAGCGCGTCACGCATTACTGCGGCGCGCCGATCGTGCAGAGCGCGATCGCGAACGCGCCGGCCGAATTGCGCACGGGGATCGACCATACGGTGCACGCGATGGTCGCGGGCGCGGCGCCCGCGCCGGCCGTGATCGCGAAGATGAAGGAGATCGGCTTCGACCTGCTGCACGTGTACGGGCTGACCGAGGTCTACGGCCCGGCGACCGTCTGCGCGAAGCAGGCGCACTGGGACGAAGTGTCCGACGAGGAACGCGCGCGGCTGAATGCGCGCCAGGGCGTGCGCTACCACCTCGAAGCAGGCGCGACGGTGCTCGATCCCGACACGATGACGCCGGTGCCGGCCGACGGCGAGACGCTCGGCGAGATCATGTTCCGCGGCAACATCTGCATGAAGGGCTACCTGAAGAACCCGAAGGCGACCGACGAGGCGTTCCACGGCGGCTGGTTCCATACGGGCGATCTCGCGGTGCTGATGCCGGACGGCTATATCCGGATCAAGGATCGCAAGAAGGACATCATCATCTCCGGCGGCGAGAACATCTCGAGCATCGAGGTCGAGGACGCGCTGTACCGGCATCCGGCCGTCGAGGTGGCCGCGGTCGTCGCGATGCCCGACCCGAAATGGGGCGAGGTGCCGTGCGCGTTCGTCGAACTGCGTAACGGCATGAGTGCGACCGAGGCGGAGATCGTCGCGCACTGCCGGCAATTGCTCGCGGGCTTCAAGGTGCCGAAGGTCGTGCGCTTCGGCGAGCTGCCGAAGACGTCGACCGGCAAGATCCAGAAGTTCCAGTTGCGCAATGCGGTCGGCTCGAACACGGCGATCGACCTGGCGGGCGACAAGAAGTAGGCGAGCCGCCCGGCCCGGCTCGATCGCCGGCGGTCCGTCACGCGCTGCGTTCGAGCCGGAACACGCTGACGGCGTCCGACAGGTGCGCGGCCTGGTCGCGCAACGCGACGGCCGCGCGCTCGGCGTCCGAGATCAGCGTCGCATTCTGCTGCGTCGCTTCGCCGATCTGCGTGACGGCCAGGTTCACCTGCTCGATCCCGGTCGATTGTTCGCGCGACGCGGCGCTGATCTCGCCGATCAGCGTGCGGACCTGGTCGACCCGCGCGACGATGTCGCGCATCGTGCCGCGCGCGGCGTCCGCGATCCGGTAACCCTGTTCGACGGTCGTCGACGATTCGGCGCTCAGCGCGTCGATTTCCTTGACGGCGGCCGCGCTGCGCTGCGCCAGCGCGCGCACCTCGGCCGCGACCACCGCGAAGCCCTTGCCGTGTTCGCCCGCGCGGGCGGCCTCGACGGCCGCGTTCAGCGCGAGGATGTTGGTCTGGAACGCGATGCCTTCGATCGCGCCGGTGATCTCCGCGATCCGGCGCGTCGCGCGGCCGATGTCGTCCATCGTCGCGACCACGCGCTGCACCGCGGCGTCGCCGTTCGTCGCGGCGGCCGATGCGTCCGCAACCAGCGCGTTGGCTTGCGCCGCATGCTCGGCGCTCTGCTGCACGGCGGCGGTGATCTGCTCCATGCTCGCGGCCGTCTGTTCGACGCTGCTCGCCTGCGTCGCGATGCGCGCGGCGATGTCGCCGCTGCCGGCCGCGATGCCGACCGTGCCGTGCGCGATGTCGGCGGCGCTGTTGCGCACCTGCGCGACGATGCGCGCGAGGCCGTCGCCGATCCCGTCGACCGCCTGCACGAGCCGGCCGATCTCGTCGTTGCCCGCGCTGTCGGGCACGTTCGCGCCGTCGCGGATCCGCACGCTGAGATCGCCCGCCGCATAGCGCTCGGACGCGCGGGCGGCGGCGTCCAGCGGCCGGCTCACGACGCGACGCACGACGATGACGAACAGCGTCGCGAACGCCGCGACGAGCACGGCGCCGATCATCAGGAAGCGGTTGCGGGTGGCGCGCATCGTGGCGAGCAGTTCGTCGTCGAGCGCGATGCCGCCGACGAGCCATTGCCATTGAGGAATCGTCGTGAAGGACACGACTTTCGCGGTCGGTCCGCGGTCGCGCGCGGCCGGGTCGGTCGACGTGTACGCGAGCCGGCCCTGGCCGGCCGCGAGCATCTGCGCGTAGGGCGCGCGCGTGTTGTCGGCCGGTTGGCCCGCCGCGTCGGGATGCACGACGAAGGCGCCGCGCGACGGGCCTTGCGATGCATCGAGCACGAAGTAGTAGCCGTTGTCGCCGATCTTCAGCGAGCGGATGCCGTCCTCGACCAGCTTGAGCTCGGCGCCGATGTCGAGGCCGACGAACAGCGCGCCGATCACGCGGCCGGTCGCATCGGTCACCGGCTTGTACTGCGTGATGTACGACCGGCCGAACAGCTTCGCGAGGCCCGTGTAGCTGCGCCCCGCGACCAGCGGCCCATACGCGGGGCCGGCGCGGTCGAGCTTGGTGCCGACGGCGCGCGCGCCGTCCTGCTTCTTCAGCGACGTCGTGATGCGCACGAAATCGTCGCCGTCGCGCGCGAAGATGGTCGCGATCGCGCCGCTTTTCTTCAGGAACTGATCGGGAATCGAGTAATCGAGATCGAGCGGCTGGCCGCCCGCGAGGAGGGTCGGCGCGGCGACGCCGCCGATATCGACCGTGCGTGCCGGGTCGAGCGAGAAATCGGCCGGCAGGAAGCTCGCGAACAGCGACATCGAGCGGTTGGCTTCGGCGGTCAGCGCCTTGTCGAACAGGTCGACCATCGCGCGGATCGACTGCTCCCTGTCGTCGATCCGCTTATGTGCTTCATCGGCGAGTTGCTGGCCGGCGAAATGGGCGAGTGTCCACGCGAACACGGTAAACAGCAGGGCGACGAGCGCGCACGCGAGCGCGGCCAGACGCGCGCCGACGCTCACCCGGCCCAGTTGGGTCAGTCTCATGGAACATCCTGAGTGGGAGTGAGAGGGGGCGGAACGCACGCGTCACCGCTCGTGGACCCGTTAATACGGCAACTTTCTCGAAATCTTTAGCGGCGGTCGCGAATCGCGGACCGGCGGGCGCGGGAAGGGACAGCGCAGATCAGTGCGTGACGAGCCACGCGACGGCCAGATAGCGGCCGACTTTCGCGATCGTCACGATGACGAGAAAGGTCGGCAGCGGCTCGCGCAGCACGCCGGCGATCATCGTCAGCGGATCGCCGATCACCGGCGCCCAGCTCAGCAGCAGCGACCAGCGGCCGTAGCGCGCATACCAGCGCTCGGCGCGCGCGAGCGCGGACGGCTTGACCGGAAACCAGCGGCGTTCGCGAAAGTGCTCGATGCCGCGCCCGAGCACCCAGTTGATCGCGGAGCCGGCGACGTTGCCGACGCTCGCGACGAGCATCAGCGCCCACACGGGTTCGCGCCCGGCAAGCAGCAGGCCGGCGAGCACGGCTTCGGACTGGAGCGGGAACAGGGTCGCGGCGACCATCGACACGGCGAACAGGCCGCCGTAAGTGAGCAATTCGGACATCGCGCGATTGTACTGGCGGTGTCGCCGCCGGGTACGGCGCGCATGGTCGCGCGGAAAGGCACGCGTCGGCGTTCTCAGTTCCAGCCGACCATGATCGCGCCCATCCCGACGAGCAGCCCGCCCGTCACGCGGTTCACCGCACGCATGCGCGCCGGCCGCTGCAACGCGCGGCTCAGCCGGTGCGAGAACAGCGCCATCGATGCGACGCCGCCCGCGAACAGCAGCGCGAACGTCGCGGCGAGCAGCAGATATTGGCCGTTCAGGCTCCAGTCGGCAGTCGGGCTGATGAATTGCGGAAAGAACGACGGAAAGAACAGCAGCGTCTTCGGATTCAGCCCGGAAGTCGCGACGCCGCGCCAGAACAGCGCGCGCCCGGTGTCGGTGTCCGGCGCGGCGCTTGCCGTTCCGGTGTCGGCGCCGGTGTCGGCCGGTGCCGCGGCTGCGCCGGCCGGCGCGCGATTCAGCCAGTGCCTGGCGCCGAGCCAGACGAGATACGCGGCGCCGGCCCACCGCAGCACGGTCAGCGCGTGTTCGTCGAGGTGGACCAGCGAATTCAGGCACAGCGCGGTCAGCGCGAGTTGCAGCAGCACGGCGAGCGTGCCGCCCCAGACGCACGGCAGCGCGCGGCGCCAGCCCGTGCGCAGCGCCTGGTTCATCGTGAGCAGGTTGACGGGACCGGGCGCGTAGATGAGGACGACGGAAGCAGCGAGGAACGACAGATAAAGCTTGGACGACATGACGGGCGGGCAGGAACGGAGAAGCAGGCACCGGCCCCGCACGCGGTCGGATAGGCGTGCGGGCGGCGGGGAATCGCATGCCTGCCGGCCGGCACCGCAACTCGTGATTGCGGTCGTGCAGTCCCGCTGCGAGGGGTGGTCGCGGGGAGCGTGCCGGGCAGCAGGCATGGAGAAAATGTATCAAGCGGCCCGGTTAAAAGGCTTCCTGTTTTCCAGCAAAACGGACCTGAAACCGGAATGTCGTTCAGATAGAATGCCGATTTTCAGTAGAAGATTCTTCTTGCCATGGCTACCCGCGAACGCACGCCGAAAACGCTCGACAATCAGGACCGCAAGATCCTCGGGGCATTGCAGAAAAATGCGCGTCTGTCGAACGCCGAACTGGCCGAACAGATCGGCATGTCGACCACCGCCTGCTGGAACCGCACGCGGCAACTCGAACTCGACGGCTACATCGACGGCTATGTCGCGCTGGTCAACCAGCGCAAGCTCGGTTATGCGGACATCGTGATTCTCGAAGTCACGCTCGATCGCCATGAGGACGACGCGCTGGCGCGCTTCGGCGCCGAACTGGCGGCGCTGCCGGAAGTGCTCGAGGCGTATCTGGTGTCGGGCGAGTACGACTACTGGATCAAGGTCGCGGTGGACGGCACGGCGGGCTACGAACGCTTCCTGCGCGAAAAGCTGTACCGGATATCGAGCATCCGCCACAGCCGTTCGATGTTCGCGCTGCGGTGCATGAAGGATGTGCCTTCGATTCAGGTGTGACGGAAGGGAGATGGAAGCGCGACCGGCGTGGCAACGGCGCGCGGATGCGGCGAGGCACTGGCGCGAACGTAACTGGTGAAAGGCTGAAAGGGAAGGCTGGCCGTGAAGACGGGCCGTTGACCCACAAAAACGGATGAATCTTCCGATTACGATTGCCGGGCGCTAATCGCCGTCGCTTTTCATGCGAGCAACCGGCTTGCAGCAAGCGATTCGCGCCGATACATACGAATCGGCGCCTATATCGGCCTGAAACGCGGCCTCGACACGATCTTGAAACGCTCGCCGCCCGGCGAGCGTATTCGGCCGGGACGGGCCCGGCCGGCCTCTTCCTATCCGACCGGCGCACCCGTCCGGTGCCCGGTGCAACAGCCGCTCGCGGTGCGCGTCAGCGCAAACGCATCAGGCGGCTGGCGGTTCGCTCAGCGCGGCAGGCGCGCGTGTGCTTCAGCGATGACTTCGCAGTTCTCGAGGTGCAGTGCCCAGGCTTCCGCAAGCAGCTCGCCAACACGTGCGAGCCAGCCAGTGGATTGGGTGGAACGATCGGAGACATTAGACGTTTGCATGACGAAGCCCCATATAGGTGGCGAGTTAGGGATAACCCTAATCATAGCGAAACGACCTCGTCTTGTGAAATGCGATTTCGTTATATGAGAATTACTAACAATTTATGTTGCTGCTGCGCAACATGAATATTGGCTGTCCGCGCGTGTCGGATAGGCGTGACGAGGCCGTGCCAGCACGGCCCCGCGGGCAGAAAGAAAGGGAGTCGAACGTACGGTGTGGGGAAAGGGCGCGGCTACCGGCCGATCCACCCGAAGCGCCAGGACAGCCGTCGCGTCGCCGCGCGCAGTGCTTGCGCCAGCTCGCTGTCCGGCCCGCGCGGGAAGCCGCGCGACGAGCCGATGATCGCGATCACGAGGCGGATGCTGCCAGTGTGATCGAACACCGGCGCGGCGATCGTCCCGATACCGGGCACCGGCGCGTCGAATGCGAAATCGAGTTCGTCCGCGCGGATCGCCGCGAGCCGTGAGCGGAAGGCCGCGTCGTCCGGCGCGGTGCGCGCGCCGGCGAGGCGCACCGGCTCGTTGGCGAGCAGGTCGGCCAGCACGTCGTCGGACATGCCCGACGCGAAAATCCGCCCGATCGCCGTATTGACGAGCGACATCACGGTGCCCACCTGCAGGCTCACGTGCTGCGGCCGCGCCGATTCTTCCAGCCGGATCACGGTCGGCCCGAGCGGCCCGAGCGTCGCGGCGGCCACGCTCATGTCGGTCGCGCCGGCGAGCGCGACGATCTCCGCTTCCGCGTCGCGCGTCGGCGACACGCGTTGCATCGCGATCAGCCCGAGCGCCTGCGCGAGCGGGCCGCCGTTGAAGCAGCCGGCGTCGTCGCGGCCCAGCAGGCCGATCTTCTGCAGGCTGACCAGATGCGGAAACGCCTTCGCGGCCGGCATGCCGGCCGCCGTCGCGAGATCGCGCAGCGGCAATGCGCGGCCGGCCGACACCAGCGCGAGCAGCAGGTCGCCGGTGCTGTCGAGCGCATTGATCCCGCGCTGCGCCTTCGCGTCGTCGCCCAGCGCGGGCGGTACGCGTGCGGTGCCCGGCGCCGGCGCGGGCACCGGCTCCGCCGGTTCCGCGCCGAGCGACGCGGTGGCCTGCCGCGCCGCATCGCGCAACGCCGCCGCGATCGGGCCATCCCAGTCGACATCGATCGATCCCGTCGAACCGATCACGGTCAACGCGAGCTGCAGGCGCCCGTGCGCATCGAGAACGGGCACGCACATCCCGCTGACGCCCGGGCTCGGCCGGTCGATGCTGCGTTCGATGCCGCGCGCGCGGATGGCGTCGAGGTCCGCGTGTCGCGCGTCGGCGTCCGTCACGCGCGATGCGTGTTCGGCGCCGGCGAGCGTATCGCCCGCGCCGGCCTGACTGGCCGCCATCGCACCGATTTGCGCGGCGTCGCCGAACGCGCGGAACACCCGGCCGGTCGCCGTGGTGTCCAGCGACATCACCGAACCGACGTGCAGGTTCATGTGTAGCGGATAGCCGCCGTGCTCGATGCGCACGATCGTCGGGCCGAGCACGCCCGGCACCGACAGCGCGACGCTCAGGCCGACCGTTTCCGCGAGCCGCGCCGCATGCGGCAGCGTCGCGCGGTAGGCCGGCTGGCGCTCGATCGACATCAGCCCGAGCCGCAGCGACAGCGGGCCCGGCTCGTAGTTGCCGGTGATCGCATCGCGCTTCACGAGCGCGAGCCGCGTCAGGCTCACGAGATAGGTGTGCGCCTGCGCGGTGGAGAGATCGGCCGCCGCGGCCAGCTCCGACAGCCCGAGCGGCTTGCGCCGGCGCGCGAGCGCGTCGAGCAGCCGGCCGCCGACCTCGACGCTCTGGATGCCGCGCTGCGCCTTGGGCGGCGCATCGTCCGCGCTGACTTCGTGGTTCTGCACGCGATGATTCTTCCGTTGACGAAACCCCGCATGGTATCCGACGCCGTTTTTGGCGCCAGCCCCGCAGGTTTACCCGTATTAAACAATAGCAAGCAGATTTGCCATTGACAAATATTCAGGGCAGGCAGATGATCCGCTCATTCCCCTCAACACATGGCTCGCAGCCACGGAACGCACAATGGCCAAAGCATTCGCCTCCCAAGCCGATCTGGAAGAGAAGAAAGTCACCTGGACGAAGCTGTCCGAGAACGCGTACGCGTACACAGCCGAAGGCGACCCGAACTCGGGCGTGATCATCGGCGACGACAGCGTGCTGATCGTCGACACGACCGCGACGCCCGCGATGGCGCAGGACCTGATCGCGAAGATCCGCAGCGTGACCGACAAGCCGATCAAGCACGTGGTGCTGTCGCACTACCATGCGGTGCGCGTGCTCGGCGCGTCCGCGTACTTCGACGAAGGCGCGCAGCACGTGATCGCGAGCCGCGGCACGTACGAGATGATCGTCGAGCGCGGCGAGGCCGACATGAAGTCGGAAATCGAGCGCTTCCCGCGCCTGTTCGCCGGCGTCGAGACGGTGCCGGGCCTGACCTGGCCGACGCTCGTGTTCGAGCGCGAGATCACGCTGTTCCTCGGCAAGCTCGAAGTGAAGATCATGCACGTCGGCTCGGGCCACACGAAGGGCGACACGATCGTGTGGCTGCCGTCGCAGAAGGTGCTGTTCTCGGGCGACCTCGTCGAATACGACGCTGCGTGCTATTGCGGCGACGCCCAGCTCGAACAGTGGCCGGCCACGCTCGAGGCGCTGCGCGCGCTCGGCGCCGAGAAGCTCGTGCCGGGCCGCGGCCCCGCGCTGCTGAATCCGGCCGAAGTGAACAAGGGCCTCGACTACACGAAGGATTTCGTCACGACGCTGCTCGCGCAGGGCCGCAAGGCCGTCGAGCGCAATCTCGACCTGAAGGCGGCGATGGCGCTCACGCGCGAAGCGATGGACCCGAAGTTCGGCCACGTGTTCATCTACGAGCACTGCTTGCCGTTCGACGTGTCGCGCGCGTTCGACGAGGCGAGTGGCATCGCGCATCCGCGCATCTGGACCGCGCAGCGCGACAAGGACATGTGGGCCGCGCTGCAGGATTGAACGGCACGCGGCGGCGAGGCGGCGTTCGCATGATCGCCTCGCCGTTTCACTGAGGGTTGCGGCATCCGCGGCGGCATCCGTATCCGGTCTCACAAGAAAGCAGGGCGCATGCACGCCCTCGGAGACTGCCGCGCGATCGATATCGCGCGGCCCGTTTGGAGAGAGACATGCCTCAATCGCTTCCCGCCGAAGCGACGCTCGCGCACGCGAGCGCGTCGGCGCCGGCTTCCGCATCCGCATTCGACGACGCGCTGCTGTTCCGCAAGATCGCGTGGCGGATCGTCCCGTTCCTGTTCCTCTGCTACGTCGTGTCGTTCCTCGACCGCATCAACATCGGCTTCGCGCAGTTGCAGATGAAGCACGATCTTGGCTTCAGCGATGCGATGTACGGCCTCGGCGCCGCGGTGTTCTACGTCGGCTACGTGTTTTGCGAAGTGCCGAGCAACATGCTGCTCGCGCGGTTCGGCGCGCGTCGCACGTTCACGCGGATCATGCTGCTGTGGGGCCTCGCGTCGACCGGGATGATGTTCGTGTCGCAGCCGTCGCATTTCTACGTGCTGCGCTTCCTGCTCGGCGTGTTCGAGGCCGGCTTCTTCCCCGGCATCGTGCTGTACCTGACCTACTGGTTTCCCGCGAACCGGCGTGCGGCGGCGATCTCCGTGTTCTTCGCGGGCGTCGCGGTGGCCGGCGTGCTCGGCGGCCTGATGTCCGGCTGGATCATGCGCGACATGAGCGGCGTGCTCGGGCTGCACGGCTGGCAGTGGATGTTCGCGATCGAAGGCGCGCCGGCGATCCTGCTCGCGTTCGCCGCGTTCACGTTCCTCGTCGACCGGCCGCAGGGCGCGACGTGGCTCACGTCCGACGAAAAGGCCCGCGTCGCCGCGCTGTGCGCCGAAGGCCGCGCACACGGCAATGCGCACGACGGACGCAGCGTGATGGCCGCGCTCGCGAACCCGCGCGTGTACCTGTTCGCGTTCATCTATTTTTCGCTGACCTGCGCGTCGCTGACGCTCAACTTCTGGATGCCGCTGATGATCCGCGATTTCGGCGTGACCGACGTCGTCGCCGTGAGCCTCTACACGGTCGTGCCGAATGCGGTGGGCGCGGTGGGGCTGGTGCTGATCGCGCGCCGCTCGGATCGCACCGGCGAGCGCCGCAAGCACTTTGCGTGCTGCACGATCGGCGGCGGTCTCGCGCTCGCGGCGCTGACGCTGCACCTGCACAGCTTCGCGGCGATGCTTGCATGCCTGTCGATCGCGGCGACGCTGATCTTCGCCGCGCTGCCGATCTTCTGGGCCGTGCCGACCCGCTACCTGTCCGGCCACGCGGCCGCGGCCGGGATCGCGTTGATCAGCAGCATCGGGATCACGAGCGGCATCGTCAGCCCGTGGGTGATCGGGATGATCCGCACGCGCACGGGCAGCATGGATCTCGCCGTGTATCTGCTGGCCGCGCTGCTGGTCGCGAGCGGCGTGGCGCTGATGGCGGGCGTGAAGGGCGAATCCGCGCGGCGCGGTTGACCGTCGATTTCGGCCGGTCGCCGTCGGCGGGCGGCGGCGACCGCCGTCGCGTTTCACGTCCGGCCCGTATTCGCATCCATCGAGGAGACGATCGATGTCCATCCCCCTGCAAGCGGACGCCGCGCACGCGGCTGCGTCCGGCCCCGCCGCGTCCGGCAACGACGCGCTTTACCGCCGCATCGGCATGCGCATCGTGCCGTTCCTGTTCGTCTGTTACATCGTGTCGATCCTCGATCGCAGCAACATCGGCTTCGCGCAGTTGCAGATGCGGCAGGATCTCGGCCTGACCGACGCGATGTACAGCCTCGGCGCGGTGCTGTTCTTCGTCGGCTACGTGCTGTTCGAGGTGCCGAGCAACGCGCTGCTGCGCCGCTTCGGCGCGCGCCGCACGTTCGCACGGATCATGGTCCTGTGGGGGGCGGTGTCGGTCGCGATGATCACCGTCGACAGCGCCAAGCAGTTCTACGTGCTGCGCTTCCTGCTCGGGCTGTTCGAAGCCGGTTTCTTCCCCGGGGTGGTGTTCTACCTGACGTACTGGTATCCGGCGCGCCGTCGCGCGTCGGTGCTGTCGATCTTCTACGCGGGCGTCGCGGTGGCCGGGATGATCGGCGGGCTGCTATCGGGATGGCTGATGCGCGGGATGTCCGGCGTGCTCGGGCTGCACGGCTGGCAATGGATGTTCGCGATCGAGGGCGCGCCCGCGATCCTGCTCGGCGTGATCGCATGGTTCTGGCTGTGCGACCGCCCCGAACACGCGCGCTGGCTGTCCGGCGACGACCGGCAGCGGCTCGCGGCCGATCTGGCCGCCGATCGCGCGGATGCGCCCGCGCACGCGGCTGTTTCGCTGCGGCAGGTGCTGACCGAACCGCGCACTTACCTGTTCGCGTTCATCTATTTCTCGCTGACGACCGCGCTGCTGATGCTGCTGTTCTGGATGCCGCTGATGATTCGCGAATTCGGCATTCACGATGTCGTGCACATCAGCCTGCTGTCGATCGTGCCGAACGCGATCGGCGCGGCCGGGCTGATCGCGATCGCGCGGCGCTCGGACCGCAAGCGCGAACGCCGCCGGCATTTCGCCGTGTGCGCATTCGGCGGCGCGGTGGCGCTTGCGTTGCTGACGCTGCACCTGCCGAGCATCGTCGCGATGATGGCGCTGCTGTCGATCGCGGCGATGCTGATCTTCGCCGCGCACCCGGTGTTCTGGGCCGTGCCGTCCGCGTATTTCGCGGGGGCCGGCGCGGCGGGCGGGATCGCGCTGATCAGCAGCATCGGCGTATCGAGCGGGATGATCACGCCGTGGATCGTCGGCGTGATCCGCACGCGCACCGGCAGCATGGATGCGGCGATGCTGATGATCGCCGGATTGCTGGCCGCGTGCGCGGTGGCGATGCTGCTGGGCGTGCGCGCGACGCCGCGGGAGCCGGCGCACGCGCCGCGTTGATCGACCTGCGCCGGATGCATCGACGCGGCGGGCCGGACGATGCCGGCCGGCCCCGCCCGGTGAGCAACGGCCACGCGAGATGCCGGCCTGGCCCGGGCGCGATGCCGATACCGTCCGGCTAGCGCACGGCCGCGTAGCGCGGCGCGGGCGTATCGGCCGACAGGTGCGGCGCCATCGTGCGGCGCGCGGCCTCGTATGCGTCCCATTCGTCGCCCGCGTGCAGCGACGGGATCGTCACGAGTTCGCCGCGATCGAACCCGACCAGCGCCGCATCGACCATGTCCGGGGCCGCCATCACGATTTCCTTCGGCAGATGCTCGAGCGGCAGGCCGCCCGTCTGCCAGAAATCGGTGGCCGTCGCGCCGGGCAGCACGGCCTGCACCTGCACGCCCTTGTCGGCGATTTCGTGATGCAGCGACTGGCTGAACGCGAGCACGAACGCCTTGCTGCCGCCGTACACGCCGTTCAGCGTTTCCGGCGAGATCGCGACGATCGACGAAATGTTGATCACCGCGCCGCGGCCGCGTGCGACGAAGCCGGGCACGGCCGCATAGGTCAGCCGCATGAGCGCGGTCACGTTCAGGTCGATCATCCGCGTCATCGCGTCGACGTCGCTGTCGAGCAGCGGCGCATGCGTGCCGATGCCCGCGTTGTTCACGAGCAGCGTGATGCTCGCGTCCTGTTTCAGCTTCGCTTCGACGGCGGCGAGCGCCGCGCGGTCGTTGAGGTCCGCGTCGACGATCTCGACGCCGCGCTGCGTGTCGTTCGTGATGCGCTCGGCGAGGGCGCTCAGCCGGTCGCGATTGCGCGCGACCAGGATCAGGTCGTAGCCGCGGCGCGCGAGGCGATCGGCGTAGACGGCGCCGATGCCCGACGACGCGCCGGTGATGAGGGCGGTACCGCGATGTGCTTGCGTCATGAATGTGCTCCGTTTCGATGAGGATGGCCGGATGGCGTGAAGGCATTCTGGCCTCGAAACGCGGCGACACAAATGACGTAGATGGGTATGATTCCGGACATCGGGCCATTCGGCACGAAACCGGAGAACGCAGATGCACCGAATCGGCTTTCTGATCAGCGACGGCTTCCAGATCATGGCGCTCGCCGCGCAGTCGGTGTTCGAGTACGCGAACGTGGGCATGGACGCGCCGTTCTACACGATGGACAACTATTCGGTCGACGGCGGCGACGTGCGCTCGTCGCTCGGGCTGCCGGTCGCCACGCGCGCGCTGCGCGGGCGGCTCGGCGTCGACACGTGGATCGTCGCGGGCGTCAACGATCCGCTCGCCGCGCCGGCGCCGGCCGGCGTCGTCGCCTATCTGCGCCGCGCGAATGCGCATGCGCGGCGGATCGCCGGCATCTGCACGGGCGCGTTCGTGCTGGCCGAGGCCGGGCTGCTCGCGCAGCGTCGCGCGACCACGCACTGGGCGTTCGGCCGCGACATGCAGCGGCACTACCCGGAGATTCGCGTCGAGGACGACCGGATCTTCATCGTCGACGGCCCGATCTGGACGTCGGCCGGAATGACGGCCGGCCTCGATCTCGCGCTCGCGATGGTGGAAAAGGACCTCGGCGCCGACGCCGCGCGGTCGGTCGCGCACAAGCTGGTGATGCATCAGCGCCGCGCCGGCGGCCAGTCGCAGCATTCGGAAATGCTCGAACTTGCGCCGAAATCCGACCGGATCCAGAACGCGCTGAACTACGCGCGGCAAAATCTCGGCCGCGCGCTGACCGTCGAGGAGCTGGCCGAGGCCGTGCACCTGAGCCCGCGCCAGTTCAGCCGCGTGTTTACGCTCGAAACCGGGCAGTCGCCGGCGAAGGCGATCGAGCGGCTGCGGCTCGAATCGGCGCGGCTGATGATCGAACAGAGCCGCCATCCGCTCGACGTGATCGCGAAGGAGAACGGCTTTCGTGACCGCCGGCACATGCGCGACGCGTTCGTGCGCGGGTTCGGCGTGCCGCCGCAGGCGTTGCGGCGCGACGCACGGGCGGATGAGCGGGAAACGGGCTGACGCGCGCGGCCGCACGCCAGCGCGGGTCGGAAAAATCGCGCAGAATTTCGTCGACATGTTTCGCGAGGAGACACGATGCACGCCGAGCCGTTCAACAGTTGGCTCGAACGCGTGTTCGACGTGGCGCAGTGGACCGACATGCCGAGCGGCGGTCATTTCGCGGCGATGGAAGAACCGGATTTGCTTGCCGACGATATTCGGCGGTTTTTCAGGCGTTTTCGATAACGCGCGGAGCGGCCGGCGAAGCGGGTGAAGGACGCCGGTGGCCATCCTGGCGACCGGGTGCGGCCGCATCGCGCGGATCGCGCCGCGCCGACGCCTGTCCCGAGTCTTACCGCGTAACGAACGCCGTGGCCGCATCCGGCGCCGTACGCGCATGCTTGCGCTGGCGCAGCAGCGCGACGCGGCAGTTCTCGCGCGCCGTTTCGCGGCCGTCGTCGTCGAGCAGCACGAGGTCGCCGCGCATCACGTTCAGCGTGATCACGTCCTCGCCCGGCGCGCCGAGCGTTTCCGGCGTATGCACCGAGCCGGCCGGTTCGAGCACCGTCGAGCCGGCGTGCGCGACCCAGTCGTATTCCCGGTAGCGCCATGCACCCTGCAGCGTATGGACGAACACCTCGCCGTCATGCCGATGGCGCGGCAGCGTGCCGCCGGCCGGCATCTTCAGCAGCGCGGTGAGCGTGTCCTCGGCCGCGTTGATGTGCAGGTACTTGATCGCGAGCCCCGGCAGGTCGGCGCTCATCGGCAGCCACGGCAGCGCGTCGCCGGGCAGGCACGAGATCGGCGGCAGGTCGGTGGAGAACGGGGCGGACGGCTGCGTCATGGCGGAAGGCGGCGCGGAAACGGGAGAAGCCCGCATTATCGCAGAGCCGGCTCGAGCGGCCGGACGGAGGCGGCATCGCGGCGAAAGCGGGTGCGGGTGCGGGTGCTCCGATCCTTACACGATTAAATATACAGCCAAACTGTACAGTTTGGCTGTCGATGTGCTATCTTGAATTCATGAATTCCCCCTTGTCTCCCCCTGACACGCTCCCGCTGGCCAGCCTCGCCGGCGAACTCCGCATCTCGGTCGGCAAGCTGATGCGGCGAATGCGGGAGCAGGCCCATCCGAACGACCTCACGTCCTCGCAGAAATCGGTGTTGCTGCGGCTCGATCGCGACGGCCCGGCAACCGTGTCGGCGCTCGCACGTGCCGAAAGCGTGCGTCCGCAGTCGATGCGCGTGACGGTCGCGACGCTGGAGGCGCTCGGCGCGGTCGCCGGCGCGCCCGATCCGACCGACGGCCGGCAGACGCTGATCGCGCTCACGCCTGGTTTCCGCAAGGTGCTGCAAGCGAACCGCGCGGCCAAGGACGACTGGCTGTTCCGTGCGCTGCACGCGCAACTGTCGGCGGCGGAACAGGCCGAGCTCGCGGCGGCCGTGAAGCTGTTGCAGCGGCTCGCCGAATTCCAGGACCCGGCACGTCCGTAAACCGTATCGACCCGCTCGCCGAAAGGATGGCCCGCCCATGAACTTCCTGCATCTCGTGTCGTACTTCTTCTGCGGCGCGTTTCTCGCGAACGCCGTGCCGCATCTCGTCAGCGGCCTGCGCGGCGAGCCGTTCCAGACGCCGTTCGCGAATCCGCCCGGGCGCGGGCTGTCGTCGTCCACCGTGAACGTGGTGTGGGGCGTCGTGAACCTCGTCGTCGCTTATGCACTCGTGCGCCGGATCGGCGATTTCGACCTGAAGATCACGGCCGACGCGGCGGCGTTCGGTCTCGGCATCCTCGTTCTGGGGCTGTTCCTCGCGCGGCATTTCGGCGAACTGCACGGCGGCAACGCGCCCGACCGGGAGCGGCGATGAGCGTGCCGGCCGCGGGCGTGTTCCGCTCGCTTCGCAGCTTCAACTATCGCGTGTGGGCGATCGGGTCGCTCGTGTCGAACATCGGCACGTGGATCCAGCGCACCGCGCAGGACTGGCTCGTTCTCACGCAGCTCACGCATCACGACGCATCGGCGGTCGGCACGGTGATGGCGCTGCAGTTCGGCCCGCAATTGCTGCTGTTGCCGTGGACCGGCTACGCGGCCGACCGCTTCGACCAGCGCAAGCTGCTGATGGCCACGCAGGCGCTGATGGGTGCGCTGGCGCTCGTGCTCGGCGTGCTGACGGTCACCGGCGCCGTGCGGCTCGAGCACGTGTATGTGTTCGCATTCCTGTTCGGCTGCGCGTCGGCGTTCGACGCGCCGGTGCGGCAGACCTTCGTCGCGGAACTCGTCGGCGACCGCGAGCTTGCGAACGCGGTCGCGCTCAATTCGACGTCGTTCAACGCCGCGCGGATGGTCGGCCCGGCGGCGGCCGGCTTCCTGATCGCATCGGTCGGCACCGGCTGGGCGTTTCTCGCGAACGGGCTCAGCTTCTTCGCGGTGCTGGCGTCGCTGTCGCGGCTTCGGGAAGACGAGTTGCGCGCGAACGTACGGGCCGGCCGCTCGCGCGGCAGCCTGCTCGACGGGTTCCGCTACGTGTGGCGCCGCCCGGACCTGACCGCGATCCTCGTGATGCTGTTCCTGATCGGCACGTTCGGGCTCAATTTCCAGTTGTTCATTTCGACGATGGCCGCCAGCGTGTTTCACGTCGATGCGCGCGGGTTCGGCTTCCTGTCGTCGATGATGGCGGTCGGCACGATCTCGGGCGCGCTGCTCGCCGCGCGCCGCGAGCAGCCGCGGTTCCGTCATCTGTGGATCGGCGCGGCGCTGTTCGGGCTCGGCTGCACGTTCGCGGCGCTGGCGCCCGGCTACTGGTCGTTCGCCGCCGCGCTGGTGCTGACCGGCATCGCCGCGATCACCTTCATGAACTCCACGAACAGCTTGATGCAGCTCTCCACCGAGCCGGCGATGCGCGGCCGCGTCATGGCGCTGCGCCTCGCGGTCGCGCTGGGCGGCACGCCGATCGGCGCGCCGGTGGCCGGTTGGGTCGCGAACCATCTCGGCCCGCGCTGGGCGCTCGGCGTCGGCGCGGCGTCCGGGTTTGCCGCGGCGCTCGTCGCGACCCATTTCGTCACGCGCGGGCGGGCGCGGCCGCGCGCGGCCGACGACGGGGCCTGAACGAAACCGAAACCGAAACCGAAGCCGCCGGCTAAGCCGCCGGCAACACCGCCGCATGCGCGGCTTCGAGGCACGACTGGAACAGCAGCGCCGCCCGCGACGGCCGCGGCGAGCGCCGCAGCAGGCTCACGAACCGGCACTGGTAATTGAACCGGTGCGGCGCGATCGGCTGCATCAGCCCCTTGTTCTCGAAACTCTCCGCGTAGTGATCGGGCAGGAAGCCGAGATAACGGCCCGACAGGATCAGCGTCGCGATCGACTCCTGGTCCGACGCGGTCGCGCTGCGCGTGAGCTTCGCGCGGTGGCTCAGCTCCATGTTCGGGGAATGGAAGCCGAGCCCCGCGAATGCGTGGTGGCGGATCGTCGTCCACGTGAGCTTGCCGTGCGGCGCGTCGAAGAGCGGATGCTGGCGGCCGCAGTAGAGCAGCATCCGTTCGTCGAACAGCGCCGAATACACGAGGCTGCCCGAGTTGCGGTGCGCGGGAATGATCCCGACGTGGTAGCTGCCGTCGATGACGCCGCGCTCGACCTCGTTGATCGACGCGACGTGCAGGTTCAGCGCGACGTCGGGCGCTTCGTCCGCGAACTGGCGGATCGCGTCGCCCAGGCGCGCACGCGGGTTGGTCGCCGTCTTGTCGAACACCGCGATGTGCAGTTCTCCGCCCATCTTGTCGTGAATGCCGTCGATCCGGCTGCGAAACGCTTCCATCGACGCGAGCAGCCGCAGCGTTTCCTCGTACACCGTCTGTCCCTCGGGCGTCAGCGTGAAGCCCGCACGGCCGCGCCGGCACAGCACGAGGCCGAGCCGCGTTTCCAGATCCTTCACGTGCCGGCTGATCGTCGAGATGCCGATATTCAGTTCCAGTTCGGCCGCCGCCATCCCGCCGCACTGCACGACGCCCTTGAAGACCCGCAGCAGGCGGAGATCCATGTCGCTGAGCTGCCCGAGCAGCGCGCGGCTCTTCGGTTTCTTTGCTTGCATGGTTGCGCAAGTGAACATTGATATTGCGATATTCAAAAGACTAATTGGCGTCCCGACAATGCGCAATATCAATACGAGAAGGAGGGGCGCGCCGCGCCGACCGACATGACCGACATCACCACCGCCCAGCACGACGACACGAACCTCCGCACCGATGCCGCATGGCTCGACGCGCACTGGATGCCGTTCACGGCCAATCGCCAGTTCAAGGCCGATCCGCGCCTGATCGTGTCCGGCAAGGGCGCGTATTACACCGATGGCGAAGGCCGCAAGATCTTCGACGGCCTGTCGGGCCTCTGGTGCACGGGACTCGGTCACGGCCGCACGGAAATCGTCGAGGCGGTGAGCCGCCAGGTCGCGCAGCTCGACTACGCGCCGGCCTTCCAGTTCGGCCACCCGAAATCGTTCGAGCTGGCCAACAAGATCAAGGAACTGACGCCGGCCGGCCTCGACTACGTGTTCTTCACGGGCTCGGGCTCGGAAGCGGCCGACACGTCGCTGAAGCTGGCCCGCGCGTACTGGCGCGCGAAGGGCAAGGGCACGAAGACGCGCCTGATCGGCCGCGAGAAGGGTTACCACGGCGTGAACTTCGGCGGTATCTCGGTCGGCGGGATCGGGCCGAACCGCAAGCTGTTCGGCCAGGGCCTCGACGCCGATTTCCTGCCGCATACGCAACTGGCCGAGAACAAGTTCTCGCGCGGGATGCCCGAACACGGCGCGGAACTGGCCGACCGCCTGCTCGAGCTGATCGCGCTGCACGACGCGTCGAACATCGCGGCCGTGATCGTCGAGCCGTTCTCCGGTTCGGCGGGCGTGGTCGTGCCGCCGAAGGGCTATCTGAAGCGCCTGCGCGACATCTGTACCGCGCACGACATCCTGCTGATCTTCGACGAGGTCATCACGGGCTTCGGCCGGGCCGGCGCGATGACGGGCGCCGACGCCTTCGGCGTGGTGCCGGACATCATGAACTTCGCGAAACAGGTGACGAACGGCGTGCAGCCGCTCGGCGGCGTGATCGCGACGAAGGAAATCTACGATACGTTCATGGCCGCCGGCGGGCCCGAGTACATGCTCGAGTTTCCGCACGGCTACACGTATTCGGCGCACCCGGTTGCATGCGCGGCCGGCGTCGCGGCGCTCGACTTGCTGGTGAAGGAAGATGCGGTGGCCCGCGTGCGCGATCTCGCGCCGCATTTCGAGGCGGCCGTGCACGGGCTGAAGGGCCAGCGCCACATCGCGGACATCCGCAACTACGGGCTGGCCGCCGGCCTGACAATCGCCGCGCTGCCGGGCGAGCCGGCGCGGCGCCCGTACGAGATCGCGATGCGCTGCTGGGCGAAGGGTTTCTACGTGCGCTACGGCGGCGACACGATCCAGCTCGCGCCGCCGTTCATCGCCGAGAAGCGCGAGATCGACAACCTCGTCAACGCGCTGTCCGACGCACTGAACGAAGTGGACTGAGCCCGTGCGCGCTCGAAGCGACAACCGAATTCACGAACGAGCCTGAACGATGAAACACGACAGCAATGTGACTTCCACCGTCGGCCACCTGATCGACGGCAAGCGCGTCGACGGCGGCAGCCGGGTCCAACCGGTGTTCGACCCGGCCACCGGCGAATCGCACAAGAGCGTCGCGCTCGCCGACAAGCTGACCGTCGAAGCGGCGATCGCATCCGCGCAGGCCGCGTTCCCGGCCTGGCGCAACACGCCGCCGCTGAAGCGCGCCCGCGTGATGAGCCGCTTCAAGACGCTGCTCGAGGAGCACGCGGAAGAACTGTGCGCGCTGATCACCGCCGAGCACGGCAAGGTGCTCGCCGACGCGATGGGTGAACTGCAGCGCGGGATCGAGAACGTCGAATACGCGTCCTACGTGCCCGAACTGCTGAAGGGCGAGCACAGCAAGAACGTCGGCCCCGCGATCGATTCGTGGAGCGAGTTCCAGGCGCTCGGCGTGGCCGCCGGCATCACGCCGTTCAACTTCCCGGTGATGGTGCCGCTGTGGATGTGGCCGATGGCCGTCGCGTGCGGCAACACGTTCGTGCTGAAGCCGTCGGAGCGCACGCCGTCGTCGACGCTGCGCATGGCCGAGCTCGCACTCGAAGCCGGCCTGCCGCCGGGTGTGCTGAACGTCGTGAACGGCGACAAGGAAGCGGTCGACACGATCCTGACCGATCCGCGCGTGAAGGCGGTGAGCTTCGTCGGCTCGACGCCGATCGCCGAAACCATCTATTCGACCGGCTGCGCGCACGGCAAGCGCGTGCAGGCGCTCGGCGGCGCGAAGAACTTCGCGGTCGTGATGCCGGACGCCGACATCCCCAACGCGGTGAACGCGCTGATGGGCGCCGCGTACGGCTCGTGCGGCGAGCGCTGCATGGCGATTCCGCTCGTCGTCGCGATCGGCGACGACACGGGCGACCAGGTCGTCGCGGGGCTGAAAGCCGAGATCGAGAAGATGAAGGTCGGCCCGGGCAACGGCGCGGGCATCGACATGGGCCCGCTCGTCACGCAGCAGCATTTCGAGAAGGTGACGGGTTTCGTCGAAGCGGGCGTGGCCGCGGGCGCGACGCTCGTCGTCGACGGTCGCGGCGTGAAGGTCGACGGCCACGACGGCGGCTATTACCTCGGCCCGTGCCTGTTCGACAACGTGAAACCCGGCATGCCGATCTATCAGCACGAGATCTTCGGGCCGGTGCTCGGCGTGATCCGCCTGAAGTCGCTCGACGACGCGATGGCGCTGATCGACGCGCACGAATACGGCAACGGCACGTGCCTGTTCACGCGCGACGGCGAGGCGGCCCGCTACTTCAGCGACAACATCCAGATCGGCATGGTCGGCATCAACGTGCCGCTGCCGGTGCCGGTCGCGTATCACTCGTTCGGCGGCTGGAAGCGTTCGCTGTTCGGCGATCTGCACGCGTACGGCCCGGATGCGGTGCGGTTCTACACGAAGCGCAAGACGATCACGCAGCGCTGGCCGTCGGCCGGCGTGCGCGAAGGGACGGTGTTCAGCTTCCCGTCGAACCGCTGAGTCGACGCGCGCCGGCAGCATGCAGCCGGCGCGACGTAAGAAGGCGCCGCCGAGGCCCGCTCCGATCGACGATCGGAGGCGGGCTTTTTTACGTCCCGGCGAAACGCGCGGAACGCGTCGAAAGCAGGTTCAAGGCGCGACCACGTGCCACACGTTCTTGAAGTTGTCGCCGTTGCGTTCGCCCTGTTTCATGTCCTTCGAGTAGAAGTACAGCGGCTTGCCCTTGTACGCCCATTGCGGGCTGCCGTCGTCGCGCTTGACGATCGTGTAGGGGCCGACCGGTACGTCGGTCGCGCTGGCCTTGTACGGCGGCCAGAGGGTCTCGCATGGGCCTGAACAGGCGCTGGTGCCGGCGTTGGGCTTGTCCTTGTCGAACGAGTAGACGGTCATCCCGTTCGCGGCGACGAGTGCGCCGTTTTCTTCCTTCGTGATGGAACCCTGGGCCGTGGCCGAAGCTGACGCAATGGCGAGCAGGGCGGAGCTGACGAGCAGCGCGGCTTTCATGAGTGCCTCCTGATAATCCGGTGGGCGGCCGCGATTGCGTGCACGGGCGAGCGTGCGCCGGAATCGCGATGAATGGTGCCGGAGCACGGCGCCGTCGCCGCCCCCCGCGAGCGAGCGACGTCGGGGCGAAAGGCGGCAAACGGAGCGCCTTATTCACGATAGGCGGTTTTTGGCGGTGCTGCGAGAAGATCGGGGGGCATATCGGCGGCGCGCACGCAGTGCGCCACGGCGCGACGATCGTCGTCGTGCCCGGGTATTCGGCATCCGTCCCCGAGCCCCAGCCGCGCGTGCGTTGCGGCGGCAACGACCCGGATACGGGTTTGCGTGGATGACATCGCGCGCATTCCGCCGGAATATCGTCGTCAGCGCGAGCCCGGCTCGCGCCGATCCTTCCGGGAGGGGACGACGATGCTTCAGGATCCAGGCGATGTCGCGCGCGCCAGCTATCGCGCGTATGTCGACAAGGACCGCGATGCGATCGAAGCGCTGATCGCGCCGGATTTCCATTTCACGAGCCCGCTCGACAACCGGCTCGATCGCGATGCGTATCTCGCACGCTGCTGGCCGAACAGCGCGATGCTCGCCGGTTTCGAATTCGTCGACGTCGCCGTGCACGGCGAATACGTGTTCGTCGTGTACGAAGCCGTGACGACCGCCGGCAGGCGGTTCCGCAACGCCGAACGGTTGCGCGTGCGCGATGGCCGGCTCGTCGAGGCCGAAGTGTATTTCGGCTGGTACGTGCCGCATCCGGCGCCGGATGGCGGGTTCGTCGAATCGGGCAGGTGAATGCAAGCGCGCGGTGCGAAGCCGACGTTTCGCCGTCGCCCCGCCCGCGCAGGGCCGCCTGCCGGTGCATCGCCGGCCGACGGCGCACGCGCCGCTCAACCGGCTGCGTCGTTTTCCCCCAGCGCCTGAATGAACCGCGAAAACAATTCGGGCTGTGAAGAAATCCCGAGCTTCGCGTACAGGTGCCGCCGATGCACCTTCACCGTTTCGGGTGAGATCGCCAGCCGTTCGGCAATTGCCTTGGACGAATTGCCGCGCAGCACCATTCTTGCGATCGCCATCTCGCGATCGGTCAGCACACCCGCGCCGAAGCGCGCGAGCGCCTGCTCGACGCGCGCGCCGAGGTCCGCGTCGGGCGCGGCGCGCGCGGCATCGCCCACCAGCCGCCAATGCTGCCGGATGACCGCGAGCACCCACGGCATCGCGGCCGTCAGCTTGCCGAGCGGCTCGACGTCGAAGCGCGTCGCCGCACCGAGCGACAGCGACAGCAGCGTGTCGGCATTCGGCCGCACGAGGATCTGGATCTCGTCGTCGCCGACCGCATCGCGGAAGTAGCTCTGGAAATACTCGCTCTGCCGGAACAGGTCGGGCGCGACTTCCTCGAGCCGGTAGCAGCCGTCGGCGAGCCCGTCGTGCGCGGCCTGCAGGAACGGATCGAGCAGATATAACCCGTTCAGGTAAAGCGGCACCGGCGACGCGGAGTCGGTGCCGCCCGTGTCGTATTCGTCGAGCACGAGCGGCACGCCGTCGCGGCCGATCGCGGTCGCGAGCGCGTTGTCGAACGGCGTCATTTCATTGAGCAGCAGCACGAGGAACCGCCAGAAGCGCGGCTGGCCGAGATGGTCGATCGCGCGGCCGAGCGCCTGATGCATCGCGATTTCGGAAAAGAGACGATCCATACCACCACCGGAAGGGCGTAACACGAAGGGGGAATAGCGGTCCTGAAATTGGCTTCCTAGACTGCCACGCAATCAATCGGGCCCGAGTATGGGTGTTCAAAAAAAGGCGGCAAAGGAACAAAGGAGCACGAAATGGCGATGATGTCGGAATCGACGGGCACGCTGCAAGCGGCGCCTGCAACGGAAGACGCGCCGCGCGCGCTGTCGCAGACGCTCAGCGTGCGCGACGCAGTGATGATCACCGTATCGGGCGTGACGCCGGCCAGCTCGATCTTCGTGATCGCGCCGTTCGCGATCCAGCAGGCCGGCAGCGGCGCGGTGCTGTCGTTCGTGCTCGGCGGCGTGCTCGCGCTGGCGTTCGCGCTCTGCTATGCGGAACTCAGCGCCGCGCACCGCAGCGCGGGCGGCGAATACGTGATGGCCAAGCGCGTGTTCGGCACGCTGCCCGGCTACCTGACCTTCATCACGGTGCTGTCCGTCAGCGTGTTCATCCCGGCCGTGCTCGCCAGCGGCGCCGCGCCGTACCTGAACAGCGCACTCGGCACGCACTTCGGCAACCAGTCGGTCGCGCTGACGATCGTGCTGCTCAGCTATCTGCTCGGCATGCTGAACATCAAGACGAATGCGTGGATCACCGGCGCGTTCCTGGTCGTCGAAATCGGCGTGCTGATGCTGATCGCCGGGCTCGGCTTCGGGTCGCCGCATCGCGGCGCCGAAGTGCTGATCGCACCGGTCGTCGCGAGCGGCAATGCGCTCGTGCCGGCCACGCTCGCGGCCATCGTGCCCGCGATCGGCACCGCGATCTTCTGCTACAACGGCTTCGGCTCGGCGGCCTATCTCGCGGAAGACCTGCGCGGCGGCAACCGCAACGTCGCGAAGGCGGTGATCTATTCGCTGCTCGTGATTCTCGTCGTCGAGCTGGTGCCGCTCACCGCGATCGTGCTCGGCGCGCCGTCGCTGACGGAACTGACGAAGAGCGCCGATCCGATCGGCTATGTCGTGCGCTCGCTGAGCAATCCGGCCGTGTCGCGCGTGATCAGCGGCGGGATCTTCCTGTCGGTGTTCAACGCGATCATCGCGATCGTGATCGCGATGGGCCGCCTGCTGTACAGCAGCGGCCGGCATGCGCTCTGGTCGCGCACCTGCAATCGCGCGTTCTCGACGATCCATCCGCGCCTCGAATCGCCGTGGCTCGCGACGATCGCGCTCGCGATCCCGTCGGCCGGGCTCGTGTTCGTGTCGAGCCTCGACGAGCTGACCGCGTTCACGGTCGACCTGTTGCTGCTGATCTACCTCGTCGTCGGACTGGCCGCGCTTGCGAGCCGGTTCGTGCGCCGCGACGTCGAGCATCATTACCGGATGCCGCTGTGGCCCCTGACGCCGCTGGTCGCTGTAGCGGGCGCCGCATACACGCTCTACACGACGCTCGCGACGGCGACGAAGCCGACCGACCTGATCGTCATCGCCGGGCTGCTGGTCGCGGCGCTCGTGATGTACGCAGCGTGGGCGCGCCACAGCGCGGCATTCCGCGCGCTCTGAGCATCGGGTCGACACCCTGTATCACCGCTACACCGAATCATTGAAAGACGGGAGGAATGACATCATGCGCACGAGGGATCTCGGCATCCGCATCGGACTCGGCACGCCGGGCCGCTTCAACGCGATCACGGACGTCGCGGGCGTGCGGGTCGGTCATTGCACGCTGAACGTGGAGAACGGCGACGCATCGATCCGCACCGGCGTCACCGTCATCGAGCCGCGCGCGGGCGCCGCGCACGATTCGCCGTGCTTCGCGGGCGTGCACGTGCTGAACGGCAACGGCGACGCGACCGGGCTCGAATGGATCCGCGAAGCCGGCCTGCTGACCACGCCGATCGCCTATACGAACACGCACAGCGTCGGCGCGGTGCGCGACGCGTTGGTCGCGAACGAACGCGAAGCGGCGGCCGGCCGCGTGTACTGGTGCATGCCGGTCGTGATGGAAACCTACGACGGGCTGCTGAACGACATCTGGGGGCAGCACGTGAACGCCGCGCACGTGCAGCGCGCGCTGGCCGCCGCGCAGCCGGGGCCGGTCGCCGAAGGCGGCGTGGGCGGCGGCACGGGCATGATCTGCCACGAGTTCAAGGGCGGCATCGGCACCGCGTCGCGCGTGCTGGCGAGCGACGCGGGCGGCTGGACGGTCGGCGCGCTCGTGCAGGCGAACTACGGCGTGCGCGAGATGCTGCGCGTGGCCGGCTACCCGGTCGGCGAAGTGCTGCGGCACGTGCATTCGCCGTTTCGCGAAGCCGAAGCGAAAGGCGAGGCGGGCATGGGTTCGATCGTCGTCACGATCGCGACCGACGCACCGTTGCTGCCGCATCAATGCAGGCGTCTCGCGCAGCGCGCGAGTGTGGGGCTCGCCCGCGTCGGCGGCGGCACCGAGGATTCGAGCGGCGACATCTTCCTCGCGTTCGCGACCGGCAACGCCGGCTTGCCTGCCGTGAATTACGGCAGCAAGGGCACGCCGACCACCGACGTGCGGATGGTCAACAACGACCATATTTCCGCGCTGTTCGTCGCGGCGGCGGAAACGGTGGAGGAAGCGATCGTGAATGCGTTGGTTGCAGGCGGCGACGTCGAGTCGCGCGGGGCGCGGGTCGAAGGGCTCGGGCAGGCGCGCTTGCTGGATGCGTTGCGCGAAGTGGGCTGGCGGCCGGGGCGCGGCGCCTGAAACGGCAAGCGCCGCTTCAATCGAAGCGGCGTGGTGCAGGGCGGCGATGCGGCGATCGGCCGGACCGCCGTTCGCCCGCGCACGTCATGCATGCGGTGCGGGCGATGCGGGCGATGCGGGCGTGGCCGTGGCGACGCGGCGTCATGCTCAACTGCCGAAATAGATGTTGCAGAAGCTGACGGGGCCGACGCATGCGTTCGGGTCTTCCTGCTTCGATTGCGCACGATCGACGCGGCCGGCGGCCTTGACGGCCTCGGCGCGGTTCGCCTGTTGCGGTGCGGCGTCTGCCGGCGCCGGCTGCGCGTGGGCGACGGCAGCGGTGAGCGACAGGGCAACGAGGGCGAGGTGCAGCGGCTTCATTTTGTTTCTCCTGGGTGAGTGCCAGTCTCGCTGGCAGTGAGGAAACTATAGGCTCGCACTGCTTAAAGATTAATCACCACGCCTGGAGAGCTTATTTCCATCCGGAACAACGATCCCGTTGCGCGCGCATCGATCTTCAATGGCGGTGCCGGTTGAACGGTGCATCCTTGTCGAGCAGCGCGCTGCGCATGAAGTGCAGGCAGCCGACGATCCGCTGCATGTTGCGCCGCGCGTCGGGCACCGCGTACCACGCCTGCAGCGCGTGCTGCGCCGCGCGGATCGCGAGATTCACGGATTTCAGCGTGCGCGCATGGTGGGCGGGCGTCGGATCGTCGAAGAAGCGTGGCAGTTCGAGCAGCACCGCATCGATCGACCCGGTCCAGCGCAGCATCTGCGGCGGCTTCGCCGCGCCGAACGCGTGCAGCTCGTCGCGCAGATCGATGACCGCGTGGCCGATCTCGAGCGTCGACAGCATCCAGCGCAGCGCATCGCGATGCTGCCGCGTGCGGCGCACCAGCAGCGTCCGCAGTTGCGCCATCAGGTCATGCGTGCTCGACTGGAAGCGCTGCGCGAGGCCGTCCGGCGCGCCTTCGCACGCAAGCGTCACCTGGCGGCGCAAGTCGTGCGCGATCCGACTGGTGAGCCAGGGCATGTGGGTGGGGAACACGACGGCGAACACGAGCGAGCACGCAAGCATCGCGACGACGACCGCCAGCCCGTTGTTGATCAGCACTTCGGGCGTATACGCGATCGTGTTGTCGGGGCCCGCGAGCAGGCAGAAGAACACCGCGAAGCCGATCCCGTAGCCGGACAGGCCGGGCCGCATCGCGAGAAACGCGCCGAGGCCGAGCACGGGGGCGAGCGCCGCGCACAGCAGCGGAAAGCCGTCGATGTTCGGATAGACGTAGCACAGGAACAGATAGCCGACCGCGGTCGCGAACGCCGCGCCCGCGCCCATTTGCGCGACGAACTTCGGCGCGCGCGGCGACGTCGAGCTGAGCGCGCACGCGATCGCGGTGGCGATCACCGCGAGCGAGCCGCTCGGCCATTCGGACGCGATCCAGAACGCGCTCATCGCGCCGACGGCGACCACCGTGCGCAGGAACGCGAAGCCGACGAAGAACGCATTGGTTTTCACCGCGTAATGCGTGACCGAGCGCTCGAACGCGTGATCGTCCTGATCGAGCGACGCGTAGGTGTCGACGTAGCCGAGATATTCGTCGATGAACCGGTACAGCAGTTCGATCGCGGTATCGAAGTCGAGCAGGCCGCCGGCCGCATGGTCCTCGATGGCCCGCCGCGACGCGCGCGCGGCCTTCGGCAATGCACCGTGGAAGCGGCGCAGTTCGAGCAGCGCGCCCGTGGCCGGCGCGATGCCGCGCGGGCGTTCGTCGCGTAACGCGGCAAAGCGCAGCGCCAGCGCGTCGACGTGCGGCGCCAGCGCATCGAGCACCGCGTCCGACTGACTCGCACGCAGCCGTTTGACGAGCTGGTGCAGCGCATGCAGCCGCGTGCATGCGTTCATGAACTCGCTGTTCAGCCGCGCGAGCCGGCGGCTGCGCGCGCGAATGTGCGGGTCCTCGAACGACGCGAACGCGCGGTTGGCTTCGAAGCCGACGATATCGTCGACGAAATCGGCGAAGCGCCGCTCGAAATCGCCGCGCGCGACGTCGCCCGAGAGCGCGCCGGCCGCGAACGCCGCGAACGTCGCGTGGCGTGCGCTCAACGAGCGCATCAGCGCCTTCGCGGAACTCAACGGCAGGATCAGCGCGCTGACCGCGCCCGAGCACGCGATGCCGAGGGCGACTTCAGCGGCGCGCGTGAGCGCGGACTGGAACAGCGTCTGCGGCGTCATCACGGCCGGCAGGCCGATCAGCGCGGCCGTATAGCCGGCGAGCACGAAGCCGTACCAGCGGAAGTGGCGGTTGCGTACCGCGAGCGCGATGCAGCCGCCGATCCACAGCGTGATGCCGGCCATGTACAGCTCCGGCTGCTGCGCGAACAGCCCGCCGAGCGCGAGCGCGCCGACGAGGCCGGCCGCCGTGCCGAGCACGCGGTAGAAGCTCTTCGCGAACACCATCCCCGACAGCGGCTGCATCAGCACGAACACCGTCGTCATCGCGGTACGCGGCTGCGACATCTCGAGACGCATCGCGATGCCCATCGCCAGCAGCGCCGCGAGCACGGTTTTCGCGAGGTGCAGCCAGATCATCCCGTCGGTCGTGGCCCAGTCGCGCGCCGCGTTGCCGAGCGGATCGAGCCATCGCCTCCATCGTGCCGGTTCGATGGAAGGTCGCGCGATCGCAGGTGGTGGCTTCATGAAAAGAGGGCCCAAGGCCGACCGCGCGAGCTGCCGCGGCGGGTCCGAACGGGTCCGTTCGACTGGTGAGGCGCCGATTGTAGGAGTGCGGCGCCCGCGCATTAACGCAGTTGCGGGGAAACGATAGTTGCAGCCGGAGTAACAATCTGTCGCATCCGGTGGAGGAAAATGGCGGCTCCGCTACAGGTCGCTCACAGGAATGGATACCCTACAAAACATGCGGGTGTTTTCGCGCGTCGTCGAGACGGGCAGCTTCACCGCCGCCGCGCAATCGCTGAATTCGACGACGGGCGCGATGTCGCGCGCGGTGTCGGAGCTCGAGGCGCGCTTGCGCACCCGTCTGATGAATCGCTCGACGCGGCGTCTCGCGCTCACGTCGGCCGGAGAAAGCTATCTGCGGCGCTGCCGCCAGATCCTCGCCGACGTCGACCGCGCGGAAGAAGAGGCGAGTTGCGCGCACGAGCGCCCGGCCGGCGTGCTGCGCATGCACAGCTTCGCGAGCGTCGGTCATCACTATGTCTTGCCCACGCTGACGCGCTATCACGCGCAATTCCCGGACGTGTCGATCGAGCTGTCGCTGTCGCAGCGCATGCCCGACCTGTTCGACGGCACGAGCGACACGGCCGTCGTCACCGCGTCGTCGCTGCCCGATTCGGAACTCGTGTCGCATCTGCTCGGCTCGACGTTCAGCATTCTGTGTGCATCGCCCGACTACGTGAAACGGCACGGCGTGCCGGCCCGCCCGCAGGATCTCGCCGCGCATGCGTGCCTGACGCTGTGTACGCCGGCGTTTCCGACGCATGAATGGGTGCTCGAAGGGCCCGAAGGCGTCGAGCAGATCCACGTCGCCGGGCCGGTGCAGACCAACACCGCCGAATCGCTCGCGCTCGCGATCCGCGACGGCATCGGGATCGGCATGCTGCCGCTGTATTCGGCGATCGACGCGCTGCGCGACGGCACGCTCGTCCGCGTGCTGCCCGCGCATATCCTGCAGAAGATGAACGTGTATGCGCTGTACCCGTCGCGCCGCTTCGTCGATGCGAAGGTGCGGACCTGGGTCGAGATGCTGCGTGCGCAGGTGCCGACGATGATCGCGCGCGACGTCGAGATGCTGAACGCGATCGGCCGCGAACCGCAGGCCGCCTGAGCGCAGGCCGCCTGAGCGCAGGCCGCCTGAGCGCAGGCCGCCTGAACGCAGGCCGCCTGGACCCCGCGCGCGCGTCGGCGCGCGGCGGGTTGCTTCATTTCATGACCATGCCCAAACCACGTCGCTCGCCATGCACGCTTGATGCGAGCGACGCGCGTCGTCACAGCGCGGGCTTGGCCGCCGCGCCCGATTCGGTTGCCGGCTCGCCGGCCGGGCCGTACGCGGCCCGCGCCGCTTTCCGCTCGGCAAGACGCTTCGCCTGCAGTCGTTCCTGCGCCGCGAGGACGTCGTCCGGATAGTTGCCGACTTCCCCGCGCGCCGGGTTGTAGCCGACCGATTCGAGATCGATCAGCTCCTGCAGCACCTGCGCGCGCGTGACGGGCGACTTCGCCTGCTGGGCGAACGACAGGGCCGGTGCGGCAAGCAGGACGGCAGCGGCGGCGGTAACGACGAGCGATTTCACGAGGTTCTCCTGAATAAGGGGTGGGTGGCCGGATCGACACGCGGTGCGCGGCGCCGACCTTCGACGTCAGTCTACGTAGCGAGTCCGCGTGCAAACACCCCGATTCCAGGAGGGCTGCGTTCCAGAAGGAACAACATTGGCGTCGTCGTCCGCGGCCGCCGGACCCGTGTGTGCACGGCGCCCGTGCATACGGACGACGTCGCGCGAAGTCCGTCAGAACCGCGTGCGCATGCCGATCGTGCCGACCACCTGGTTCGCGGTGCTCGATGCGCCGCCCGACGTATTGATGAACGCCTGGTAGCCGCGGCCCGACGCATGCTGGAACATCGCTTCCGCGTACAGGTCGGTGCGGCGCGACAGCTTGTACACGGCCTGCAGGTTCGCCTGATGCCATTTCGGGTCGGTGCCGTGCTTGCTGTCGGGATTCGACACGCTGGCGTCCGTGTACACATAGGCCGCGCCGACGCTGATGGCCGGCGTCACCGCATAGCGCACGTTCAGGTCGTAGTTGTTGAACGCGATCTGGCCGCTGGAGCCGAACGCGCCCGTGTTGTCGTACTGCGAACGCGTGTAGACGAAGCCGACGGTCGCCGGGCCGAACACGTAGCTGACGCCGCCGCCGTAGGTGCGCATGCGGTCCGAGCCGATCGACCAGCCGCCCTGGTTCAGGCTCTTCGCTTCGGCCGAATCGGTCGCGCCGGGGCTCGCGCTCGTCGAGCCCTTCGTGCCGTTCATCTGCAGGTAGGCGCCGGCCAGCTTCAGCGGGCCGTTCGTGTAGCTCGCGGCCATGCTGTACGCGCGGTTCGCGCTGAAGTTCGCCGAGTTGGAGAACGCGTACAGCGCGCCGACCTTGAAGCCCGCGATCGTGTCGCTCGTGTACTTGACCGCGTTGTTGATGCGCAGCGAGTGGTTCAGGTTGTCGTTGTCGAACGGATGCGCGAAGCCTGCATCGCCGAAATCGCCGGACGTCGCGGACAGCGGCGCGACGAAGTCGACCATCGTGTCGTACTGCCGGCCGAGCGTCAGCGTGCCGTAGCCGGCCTGGCTCAGGCCGACATACGCGTGACGGCCGAACAGCTTGCCGTCCTGGCCGAGCCCGCCGTTGTTCGCGTTGAAGCCGTTCTCGAGCACGAACAGCGCCTTCAGGCCGCCGCCGAGATCCTCGGTGCCGCGCAGGCCGAAGCGGCTGCCGTTGATCGTGCCGGTCGCCATGCGCCACTGCGACGCGCCGTTCACGTTGTTGGTATAGGCGATGCCGGCGTCGATCAGGCCGTACAGCGTGACCGAGCTCTGCGCGTGGGCGAGCGGCGCGAACAGGGCGGCGGCGCACGCGCCGGCGATCAGGGTTTTTTGCATCATCAAGCTCCTGCGTGTGGGACGGGAAACCAAAGTTCGGCGCAAGTATAGGAATGCGCGTCGCGCGCACGGGCCAAGCGGCCGCGAGCGCACTGTTCCGGATCCTGCAAGAGTCGTTCACAAAACCGACACGACGCGATGCGCCCGCGCCGGCCGGCGGTTCCTGCGCGACGGCCGGCCCGCGGCTTCCGTCCGGCGCGGCCCGGCTGTCGTGTCGATGCAACATGCGCGGTACGTGCGCGCATCGCCGCTTTTCCTCCATACTGGTCGCCCGGACCGCACGGCCGCCGATGCAGATCGCGCGACCGTGTCAACGCATACGACAAGAGGCCACCCCATGAACCTGTTCAACGTACGCCTGCGCGGCCGCGACGGCCTGTTCACGATCGGCATCGATGCCGGCAAGATCGCGCGGATCGATGCGCAAATCGCACCGGTCGCGTCGACGAACCCCGACCATATCGACGGCGGCGGCCGGCTCGCGATCGCGCCGCTCGTCGAACCGCATATCCACCTCGATGCGGTGCTGACGGCCGGCGAACCCGCGTGGAACATGAGCGGCACGCTGTTCGAGGGCATCGAGCGCTGGGCCGAGCGCAAGGCGACGATCACGCACGAGGACACGAAGGCGCGTGCGCATGCGGCGATCGGCATGTTGCGCGACCACGGGATCCAGCACGTGCGCACGCACGTCGACGTGACCGATCCGACGCTCGCCGCGCTGAAGGCGATGCTGGAAGTGAAGGACGAGGCGCGCGGGCTGATCGACCTGCAGATCGTCGCGTTCCCGCAGGAGGGCATCGAATCGTTCGACGGCGGCCGCGCGCTGATGGAGCAGGCGATCGAACTCGGCGCGGACGTCGTCGGCGGGATCCCGCATTTCGAGAACACGCGGGAGCAGGGCGTCAGCTCGATCCGCTTCCTGATGGATCTCGCGGAACGCACGGGCTGCCTCGTCGACGTGCACTGCGACGAGACCGACGATCCGCATTCGCGCTTTCTCGAAGTGCTCGCGGAAGAAGCGCGCGTGCGCGGCATGGGGGCGCGCGTCACCGCGAGCCACACGACCGCGATGGGTTCGTACGACAACGCGTACTGCTCGAAGCTGTTCCGGCTGCTGAAGCGGGCGGGGCTGAACTTCATCTCGTGCCCGACCGAGAGCATCCATCTGCAAGGACGCTTCGACACGTTTCCGAAGCGGCGCGGCGTCACGCGCGTCGCGGAACTCGACCGTGCCGGGATCAACGTGTGCTTCGGGCAGGATTCGATCAAGGACCCGTGGTATCCGCTCGGCAACGGCAACATCCTGCGCGTGCTCGACGCGGGCCTTCACATCTGCCACATGATGGGTTACCAGGATTTGCAGCGCTGCCTCGACTTCGTGACCGACCACAGCGCGACGACGATGCATCTCGGCGATGGCTACGGCATCGCGGTCGGGCGGCCGGCCAATCTGGTCGTGCTCGACGCGGACAGCGACTACGAAGCCGTGCGCCGGCAGGCGAAGGCCACGCTGTCGGTGCGACACGGGGAAGTCATCATGCGGCGTGAACCGGAGCGCATTACGTATCCGGATTGATGCGGAAGGCGGGCCGTCGTGGCCCGCTGGGCGTCAAGTATTCGTAAAATACATCAGTCGATTCGAAAAATACGTTTGTCTCATGAGAGGCCGGGGCCTACGATTCGGTCCTGACGACGGCGTGCCCCTTTGCGCACCGTCCTTTTCCCTCTTCGTTCGCCGACCCCATGCGCCTCGATCTTCCGTCCGCCCCCGTTGCTGCTTCGCCGACCGCCAGTCCGTTCGCGCGCATGGCCGCCGTCACTGTCCTGACCGGCCTCGGCGCGGGCCTCGGCGGCATGCTGCTCGCGCTGCTGCTGCATGCGATCCAGCACCTCGCGTACGGCTACAGCCTCGCGCACGTGATCGGGCCTGAGAGCTTCCTCACTGGCGTGACCGCGGCCGAGCCGTTGCGCCGGTTGGCGGTGCTGGCCGGCTGCGGGATCGTCGCCGGCGGCGGCTGGTGGGCGCTTTACCGGTATGGCCGGCCGCTCGTCAGCATCCGTCGAGCGGTGCGTGCTGCCGATCCTCGGATGCCGTTCGTCAGCACGACGGTTCATGCGCTGTTGCAGATCGTCACCGTCGCGCTCGGCTCGCCGCTCGGTCGCGAAGTCGCGCCGCGCGAGATCGGTTCGCTGCTCGCCGGGCGGTTTGCCCACGCGGCGCGACTCACGCCCGACGACTGCCGGCTGATGGTCGCGTGCGGCGCCGGCGCGGGGCTCGCGGCCGTCTACAACGTGCCGCTCGGCGGTGCGATCTTCGTGCTCGAGGTGCTGCTCGGCACGTTCGAATTGCGGGCGCTGATCGTGGCGGTCGTCACGTCCGCGATCGCGGCGGTCGTCGCATGGATCGGCCTCGGCAACGAGCATCAGTACACGGTGCCGGCGTTCGTGCTGAGCACGCCGCTCGTCGCATGGTCGATCGTCTGCGGGCCGCTGTTCGGCTTCGCCGCGTACGGTTTCGTCCGGCTCACGAGCCGCGCGCGGGCGAACGCGCCGAAGGACTGGCGGCTGCCGGTGTTCGCGCTGCTCAATTTCGCGGTGATCGGCGTGCTTGCGATGGGGTTTCCGCAACTGCTCGGCAACGGCAAGGGCCCGGCGTCGCTCGGTTTCGACGGCACGCTGACGATCGGTTTCGCCGCGACGTTGCTCGTGCTGAAGGTGCTGATCGAGGCCGGCAGCCTGCGGGCCGGCGCGGAAGGCGGGCTGCTGACGCCGGGTCTCGCGAACGGCGCGTTGCTCGGGGTCGTGCTCGGCGGACTGTGGAGCGCGGTGTGGCCGGGCGCATCGCTCGGCGGATGCGCACTGATCGGCGCGACCGCGTTTCTTGCCGCGTCGATGCAGATGCCGATCACGGCCGTCGTATTGATGCTCGAATTCACGCGTGCGAATCACGACAGCCTCGTGCCCATGCTGCTGGCCGTGGCGGGCTCGCTTGTCGCGTACCGGCTTGCGCAGAAGCTGGCGGAGCGGCGAGCGACAGCGATCGCCGCCGTCAGCACGCCGGAGGCGGTTGCCCGCTAGCGGGCTTACCCCAGGACTCGAATACGCATCGACGATCGCCGCGATTCATCCACGACGTGGCGTATCTGGGGGCGTTGCGCGGGTACGGGAAGAGCATGCAACGCTGACGCCTCAATTCCGTCTCGGAGTGGATTGGCTGGCAAAACCATCGTACCGATCGCGCAAATTTCTGGAGCCTGTCATGAGGGGAGTCCGGATCGCTGCCGCGTTGGTGTGCATCGCGTTTCAACCGACGATGGCCGTGGCGAAGGCGTCGTACAAACCTCGCCCGAGGCCGGCTCACGAACTTGCCTCCAAAACTTCAATGCAACGGCGCGCCGCATGCCATTTCATCGACGCTACTCAAGCGTCCGGATCGAATTGCTGATCCCGCGCGCGCAGTCGATTACCGCCGGCGCGAGCTTGCGACGCGCGTCGTCGAACGTCCAGCGGCTCGTCGGCGCGACCACGTGCACGGCCGCGACCGGCTGCCCCTGGCTGCCGAGCACGGGCGCCGCGATCGACATGTCGCCGATGAACAGTTCTTCCTGGTTGGTCGCGTAGCCTTCGCGCCGCGCGCCGTCGAGCAACGCGACGAGATCGTCGAGCGCGGTGACCGTGCGCGGCGTATGCGGCGTGCGCGCCATGCCGTCGAGCCGCATACGTGCTTCTTCCGGCGGCAACGCGCTCAGGAACGCGCGGCCGGAGCCGGTGCAGTACATCGGGATGCGGCTGCCGATCGGCATGTGGATCGGCACGAACTTCGTCGACACGAAACGCGCGACGTACACCATTTCATCCTCGTCCGGCTCGGTGAGATTGGTGGTTTCGCCGGTCAGGTTCGTGAGCTCGGACAGGAACGGATTCGCGACGTCGATCAACGTATCGGCCGCGAGATAGTTGAAGCCGATCCGCATCACGTGCGGCGTGAGCTGGTAGCGCCGCGTGACCGGATGCTTGCGGATGTAGCCGAGCTTCTCGAGCGTATAGACCATCCGCTGCGCGGAGCTTTTCGTCATCCCCGCCGCGTCGGCCACTTCCGCCAGCGTCATCGTGCGCCGCTTCGCGCTGAACGCGCGCAGCACGTTCAGCCCTTTTTCCAGCGACTGGTTGAACAGCAGATCGTTTGCTTGGTCGGGCGACGTGTCCATGGCGAGGGGTGGGATCAATTCGATATCACATCATATCGTATCGAATATCGATACGCAAAAATCTATTTGCGATATTTTTGATTCGTTTTAAGATCAAGTCATCGTCGCAGCGTCGATCAGCGACCGGCCGGCGCCCGGATTATTCGAGGAGGAGTCACCATGGTTCCGTTCATCAAGCGGTTCGGCGCACTGGCCGCCGGTTTCGCCACCTGTATCGCACTCTCCACGGCATCGGCGGGTGCCGTTGCGGCCGAGCCCACGCTGAAGGTCGGCGCGACGGCCACCGGCGTGCCGTTCACGTTTCTCGACGTCAAGAGCAATTCGATCCAGGGGATGATGGTCGATGCGATCACCGCGGCCGGGAAGTCGGCCGGGTTTCGCGTCGACGTGCAGCAGACCGTGTTCTCGGCGCTGATCCCGTCGCTCACCACGCAGAAGATCGACATCATCTCGGCCGCGATGCTGAAGACGCCGGCGCGCCAGCAGGTCGTCGATTTCTCCGACACCGTCTATTCGTTCGGTGAAGGCCTGATCGTGAAGGCCGACGACCCGGGCCGCTATACGTCGATGGACGATTTCAAGGGCCAGGTGGTCGGCGCGCAGGTCGGCACGGCGTTCGTCGACGCGCTCAACAAGAAGGGCATCTTCAAGGAAGTCCGGACCTACGATTCGATCGCGGACATCATGCGCGACGTCGCGCTCGGACGCATCAAGGCCGGCTTCGCCGACCAGCCGATCGTCGCGTACCAGATCGAGCACGGCGTCAATCGCCAGGTGCGGCTCGTGCCCGAATACCAGAGCGTCGTGAAGGGGCAGGTGTGTTTCATCGTGCGCAAGGGCGATACAGCGACGCTCGAACAGCTCAACGGCGCGATCCGCAAGATGAAGACCGACGGCACGCTGCAGCAGATCTTGCAGAAGTGGCACATGAGCTGAGCGTCGTCGCTCGACTCCCGACCCGCATCGCCCGCGCGTCGCGGGCATCCATCGCGGCGCGCCGTCCGGTCGTCGCATAGGAGACCTCATGTTTTTTCAGAACGCGATCGATTTCCTGCCGATCCTGCTGAAGGGCGCGGTGGTCACGATCGAGATCACCGCATGCGCATTCGTGCTCAGCTCGGTGCTCGGGCTGATCCTCGCGCTGCTGAAGGTGTCGCGCCATCGTGCCGTCTCGACGGCCGGCAGCTCGATCATCAACGTGATCCGCGGGCTGCCGATCATCGTGCAGCTGTTCTACATGTACTTCGTGCTGCCCGATCTCGGCGTGCAACTGTCGGCGTTCCAGGCCGGCGTGCTGGGCCTCGGCATCGCGTACTCGGCGTATCAGGCCGAGAACTTCCGCGCGGGCATCGAGGCGATCGACCACGGCCAGATCGAAGCCGCGCACGCGATCGGCATGCGCGGCCCGATGATCATGCGGCGCGTGGTGTTGCCGCAGGCGTTTCGCATCGCGCTGCCGCCGTACGGCAACACGCTGGTGATGCTGCTGAAGGATTCGTCGGTTGCGTCGACGATCACGGTCGCCGAGATCACGCGCGCCGGCCAGTTGATCGCATCGTCGACGTTCCAGAACATGAGCGTCTACACGCTCGTCGCGCTGCTGTATCTCGCGCTCGGCCTGCCGCTGATGTTCGGCGTGAACCGGCTCGGCAAGCGGCTCGCACTGAGGAGAGGCGCATGATCCGGATCGATTCGATACACAAGCGGTTTCAGCAGCACGCGGTGCTGAAGGGCGTGAGCCTCGACGTGCGGCAGGGGGAGGTCGTGTGCCTGATCGGGCCGTCCGGGTCCGGCAAGTCGACCGTGCTGCGCTGTATCAACGGCTTCGAGACCTACGACGAAGGGTCGATCACGATCGACGGCGTGAAGGTCGACGCGCATTCGAAGCGGATCCACGAACTGCGGATGCGGGTCGGCATGGTATTCCAGCGCTTCAACCTGTTTGCGCACCGCACGGCGCTCGAGAACGTGATGGAAGGGCCGGTGCACGTTCGGCGCGTGCCGGTGGCCCAAGCGCGCGAGCAGGCCCGCGCGCTGCTCGACAAGGTCGGGCTTTCGCACCGGATGAATGCGTATCCGTCGGAGTTGTCGGGCGGGCAGCAGCAGCGCGTCGCGATCGCACGCGCACTCGCGATGGCGCCGCAGGCGATCCTGTTCGACGAGCCGACGTCGGCGCTCGATCCCGAGCTCGTCGGCGAAGTGCTCGGCGTGATGCGCGGGCTCGCCCGCGACGGGATGACCATGGTGGTCGTCACGCACGAAATGGCATTCGCGCGCGAGGTGGCCGACCGCGTGTGCTTCCTGCACGACGGCACAATCTGCGAAAGCGGGCCTGCGCGCGACGTGCTGACCCAGCCGGCCCATCCCCGCACGCAGGAATTCCTGCGTCGTCTGCTGGCGTCGGACGGCGCCGATCACCCGGATCGAACATGAGCGCAACGAACGCGGCACCCGGATGGCCGGATTCGCTGTGGGCGGCGACCGCCGCACCGGCCCCGGATACGCCCGCGCTCGATGCGTCCGTATCGTGCGACGTGGCGATCGTCGGCGCCGGCTTCACGGGCTTGTCGACGGCACTTCATCTGGCCGAACGCGGCGCCAACGTCCGCGTGATCGACGGCGCGCAGCCGGGCTGGGGCGCATCGGGCCGTAACGGCGGGCAAGTGATTCCAGGGCTGAAATACGATCCGGACGAACTGGTCCGCCGGTTCGGCGACGAGACTGGCGAGCGGCTTGCCGGCATCGTCGGCGGCGCGGCCGATACCGTGTTCGACCTGATCGCGCGGCACGGAATCGACTGCGATGCGCGTCGCGCCGGCTGGATCCAGCCGGCGCCGACCGCCGCGATGCTCGACACGGTCGCGCGCCGTGCGCAGCAGTGGGCCGCGCGCGGCGCGCCGGTCGACGTGCTGAGCCGCGACGACGTCGCGCGGCGGCTCGGCACGCCTGCGTATGCGGGCGGCTGGATCGATCGCCGCGCGGGCAGCGTGCAGCCGCTCAGCTATACGCGCGGCCTGGTGCGCGCCGCGCAGGCGAGTGGGGCGGTCGTGCACGGCTCGACCCGCGCCGTCGGGTTGACACGTGCCGACGGCCGCTGGCGGATCGCGACGTCCGGCGGCGCGACGTTGTCGGCCGAGCGCGTCGTGATCGCGACCAACGGCTACACCGACGGGCTATGGCCCGGCTTGCGCCAGTCGGTGATCGCCGCGAACAGCTTCATCGTCGCGACGGAACCGCTCGCGCCGGCGCTCGGTCGCGACATCCTCGCCGGCGGCGAGGTCGCATCGGATGCGCGGCGCCTGCTGCTGTACTTCCGCCGTGACGCGGCCGGGCGCTTGCTGATGGGCGGCCGCGGCCCGTTTGCCGACCCGCGCGCGCCGAGCGACTGGCGCCACCTCGAACGCGCGACGACGCTGTTGTATCCGCAACTGAAGGGTGTTCGGTTCGAATACCGCTGGGCGGGGCGCGTGGCGATCACCGCGGATTTTCTGCCGCACGTGCATGAGCCCGCGCCGGGCGTGACGATCGCGCTCGGCTACAACGGCCGCGGCATCGCGATGGCGACGACGCTCGGCAAGCATCTGGCCGCCCATTTGTCGGGCGATGCGCAACTGCCGCTGCCGTTTCGGGTCACGCCGATCCGGCCGATCCCGTTGCACGGGCTGCAGCGCTTCTATATCGCGGCCGGCGTCGCGTGGTATCGCTTGCTCGACAGTCTGTCCTGACGCAGGCGTGACGGCAGTCGCCATCCGTTATCCGATCGGGCAGAATCGGTCTGCCCCGTTTCGACCGACGGATACCGCATGAACGAACCGACCGAACCGAACGCATCACCCGGCCGCTGCGCGTACGCGAGCTTCGCGCAACGCTATGCGGACATCGCGCCGACGAAGGCGCACAACGCGCTCTACGAGCGACCGGCCACGATGGCGCTGCTCGGCGACGTCGACGGCCTGACGGTGCTCGACGCCGGCTGCGGGCCCGGCATCTGCAGCGCGCATCTCGCCGGTCACGGCGCGACCGTGCGTGCGTTCGACGTGACGCCGGAGATGGTTGCGCTCGCGCGAACCCGTTGCGCGGGGCTGGCGGTCGACGTCACGGAAGGCGACCTCGAAGCGCCGCTCGCGTGGCTGCCCGACGCATCGGTCGACAAGGTGCTGTGCTCGCTCGCGCTCGACTACGTGCGCGACCTCGCGCCGACGCTGCGTGAATTTCGGCGCGTCGCACGCCCCGGAGGGACGCTCGTGTTCTCGATGGCGCATCCGATGCGCGACTGGATGGACGAACGCACGCGCGGCGACGGCACGTACTTCGACACGTCACGCTTCGGTTTCCACTGGTCGGGGTTCGGCGAACCGCGGCCCTACGTCGAAGCGTGGCGGCGGCCGCTCGCCGACATCCTGAACGCGGTGGCCGACGGCGGCTGGCGGCTCGACCGCTTCGTCGAACCGACGCCGCTGCCGGAGATGAAGGCCGTATCCGAACGGCTCCATGCGGAGCTGTCGCTGGCGCCGGCCTTCCTGTGCATCCGCGCGCGCTGCTGACCCGTCGCGGCGCCCGGCCGGCGGCTCAGTGCTGCGCCGGGGCGTCCGTCAGCGTGCCGAGAAACGCCTCGATATCCTTGATGTCCTGCGCCGTCATCGCGGGTTTGTCGCCCGGCTTGCGATCGAACGGCGCGTCGGTCACGTCGACGTTCGCGCGATATTTCGGCGGAATGTCGTCGTATTCGTCGACCTTGCCGTCCGCGCCGCGCGAATAGAACTTCTGCGGCGAAATGCTGCGCTCGTTGTAGAACGCCATCACCTGATCGAGCGTATGGAACACGCCGTTGTGGAAGAACACGTGGCGCGTCGCCGAATTGCGCAGCGTCGGCGTCAGGAACATCCCGCAATACTGCGTCTGGTCCTTCAGGTCGTCGCGGAACGGCCCACACACGCCGAGATCGTAGAACGCCGGGTTGCGGTTCTGCGCCAGCGCCCGGTTGCGCGGCGCGCCGAGCGCCTCGTACTGGTAATCGGTAAACATCGGCGGCAGCCCGTCCTTGCCGGGTTTCGACAGGTGGCAACCCGCGCAATTCGCCTTGTCCGGATCGTTGAACAGGCGCAGCCCGCGCAACTCGGCCTGCGTGAGGCGCGCGCGGCCTTCGAGCCAGCGGTCGTACTTGCTGTCGTACGGATGGAACGACGGATCCTCGACCTGATACCGCGCGATCGCGAACATCGCCTCCGACACCGCGAGCTGCGGGGTGGAAAACACGCGCGGCCCGAACAACTGCTCGATCTGCGCGCGATGCGACGACTGCGCAAGCTTGCGGGCGACCTCGTCGACGCTCGCATTCGCCATCTCGACCGGATTCAGCAGCGGGCCGAACGCCTGCTGCTGCAGCGTATCGGCGCGGCCGTCCCAGAACATCCCGCCCTGCGGCACGAGCTGCGGCGCGGCCGCCGTGCCCGCCACCTTCTGCGCCTTGACGACGCCGGCCGCCGCCGTGGCCTGCTGCGCGACGCTCGGCGCGGCATCGTTTTCGCCGGCATCGGGGCCGATGCTGAAGTTCGGCTGGCGGTACAGGTACATCAGCGACGGCGGCGGACGATAGCCCTGCTGCGTCATCGCGAGGCCGCCCGGCTGCACGTCGAGCCCATTCGGCGGGCCGTACGCATGATCGGGGCTGTGGCACGACGCGCACGACTGCTTGCCCGACGCCGACAGCGACGGATCGTTGAACAGCGCGCGGCCGAGCTGCGCGACCGCGGACAGCGGCTGCGCGGCGGGCCGCTGCAGCACGACCGGATGCGGGTTCGCGCCGGTCCAGTCGGCGACCACGGTGCCGATCGCCGCCGGCACCCGCGCGGGAAACGCGATCGCGAACGCGGCATAGCCGAGCACGGCCGCGCCGAGCACGAACGCCGCGCGGCGCGGCAGGCGGGAAAGGGCGCGCGGCGCGGGCGTGCCGGCGGCATCGGGAGACGGAAACGCGGAGCGAGCTGTCATGCTGTCGTTCGAAAATCGGGCGCCGCACGAAGCGACGCGTTGAAATGGAAACGGCCGGCGCGTGACGCGCCGGCCATGCGGTCAGGCAGTACCGGTCAGATCGCCGGGGCCGCGCTCAGTGCGGTGCCGAGCGTCGGGTCGAGATACAGCGGCGACGTGTTCGGCTTCGACGTGAAGTCGAACAGGTTGCGCAGGTCGCCGGCCGTCGCATCGAACGAACCGCCGCCGATACGCTGGCCGCCGAGCCAGTTGTCCTCGATGAAGCGCACGACGGACGCCTGGTCGAGCATCGTGTGATCGACGTAGTTCTGCTTGGCGTACGGCGAAATGACGACGAACGGGATACGGACACCCGGGCCGCAGCGGCCGTTGACCGGCTGCCCGGCCAAGCCTGCGTCAGCCGTGCCGGTGCCGCACTTTCCGGCGCCGTTGAGCTGATCGACGGCATCGAACGACGCGTGCGTCGGCGGCGTGTACACGTGGTCGTACCAGCCGTCCGAGTCGTCATAGGTGACGATCACGGCGGTGTTCTGCCAGTCCGGCTGCTGCTGCAGGAAGTTGACCACCTTCGTCACGAACACCTGCTCGTCGAGCGGATCCGAGTAGCCAGCGTGGGCGTCCTGCGCGGCCGGTGCCTTCAGAAAGCTGACCGACGGGAAGTTGCCGGCTTTCACTGCCGCGAAAAAGTCGTCGCTGTCGTACTGGTGATTCGCCGGTTCAGCCGTCTTGCCGTCGGTCTGGACGCTGGAGCCGATCGCCGCGATCGAGCTCGGGCGCGTGTGTTGCGGGTTGGCGGTCGACGCGTAGTACTGGAACCAGTTGTGGTGCGGGATGTAGTCGGCCGTCGCGGCGTTCACGGCGGTGGCGACCGTGCTGCGCGCGCAGCCCGTCGTGCCGTTGCCGTTCGTCGTCGAGAGGTTGAAGCCGCCCATGAAGCCGCCCCACGTGATCTTGGCCGCGTTCAGCAGGTCGCCGATGTTCTTGCCGGTCATCATCGCCTGGTCGGTCTTGCTCGAGCACACGTCGTAACCCGGATCGACGTCGTTGATCATCGTGTAACCCGTCTGGCCGTCGTTGATGTAGTACGACGTGGCGGCGAGCGTGGACGGCTGCTTCGAGGTCTTGACGATCTGCATCCCGTTGGTTTGGCCGGCGATCAGGTTCAGCGCGCCCGGCGTCGACGGGCCGTAACCCGTCGTGAACGTGTTGTCGCTCATCGCGAAGCGCTGCGCGTAGTTCCACAGCGCGGTCACCGTGTTGCCGTCGAAGTAGCCCATCACCTGGCCCTTCGTGCCGAATGCGCCGGCGCCGCCGGACGAGCCCTTGCCCGTGTATTTCGGGAACAGGTCCGCCAGGCCGTTGTCCTCGGCCTGCTGTTCGGCCGTGTACGCGTGGTTCTGGTCGGCGGTCGCGGCCTGCGTGCGGTCGAGACGGAACGGGTTCGCCGCGTCGGTGCCGTTGGCCGTGTTCGTGAAGTTCGGGTTCGCGGTGAGCAGCGTGCCCGTCAGCCCGTTGATCGCCGGCGTGCCGGCCTTTGCGGTGAACGCCGGTTCGCCGGCCGGGTTCGACGCGTTCGGGTAGGTGCCGAAATAGTGATCGAACGACACGTTTTCGCCGTAGATCACGACGACGTGCTTGATCGGCGTGGCGGTCTGCAGCGCATCCTGCGACGACACGGCGGGCGTCGGCGTGGAATCGTCGCTGCCGCCGCAGGCGAACAGCGCCAGCGCTGCGGCTGCGCAGGCAGTGACGAGCAAGGCTTGACGGAACATCGGGAAACTCCAAAAGGTCTTCGGTGGTGGAGAGCGGCCCCGTCGCCGTGTCGGTTCGGCGCGAAGCTCGCGAGAGAGCACGCGCATTGGAACAGCCGCATGTGAAGATATGGGGACGGAGTGTTTTCGCGACGGTTGCGCTCCGGTATCGGTTTCATTACGGTGCGGCGCGAGACGAAAGAGAATGGAAAGGGATGGGGCGCCCGCAACCTCCGCGTCACATGTCGTGGCGTGGCGGCTGCTTGCGGCGCAAGCATTGCCGGGCGGGCGATGGGAGCACGCGGCTGGAACGTTGACGGCGCGTCGAGCGTCGCGTTTTTGACAATCCGGTGACGCGTTCATACGATGGACGCCTGCCGCGCGCCGCGCGGCCCTCCCACCCGTCAGCGAGGTTTCAGCGTGCCGATCCCCGTTCTGTTTGCCGTTCTGTGCGCGGCGTTCCTGCATGCGTCATGGAATGCGCTGGTGCGCAGCAGCGGCGACCGGCTGCGCTCGGCGACGGTGCTGCAGATCGCGATCGGGCTGTTCGCGCTGCTGTTCCTCCCGGCCGCCGCGCCGATCGCACCCGCGAGCTGGCCCTGCGTGGTCGCGTCGGCCGTAATCCACGTCGTCTATACGCTGCTGCTCGTCCGCGCGTACGAGCATGGCGACCTGAGCGTCGCGTACCCGGTCGCGCGCGGCACGGCGCCGCTGCTCGTCACGCTCGGCGCGGCGGCGTTCGCGGGCGAGCGCCTGAACGTCGGCGCGCAATGCGGGCTCGTGCTGATTTGCGCGGGCATCATGGCGATCGGGCTGGAGCGCGGACGCGGCGCGCAACACCGGATGATGCAGGTGCTGCCGACCGCGGTCGCGACCGGCGTGTCGATCGCGGCATATAGCGTGGTGGACGGGATCGGTGTGCGCGAGAGCGGCAGCACGGTCGGCTATACCGCGTGGATGTTCGTGCTGACCGGCGCGATGATGGCCGCTTACTACCGGCTGCGGGCCGGGCCGTTGCGGCTGACGCAGGCGGTTGGCGAGACGGCGAAGGCCGCCTGCGGCGGGGTATTCGCGGCGCTCGCGTACGGCATCGTGATCTGGGCGATGGATCGCGCGCCGATGGGGCCGGTGTCGGCGCTGCGGGAAACGAGCGTGGTGTTCGCGGCGCTGATTGCGCGCGTGTATCTCGGCGAGCGGCTGACGCCGCGCCGGGCGGCCGGTTGCGCGGTGATCGCGTCGGGCGCGTTGTTGATCAGTGCGTTCGAGGTGGTGCGGTGAACGCATCCGCCTGGTACGCGCCGGCCGGGTGGGTCAGCTTTCCACCGGCATCGCACTCGTACACTTGATTTCGTCGAGGCATACGCTCGAATGCACGCCGCTCACGCCGGGAATGCGCATCAGCGTCTCGAGCAGGAATCGCGACAGCCCCTTCAGATCGTGCGCGACGACTTTCAGCACGTAGTCGATGTCGCCCGTCACCGAGAAACATTCCTGGATCTGCGCGAGATCCGACACGAGCTTCTGGAATTTCGACAAATCGCGGATATGCCCGCGCTCCATCGTCACGTGCACGAACGCGGTGACGCCGAAGCCGAGGGTGTCGGGGCAAAGCCGGGTTTCGTAGCGGCGGATCGCGCCGATTTCCTCCAGCCGCCGGTGACGTCGCAACGTCTGCGCGGGTGACAGCCCCACGGCCTTCGCCAGATCGAGATTCGACGCGCGGCCGTTCTCCTGCAGCACCGACAGCAACTGGCGATCGATACGATCGAGAACCGGGTCAGGCATTTTTGTTTCCTCATTCGTCTCCCGGATGCAATCTTATCTCATAATGTAGGGTTTGCATGAGCGGGTTACGCAACCCGATTTCGCGGTCGCGACGCTAAACTGACGCCGGATTTTCGTGTGCGGCCGCAGCAGTGCGGCGTGAGCGGGCGACTCGGCGGCCAGTCTGGCCGGCCCGCTGACGCGGATCGGTTGCGGCCGCACGCGAAGATTGCAGTCCCCAACCCGGCGCCCCCACGAACGGTCGCCGGCACAGCAAAACAGCGCCCGGCACACCGAGGCGCGCCGCACCGCTTCCGGCGGAGGCGGGCAGAATGGAGAAGACATGGTTTCTGGAAACGAGAGCGACGGCCTGAAGCGCGGGCTGAAGAACCGGCACATCCAGCTGATCGCGCTCGGCGGCGCGCTCGGCACGGGGCTGTTCCTCGGCATCGCGCAGACGATCAGGATGGCCGGCCCGTCCGTGCTGCTCGGCTATGCGGTGGCCGGCATCGTCGCGTTCTTCATCATGCGCCAGCTCGGCGAGATGGTCGTCGACGAGCCCGTCGCCGGCTCGTTCAGCTACTTCGCGAACAAATACGTCGGCCACTTCACCGGCTTCCTGTCCGGCTGGAATTACTGGGTGCTGTACATCCTCGTCAGCATGGCCGAGCTGTCGGCCGTCGGGATCTACGTGCAGTACTGGTGGCCCGGCGTGCCGACCTGGGTGTCGGCGCTGGTGTTCTTCGTCGCGATCAACCTGCTGAACCTGGCCAGCGTGAAATCGTACGGCGAGACGGAGTTCTGGTTCTCGATCATCAAGGTCGCCGCGATCGTCGGGATGATCGGCTTCGGCGGCTGGCTGCTCGCGAGCGGCCATGCGGGGCCTGAAGCGAGCATCGCGAACCTGTGGCAGCACGGCGGTTTCTTCCCGAACGGCGTGTCCGGGCTCGTGATGTCGATGGCCGCGATCATGTTCTCGTTCGGCGGGCTGGAGCTGATCGGCATCACCGCGGCCGAAGCCGACGATCCGAAGCGCAGCATTCCGCGCGCGACCAACCAGGTCATCTACCGCATCCTGATTTTCTACATCGGCGCGCTGGCCGTGCTGCTGTCGCTGTATCCGTGGGAGAAGGTCGTCACCGGCGGCAGCCCGTTCGTGCTGATCTTCCACGCGCTGAGCAGCAACCTGGTCGCGAACGTGCTGAACGTCGTCGTGCTGACGGCCGCGCTGTCGGTCTACAACAGCGGCGTGTACAGCAACAGCCGGATGCTGTTCGGCCTCGCGCGACAGGGCAATGCGCCGAAGGTGCTGTGCTCGGTCAACAAGCGCGGCATCCCGCTCGCCGCGCTCGGCGCGTCGGCGCTCGCGACCGGCGTGTGCGTGCTGGTCAACTACTTCATGCCGGGCAAGGCGTTCGAGGTGCTGATGGGCCTCGTCGTGTCGGCGCTGATCATCAACTGGGCGATGATCACGGTGATTCACCTGAAGTTCCGCCAGGCCAAGCGTGCTGCCGGGGAGCAGACTTCCTTCCGCAGTCTGGGCTATCCTTTCACGAATTACCTGTGCCTGGCATTCATGGCCGGCATTCTCGTCGTGATGTACCTGACGCCGGATCTCCGCCTGTCGGTGTACCTGATCCCGGTATGGCTCGCGGTGCTCGCGATCGGGTATCGCTTCCGTCAGAAGAATGCCGGCTTTGCGGTGCACGACGGCGCTTCCGCACGCTGATGCAGGCCACGACCGACCATTCTTCCAAACGAGACCGACTCAAGCCATGTTCGAACACATCGACGCGTACCCGGGCGACCCGATCCTGACGCTCAACGAGAACTTCCAGAAAGATCCGCGCGACCAGAAGGTCAACCTGAGCATCGGGATCTATTTCGACGCCGAAGGCCGGATTCCGGTGCTGGGCGCGGTGCGCGAAGCCGAAACCGCGCTGCAGCGCGACAGCGGCCCGAAGCCGTACCTGCCGATGGTCGGCCTGGCCGCATACCGCGACGCCGTGCAATCGCTTGTGTTCGGCGCCGATCATCCGGCCCGCGCGGCCGGCCGCATCGCGACGCTGCAGACGCTCGGCGGCTCGGGCGCGCTGAAGGTGGGCGCCGATTTCCTGAAGCGCTATTTCCCGGATTCGCAGGTGTGGCTCAGCGATCCGAGCTGGGAAAACCATCGCTTCATCTTCGAGCGCGCCGGCTTCACGGTGAACACGTATCCGTACTACGACGAAGCCACGGGCGGCCTGAAGTTCGACGCGATGCTCGCGGCGATCGACGCGCTGCCGGCGCGCAGCATCGTGCTGCTGCACGCGTGCTGCCACAATCCGACCGGCGTCGATCTCGACGAAGGCCAGTGGGAGAAGCTGATCGACGTGATCGAGGCGCGCGGGCTGCTGCCGTTCGTCGACATGGCGTACCAGGGCTTCGGCGCGGGCCTCGACGCGGACGCGTTCGCGGTGCGCGAGCTGGCCCGCCGCGGCGTGCCGACGCTCGTCGCGAACTCGTTCTCGAAGAACTTCTCGCTGTATGGCGAGCGCGTGGGCGGCCTGAGCGTCGTCTGCGAGGACGCGGCCGCGGCCGAGCGCGTGCTCGGCCAATTGGCCGGCGCCGTGCGCTCGAACTACAGCAATCCGCAGACCTATGGCGCGAAAGTCGTCGCGGCCGTGCTCGGCACGCCGGCGCTGCGCAAGCAGTGGGAAGAGGAACTGTCGGCGATGTGCCGCCGCATCGCGCGGATGCGCCAGTCGATCCATGACGGCCTGCGCGACCACGTGAGCGGCGAAGCGCTCACGCGCTACGTGAAGCAGCGCGGGATGTTCACGTACACGGGCCTGACCGAATCGCAGGTCGACGCGCTGCGCGAAGTGCACGGCGTGTACATCCTGCGTTCGGGCCGGATGTGCGTGGCGGGCCTGAACGACTCGAACGTCGGCATCGTCGCGGATGCGATCGGCAAGGTGCTGAAGAGCGGCGTCTGAGCGCGGCGCGGCGGTGCGCCAAGATGAAGAACCGGCTGTGTCCCGTCGCGGGCGCAGCCGGTTTTTTGTTGGGCGGCCGCGGTCATGTGCGATGCCCGGCTGACGCATGGGCAAGCGCGGCGGTACGATCACGGGATCGCATGCGGGACAGGGAGGCAGAGGAGCGACATGGGCATCCGGATCATCCAGCTCGGCACGCCGCGCGCGGCCGGCGAGGGCCTGCGGATCGGCACGGTGCGGCGGCCGCCGCGCGGCGTACCGAAGGCGGAATTCGCATCTCGCGACTACTATGACGTATGGTTGCCGACGCTGTCGCCGAGCCCCGAACTCGTCGCACAGGCGCAGGCCGCCGAAACCGACGCCGAATGGAAGGCGTTCAAGCGCCACTTCCGCGCGGAGATGGCGCACGGCGACGCGGCGAAGGTGCTGGATCTGCTGGCCGCGCTGTCGGCGACGACCGCGTTCGCGATCGGCTGCTACTGCGACGACGAAAACCATTGCCACCGCGGCGTGCTGCGCGAACTGCTCGCGGCGCGCGGCGCGGCGATCGAGCCCGACGCCGGCTGAAGCGGCGGCGCGGCGCCGCACCGTGATCGTGCGGCGCAGCGAACCGATTGACGTGAATCAAGCGCGCGGCCGCGCGCGCCACTATGCTGTCGTCATGGAGCCATCACGACGATGACAGACCGACACATGCACATCGTTTTCCCGCCCGAACCGCCGGAATACTGCGCGCGCGATCTGGTCGTCGCGTTTTCGGCGCTGGTCGACGGGCGTTGCGTCCAGTGCGCGGTCACGGCCGAGGCGCTGGAAGACCATTTCGGCGCGCGGTCGCTGCTCGAACGCGATCTGCTGGGCGCATTCGACGCGCATCGGTCGGCCATCGAGGCGATGGCCCGGCGAATGCTGGAGGAAATCGGCGGCCGGCCGGTGCTGCTGCATAGCGGGCACTTCCGGCTCGAAGGCTGATACCGCAGGAGGGCGCATGACACTGCAGGGCAACATTCACGAACGCGACTGGTCGGTCGAAGTGGAGACGCGCCCGTGCGAATCGGGCGAATTCCGCTGCCGCGTGTCGGTCGAGCACGGCGCCGGCGCCGCGCGGTTTCATCATACGTTCGAGCACAGCCACGCGTATCCGACGGAGCGCGAGGCGATGATCGAAGGGCTGCGAGCCGGCATGACGTGGATCGAGATGAAGGCGTCGCAGACCTTCAACGTATGAACGGCCCCGCGCCAGCGCGGCGCGGGCAGACTATCGGCCGGCAGCGATCGAAGAATGCGCGCCGCGCCACGGGAAACACGTGCCGCCCATCGTGAGGCGGACGGTACATGCAAGGCGGTCGACGAGCGGGCGGCCCCGTCAGGAGAGACGACATGGGCGTGGGCATGCAGATCGCCTGCCTCGGATTCACGGGTTCGGCTGCGGTCGAGGCCGAAGCCGGCGCGCAACTGGTGCGACTCGAACGGTTTCGCGCGCTGATCGACGGTTGCCATCTCGCGATCGAATCGCGCGCGGCGGCCGATGGCGCGCACCGGTACGACGTGCGGCTGGACCTGGTGATGCGCGACGCGACGCTCCGGTCGCTGCCGCCGTGCGTCGGGGCCGACGTGGACGACGCATTGCGTCGCGCGTTCGCGCAGGCCGAACGGGCGCTGCTCGCGTGGCAGGCAGGCGCCGCCACGGTCGCGCTGCGCGACGCGGCGACAGGCGACGCGACGCGGTGACGCCGCGCCGGCCGTCCGGCGCCGTGCGTCAGACCCGCGCGAGCGCTTGCGCGTCGATGATGCGCACGCGCTTGCCGCGCGTTTCGACGAGCGCGTCGCGATGGAACCGCGAGAACATCCGGCTGACGGTTTCGAGCTTCATCCCGAGATAGCAGCCGATTTCCTCGCGCGTCATCCGCAGGTTGAATTCGGTCGCCGAATAGCCGCGCGCCTCGAACCGCGACGACAGGTTCAGCAGGAAATGCGCGACGCGCTGCTCGGCCGACATCGTGCCGAGCAACAGCATCTGGCTCGATTCGCGGACGATCTCGCTGCTCAGCATCTGGTAGAGGAAGTGCTGCATCGGCTTAATCTCGCGGCACGCCGCTTCGAGCGCGCCGAACGGGATGATGCACACCACGCTGTCCTCCAGCGCGATCGCGTCGCAGCAGTGCTGGCCGCCGCCGATGCCGTCCATCCCGAGCGTTTCGCCGGCGATCTGGAAGCCCGTCACGTGCTCGCGGCCGTCGCGATGCATCATCACCGTCTTGAACGAACCCGCGCGCACCGCATAGATGCTCTGGAACGGATCGTCGGTGCGGAACAGCGCGTCGCCCTGGCGAACCTGCCGCGTCGTGCAGATGATCGCGTCGAGGCGGCCGTATTCGGCGGGCGTCAGTTGCGGCGGCAGGCACATCGAGCGCATCGCGCAGGCCGAGCAGCGTGCGGCCGGGTGCTTGGCGGTATCGGCGCGCGCGACCGGGCGCAGCGGAATCGTTGGCCGGGGGACGGACACGTCGGCGAAGGCGGTGGCGGTGGACATGAGGCGCTCCGGCTCGTCAGGGGCGGCGCACGCGAGCGTGCACCAGGGATTCGATGACACGGCATGCGGCGTCGAATTCGACGGTCTTGTCGAAGAAGTAGTCGGCTCCCGCCGTCGCGCATGCCTCTCTGAATGCCGGCGCCGAGTGGTTCGTCAGCACGATCGTGACAATGCGCGGCGCGGCCTTCGACAGCATCCCGATCAGGTCGAGACCGCTGCCGTCCGCGAGCCGCACGTCGACGATCACCACGTCCGCACGGCTGATGCGGATAAGCGTCCACGCGTCCTGTCCGTCTTCCGCTTCGCCCACGACGGCGACGCCGCGGATCGCGCCGACGAGCAGCGCGATCCGCTGGCGGACGGCAACCGCGTGATCGACGAGAAACACCCTGAGTGCGGCGGGGGACAGGCTGGCATTCATGCGGGCAGTATCGTGTTGCGCCGCCGAAATTGAAATCGGCCGAATTGGAACTTCATGTAGGCCGCTTCGACGCGGTGTAGGGCGTTTCCTACACCGCGTACGGGAAATCGCCGGTATGAATCCGACGATGCGATGCCGCGCGAGCGGCGCGAACGACTGGGCGGCCGGGTCAGCCGGCCTCGCGCGCGGCCAGTGCGTCGCGCGCGGCGCGACACGCGGCCAGATCCCACGCGGCGCAGCCGACGCTCTTGAACAGCAGCGGGCCGCTGCGGGCGAAGGTGCCGTTCAGCACGTCGGCGAGCGACGCGACGTGCTGCCAGTCGACCTGCGCGACGATCAGGTCGCCGGCTTCGTGGCGCGCGCCGGCCGGATCGTCGACGACGAGCCGGCTGCTCCGCACCGTGCTCGCGTCGATCTCGGCGGCATCCGCGGTGAACGCGCCGACGCCGACCACGAGCCGGCCTTCGCGCGCCGCTTCGCGGTAGACGGGCGTGCGGCTCGTCGTCAGCGTGACGACCGCGTCGATCGCGTCGGGAATCGCGTCGCCGTCGAGCGGTGCGAGCCGCGGCGCATGCGCGCGATGGGCGGCGCAGAAGGCCGCCGCGCTGTCCGCGCTCGTGCCGCGCACGTGAAGGCGCGCGTCAGGGAAGATCGCCGCGAGCGCTTCCGCGTGATTGGCCGCCTGCTTGCCGGTGCCGATCAGCAGGATGTCGCGCGGCGCGGCGCCGTGCAGCGCCTGGATGCCGAGCGCGGTGATCGCCGCCGTGCGGCGGCCGGTGACGGTCGGGCCGTCGAGCGCGAAGCGCATTTCGCCAGTCGTCGCATCGTACGCGGTCACTTGGCCGAGGATCGTCGGCAGCCCGCGTGCGCCGTTGCCGGGACACACGTTCACGAGCTTGTGGCTCGCCAGGTCGTGGGCGCTCGACGGCATCGACAGCATCACGCCGCCGCGTTGCAGCGGCACGACCAGGCGTTCGGGGCTGACGATGTCGCCCGCCGCATAGTCGACGACCGCTTGCCTCAGCGTGGCGAGCAGCGCCGGGTAGTCGAGCAGCGCGGCCGTGTCGGCCGCATCGAAAACGGGAATCGGGGAAAAGGCGGTCATCGTGTCCGTCGTGGGCGTCGGTGAGCGTGGGCGGCGGACGCATGCCGCGGCCGCCGCAGGTCTGCCGGGTACCGTGACACACGGCAGTGTGGATCGAATCTATACCACTTGCTGGCGCGGCGGCAACCCAGAAAATAAAGCGCGTCGGGGATTTTGGTTCTAATATCTGGCCAAAACGTTCGCCGCTGCCGCGCTGCCCGCGCCGCTCCGCTATAGTGCGAACCCATTCCAGATCCACGCCCGCGAACGGGCAGGAGCCAACCGATGATGTCCGCGCGTCCCGACTCACTCGAAGGCGGTTTCAGGCCGCTGCAGATCTACGAGCAGGTAGCCGAAAAGATCCGCGACGAGATCCGCGCGGGGCGCTACGCGGCCGAGTCGCGGCTGCCGTCCGAGCGCGAGCTCGCGGCGCTGTTCCAGGTCGGCCGGCCGGCCGTGCGCGAAGCGCTCGGCGCGCTGCAGAACGAAGGGCTCGTGTTCACGAAGCGCAATTCGGGCACTTACGTCGTCGCGGCACCGCTCGACGTGCTCGCGCAGCGCGGCGACGCGCACGCGGCATCCGAGGCCGACTTCAGCCCGACGTCGACGCTCGACGTGCGGCTGATCCTCGAGCCCGCGATCGCGCGCCTCGCGGCCGCCCACGGTCGCCCCGATCCCGGCGCCGAGCGCTATCTCGCGCAGATGGAAACCATCACCGACGTCGACGATCCGCACCAGCGCGCGCTGTGGAACGAGAGCGACCGGCTGTTCCACCGGCAGCTCGCGCTGATGACCGGCGACGCGCTGATCGTGAAGATCGCGGACGAGGTCGCGAAGACGATGGATCAGCCGCTGTGGAAGCGGCTGAAGGACGACGGCATCTACGACGCGGGCCGGATCCGGCTCTACGTGTCCGAGCATCGGTTGATCTACGAGGCGATCGTGTCCGGGGATGCCGATGCGGCCGCATTCTATGTCGAACAGCACATTCGCCGCGTGCGGCGCGACATTGCGCCGAAGTGAAGGGCGTGCTTTGGTCTTTAACGTGACCAAAATCCTGATAATTATTTTGAAATTGCTTGCGATGTAACCACGCGTGTCCTACATTGGTTTCACACAAAACCAATCAGGAGGCATCATGCGACACCTCGTGACCGCGCTCTCGGTGGCCGTTGCCGCCGGCGCGCTGACTTCCGCTCATGCGCAGGAAGTCGTGATGATCGGCCATTCGGCGCCGCTCACGGGCCCGCAGGCCGCCAACGGCAAGGACAACGAAAACGGCGCGCGGCTGGCGATCGACGAGCTCAACAAGGCCGGCGTGAAGGTCGGCGGGAAGACCGTGACCTTCAAACTGGTCTCCGAAGACGACCAGGCCGATCCGAAGGCCGGCGTGCAGGTCGCGCAGAACCTCGTCGACAAAGGCGTCGTCGCGGTGCTCGGGCCATACAACTCGGGCGTCGCGATCCCCGCGTCGCGCGTGTATTCGACCGCCGGCGTGCCGATCCTGCCGGTCGCGTCGAACCCGGCGCTGACCAGGCAGGGCTTCAGGAACATCTTCCGGATCGGCGCGAGCGACGAGCAGCTCGGCGGCACGATGGCCACGTTCGCCGCGAAGACGCTGAACGCGAAAACCGCCGCCGTGATCGACGATCGCACCGCGTATGGGCAGGGCGTCGCCGAGCAGTTCATGAACGTCGCGAAGGCGAACGGGATCAAGATCGTCGACCAGGAATACACGAATTCGTCGGCCAGCGATTTCCTCGGCATTCTCACCAAGATCAAGGCGGCCAACCCCGACGTGATCTTCCTTGGCGGCTATGCGGCGCAGGGCGCGCCGATGGCCAAGCAGATGAAGCAGCGCGGCTTGCGGGCGAAGCTGCTCGGCGGCGACGGCATCTGTTCGGCCGACATGGGCAAGGTCGCGGGCGAGGCCGCGTCGATCGTCTATTGCGCGCAGGGCGGCGTCGCGCTCGAGAAGACGCCGGCCGGGCGCGAATTCCTGAAGAAGTACCACGACACCTATCACACGGATACGCAGGTCTACGGCGTCAACTACTACGACGGCGTGAAGCTGCTCGCCGACGCGATGGTCAAGGCCGGCACGACCACCGACAAGGCGAAGCTGATCGCGCAGTTGGCGAAGTCGAACTACGCGGGCGTGGCCGGCACCTACTCGTTCGACGCGAACGGCGACCTGAAAGGCGCGCCGACCACCGTCTACGTGATCCGCAACGGGCTGCCGGTACCGTACGCGAAGTAATTGCCGTACGCCCGTTACCGGACGGCGGCCCGGCCGCCGTCCTTCGTTTCAACGCATTCGATTTCCCATGAAAATTTCCCGATCCCTGTCCACCGTCGAAGTGCACACCGGCGGCGAGGCGTTTCGCATCGTCACGAGCGGGTTGCCGCGGCTGCCCGGCGACACGATCGTCCAGCGCCGCGCGTGGCTCAAGGAGAACGCCGACGAAATCCGCCGCGCGCTGATGTTCGAACCGCGCGGCCATGCCGACATGTACGGCGGCTATCTGACCGAGCCCGTGTCGCCAAATGCCGATTTCGGCGTGATCTTCGTGCACAACGAAGGCTACAGCGACCATTGCGGACACGGCGTGATCGCGCTGTCGACGGCGGCCGTCGAGCTCGGCTGGGTGCAGCGCACGGTGCCCGAGACGCGGGTCGGCATCGACGCGCCGTGCGGCTTCATCGAGGCGTTCGTCCGGTGGGACGGCGAGCATGCGGGGCCCGTGCGCTTCGTCAACGTGCCGTCGTTCATCTGGCGGCGCGACGTGTCGGTCGACACGCCGTCGTTCGGCACCGTGACCGGCGACATCGCGTATGGCGGCGCGTTCTATTTCTACGTCGACGGCGCACCGTTCGACCTGCCGGTGCGCGAATCGGCGGTCGAGAAGCTGATCCGCTTCGGCGCGGAAGTGAAGGCGGCCGCGAACGCCAAGTATCCGGTCGTGCATCCGGAGATCCCGGAAATCAACCATATCTACGGCACGATCATCGCGAACGCGCCGCGCCATGCGGGTTCGACGCAGGCGAACTGCTGCGTGTTCGCGGATCGCGAGGTCGACCGCTCGCCGACCGGCTCCGGCACCGGCGGGCGCGTCGCGCAGCTCTACCAGCGCGGGCTGCTCGCGGCCGGCGACACGCTCGTCAACGAATCGATCGTCGGCACGGTTTTCAAGGGCCGCGTGCTGCGCGAAACGACGGTCGGCGACATTGCGGCCGTGATCCCGGAAGTGGAAGGCAGCGCGCATATCTGCGGGTTCGCGAACTGGATCGTCGACGAGCGCGATCCGCTCACGTACGGATTTCTCGTGCGCTGAGCCGCAGCGCCGCTCGCGCAGCCGTCGCGCGGCGTTCAGGGTGTCGTACCAGGTTTGGCGCGTCGCTCCGGTTGCCGGGCACGCGCCTTTTTTGCTTCGTGAGCGCCGTCGTCATTCCGCACCGCGTGTGCCGGCCCGGGGCCGTCGCGGGTCGGCCGGCCGCGCGAGTTTGGTACGATGCAGCCTTTTCAGCCGAGCTCCACCCGCGTGAATCGCCGAAACGTGTCGTCAGTGCGTACCTTGTGGGCCAGATGGGTCGCGCGCGCCCAACCCGTCGCGGCGGCCGCCGTCGCGCGGGTCAAGCCTCTCGCCGCCACCGCGTGGCGCCATGTCCGTCATCCGACGCGCCGCGGCGCGCTGCTCGCGGCCGCCGCGGTGCCGGCGTTGTTCGCGGTGTACGTGGTCGTGCTCATCCCGTTCACGCCGGGCATCGGCGACATCCGCAAGGCGCGCGTCGACCAGCCCGCGCAGGTGCTGTCCGCCGACGGCAAGCTGCTGGCCGAATTCAAGCCGTCGAACCGCGAATGGGTGTCGCTCAAGCAGATCTCGCCGCACATGGTCGATGCGCTGATCGCGACCGAGGATCACCGCTTCTACGAACACCACGGTCTCGACTGGAAGCGCACCGCGTCGGCCGCGCTCCATACGTTCTCGGGCAGCCGCCAGGGCGGCTCCACCATCACGCAGCAGCTCGCGCGCAACCTGTATCCGGACGAGATCGGCCGCGCGCCGACCCTCACGCGCAAGGTGAAGGAGGCGATCACCGCGCTGAAGATCGAGGCCGTCTACAGCAAGGACCAGATCCTCGAGACCTACCTGAACACGGTGCCGTTCCTGTACAACGCGTATGGCGTCGAGATGGCCGCGCGCACCTATTTCGACAAGTCGGCCGACGAACTCGACGTGCTCGACAGCGCGACGCTCGTCGGGATGCTGAAGGGCAACAGCTACTACAACCCGGTGCTGAACCCCGAGCGCGCGCTGCAGCGGCGCAACACGGTGCTCGGCCAGATGGTGAAGTACGGCAAGCTGTCGCCGGCGCAGTTCGCGCAGTTGCAGCGCCGGCCGCTGCGCATCGATTTCGAGCGCCAGAAGGAGCCGCCCGGGCCCGCGCCGCATTTCGCGCAGCAGTTGCGCAAGTGGCTGATCGCGTGGGCCGACCGCAACGACTACAACATCTACTCGGACGGGCTGATCGTGCGCACGACGATCGACTCGCGGCTTCAGCAGATGGCGACGCAGGCGCTGACGCAGCACGGCAATCAGTTGCAGGGCATCGCGAACAACGCATGGAGCGGCCGCGACGGCTGCGGCACCGACAACGAGGTGTTCCGCACCTTCATGCGCGAATCGCCCGAGTACAAGGCCGCGCAGGACGCCGGCAAGGACGACGCGGCGGCGATGAAGATGCTCGCGGCCGACCGTGGCTTCCTGCACGCGCTGTGCAAGACGAAGACCGACGTGCAGGCCGGCTTCCTCGCGATCGATCCGCGCGACGGGCAGATCCGCGCGTGGGTCGGCAGCCGCGACTTTACCCGCGAGCCGTTCGACCACGTCGCGCAGGCGCGGCGCCAGCCGGGCTCGACGTTCAAGCCGTTCGTCTATGGTGCCGCGTTCGCGAGCGGGATGAAGCCGGAGGATACGTTCATCGACCAGCCGGTCGAGATCCCGCTGAAGGGCGGCGAGATCTGGCGGCCGAACGACGACGTGCCGCCCACGGGCAAGCCGATGACCCTGCGCGACGCCATCGCGCTGTCGCGCAACCGGATCACCGCGCAGGTGATGGAGAAGGTCGGGCCGGCCGCCGTCGCGCGGCTGGCGCGCGACATGGGGGTGCGCGAAAGCCCGCTCGAACGCGTGCCGTCGCTCGCGCTCGGCACGAGCCCGGTCACGCTGAAGGAAATGGTCGCGTCGTACGCGACGATCGCCAACGGCGGGCTGTACGTCGAGCCGCAAATGGTCACGCGCATCGAGAATCGCCAGGGCGAGGTGCTCGCCGAATACGCACCGGCGCCGCCCGAGCGCGCGCTCGATGGCGAGACCGACAAGACGCTGCTCGACGTGATGCGCGACGTCGTGACACGCGGCACGGGCGGCAGCATCCGCACGCGCTTCGGGATCCGCGGCGACGTGGCCGGCAAGACCGGCACCACGCAGGACAACGCGGACGGCTGGTTCATCCTGATGCAGCCGGGCCTCGTCGCCGGCGCGTGGGTCGGGTTCGACGACGGCCGCGTGACGTTGCGCAGCGATTACTGGGGGCAGGGCGCGCACAGCGCGCTGCCGATCGTCGGCGACTTCTTCCAGCGCGCGCAGCGCGCCCGGATCGTCGATACGAAGGCGAAATTCGATACCGAGCCGTCGCCGGGCTGGTTCGGGTCGCTGCGCGAGCGCGCGACCGATCTGTTCGACACGTGGTTCCCGCCCGAGCCGAAGAAGGCGCCCGCGCCGGTCAGGACGCAGCGCATCGAGCGCCCGGCCGAGACCGACGAAGGCGCGGCGTCAGAGGCGTCGGGCGCATCGGGCCCGGAAGCCGCATCCGGCGGCATCGTCGAGGAATGGGTGCCGGCGTCCGAAGTGGCCGCGTCGGCCGCGGCGCTGTCGGCGGGCGCATCGCAGCCCGCAGAGCCGCCGGCTAGCGCCAGCATGACGAGCGCAAGCAGCGCCGGTGTCGGCGCCGCCCCATCGGCCGTGCCGGCTCCGCCACCGCCGCCGCCAGTGCCGGTGCCTGCCGCGCCCGATGCCACGGGCGCGTCGCAGTAGCGAAGCCGTTCAGATGCGCGCGATGCTGCCGTAGTCAAGTCGTCACGATAGCTCGCGCGGTCGCTCCGCGCCTCTCCGATGCGGCTTTCCACCGACTACGTCGCACTCGCGCACGTGCTGCTTCCCTACGAAACCGGCGGTCGCGTCGAGCAACTGGTGCTCGAGTGCACGGTGCGAGCCGTGCATGCGACCCGGCGGCCCCGGCGCTGACGCTGCATCATGCGGCGTTCGGCGACATCGATCCCGACGATCGGGTGCGCCTCAAGGCGTTGCTGTTCGACAGGCAGATGGCGTCGGCGGATCCCGATCGGTTGCGCTGATGCGTTGCCGGGCGTGCCGGATGCCGAGTCGCGGCATTCGGTGCGCGAGCGTCGACAATCGTCTGATGAAACGGGTTATTCCCGCGAGATTGTACGGTTTCCGTCAACAGTGAATTTGCGATTTAAGTATTTACCCTGATAGTCGGGCCTCCTAGACTTCTACTCATGCGCAACGACCCCGAGTCCGAAGCGCCTGACAAAACAATCCTGGAGGTAACGCATCATGAAATCGCTGATCAAGGCAGTTGCACTGGCCGCCCTCGTGGCCGCACCGGTCGTCTCGTTCGCCCAATCGAATCCGCAGCCGCTGACGCGCGCGCAAGTGCGCGCCGAGCTGGTTCAGCTCGAAAAGGCCGGCTACAACCCGAACGACTGGATCAACTATCCGGAAAACATCCAGGCCGCCCAGGCCAAGATTGCCGCCGCGCAGAACACCGGTGTACAAGCCGACGCAACCGGCTACGGTTCGAACCCGGTCGCGACGTCGCAGTCGGGCCAGCGCGCGGTCGTGCCGACCGTCAGCGACCGCTCGTCGGTGTATTTCGGCCACTAAACCGGCCGTTGTGGCGCGGTCCTCGGGCCGCGGCTTTAAGGCTTGTCGAGAAAGCCCGCACTCGTTTCAGTTTCGAGTGCGGGCTTTTTTGCGTCTTCCTCATCGAATTCCCGCCACGCGAATTCCGGTGGCCGAATCGGTCGTGGATATTCGGCGGCGCGCATGAGCGAAGCGAAACGCCGGATGCCGGCCGGCGCCGGTTCGGTAACACCTTGCCGTGAACGGTCGCACCTCTCGCAGCGCCGCACCCGCTGACAATCCGCCGCGGGTGCGCTAGCATCGCGGTCGATGTCGCCGCGGTGGCGCGGCCCAGGCACACGGGGCGCAACAAGGCACCGGATTCCACACTTCAACGAACAACAAAGGAGCATCCATGCGTGTCTTGACCGGTCTGTTGGGCTTGTTGGCGCTGGCGGCGAGCGTCGCCCATGCGCAGGCGAACTGTGCGGACGCGACGGATCAGGCGACGATGACGGCGTGTGCCGATCGCGCGTACAAGAAATCCGACGGGGAACTGAACCGAACCTACCAGGCCGTCATCGCGCGCCTGCACAACGTGCGGCCGCTTGCCGACAAGCTCGTGGACGCGCAGCGTGCGTGGATTGCGTACCGCGACGCCGAATGCCGCTTTTCGAGCGCGAATGCCGAGGGCGGCAGTGCGTACCCGATGGTCGTATCGACCTGCCTCGACGATCTGACGAAAACGCGAACCGAAACGCTGAAGGGCTATCTGTCCTGCGAGGAGGGCGACCTCGCTTGCCCCGTGCCCGCGAAGTAACGCGTCATGAGCGGGCGCGCCGAGGCCTGCACCACGCCGGCTATACGTCGTCCGTTACACGTCGTCCGTTACACGTCGTCCGTTACACGTCGTCCGTTTCGTCGAGCAGCTTGTGCCGCATCGCGTAACGCACGAGCGCCGCTTCGTGCGGCATCTGCATCTTTTCCAGGATCCGGGTCTTGTAGGTGCTGACCGTTTTCGCGCTCACGCACAGCGCATTCGCGATCTCGGTCAGCGTCTGGCCGGCCGCGATCCGCCGGAACACGTCGAATTCGCGGTCGGACAGCCGCTGATGCGGCAGCGTTTCGGCCGGCTCGTTCAGGCTCTGCGCGAACTGCTCGGCCATCGCGAGGCTCACGTAGACGCCGCCCGACGCCACTTTCGTGACGGCGCCAACCAGTTCCGCGCTCGCGCTTTCCTTCGTCAGATAGCCGGACGCGCCCGCGCGGAACGCACGCACCGCGTATTGCTGCTCCGCGTGCATCGTCAGCACGAGTACGCGCAGCGCGGGCTTCTCGTCCTTGATCTGCTTGATCAGTTCGACGCCGTTGCGGCCCGGCATCGACAGGTCGAGCACGAGCACCTGCGCGGGCGTCGCCCGCACCAGCGCGATCGTCGACGGGCCGTCGAAGGCTTCGCCGGCCACCTCGAATCCGGTGGCGTTCTGGAGAATGTGCCGCAGACCGTCGCGTACGAGCGTATGGTCGTCGGCGATGAGCACCTTGATCATGTGATGAGCGTGTCCTGTTGAACGGCGCCGAGCGGAAACGCGACGGTAATCGAGAAACCGCGTGCGAGCGCGGTGTCGATGGTCACGGTGCCGCCCAGCATGTGTGCGCGTTCGCGAATGCCGATCAGGCCGAATGATTTGTCTTCGTGGGCCGGACCGCCGGGCGACGCGCCGCGGCCGTTGTCCGCGACGCGCAGCACGCAAAAGCCTTCCTCGATGTCGAGCCGCAACGTCACGCGCGTCGCATCCGCATGGCGCGCGACGTTCGTCAGCGCCTCCTGGACGATCCGGAACAGCGTGGTCGCGCCCGTGCTGGTGAACGTGAGGCCGCCCGTTTCGATGTGACGCTCGACATCGATCCCGTAGCGGTTCGTGAAATCGTTCGCAAGCCATTCGATCGCGGGCACGAGGCCGAGGTCGTCGAGCATCACCGGCCGCAGGTCGGCCGCGATGCGCCGCACCGACGCGACTGTCGCGTCGATCAGCCGCCGCATGCCTTGCAGATGTGTCTGCAGGCCGTCGGGCTGCGCGCGGCCGGGCATGCGCAGTTGCTGTTCGACGACCGACAGGTCCATCTTCAGCGCGGTGAGCTGCTGCCCGAGATCGTCGTGCAGCTCGCGCGCGATGCGGGTCTTTTCCTCTTCGCGCACGTTCTGCAGGTTCGCCGACAGTTCGCGCAATTCCTCGCGCGATTGCTTCAGTGCGTTCTCGGCCCGCTGCCGCTCGGTGATGTCGCGCAGCATCACCGTATAAAGCTTGCCCGACGCGTCGCGGATCTGCGAGATCGATGCTTCGATCGGGAATTCCTCGCCGTTGGCCCGCAGCCCGAACAGCACGCGCTGGCGGCCCATCTGCCGCTCGGACACGCCCGTCACGCCGAACTGGTCGACGTGTTTCGCGTGCGCCGCGCGGAACCGCTCGGGAATGAAGCGCGACAGCGGCGCGCCGATCGCCTCCATCGCGGACACGCCGAATACCTGCTCGGCCATCGGATTGAAGATCACGACCGTCTGCTTTTCGTCGATCGTGATGATCGCTTCCATCGACGAACGGATGATGCCCATCATCCGCGCCTCGTTGAGGATGCCGCGGCTGCTCGCACCGGCATCGGCGCGGCTGCGCAACAGCGCATGGACGAGCGCCGCGAACCCGAACGATGCGATCAGCCCGGCGGCGAGCACGGTGCCGGCCGCACGTTGCGCGCCGGTCGCGCTAGGCCGGCCGTCCGCGGAATAGGCGAGCGTCAGCGCGGTGCCGCCGAAATTCAGCACGTCGGTGCGCCGCATCAGGTCGGGCGACGCCGACGCTTCGTCGGTCGTCGTCTCGACGCTGACGATCGCGCGCGAATCGCCGCTGGCGGTCATCCACAGATCGATCCCGCGTTCCGCGTCGAGCGCGCGCTCGACCAGGCGCCGCGGGCTCAGCGCCGCGAACAGCATCCCGTCGGCGCCGGCTTCGCGCGTGCCGGACGGCGTGGCGGCGGCCAACGGCGAGGTCGTCACGGGCAGGAACAGCGTCAGAGTGCGGGCGTCGCGGGAGGCATCGTCGTCGGCAGGGTGGACGCCGAGCGCGATATCGCCGGTCCGCAGCGCGCGCGTGAGCGGCGCCGCGTCGGACGCGCCGAAGCGCACGACCGGCGAGCTCGAGGCGGGAGCGCTGAGCGTCGCTGCCGCGAGCGGATCGGCCGGCAGCGGCTTCGCGCCGGCCAGCGCGCCGCGCGCCGCGCGCGTCAGCGGCGCATAGCCGATCTGCCGGACCGGCGAGCGGCCGCTGTCGAGATCGAGGGTCTCCGCATACCGGCGCCATTGGCCGGGCGTCATGTCCGGGACGAGGCCGAACGCGCCGCGCGCACCTTCGAGCACGGCGACACCGGCCTGCAGTTCATGCCGCAGCATCGCGGTCACGTGCGTCGTCCGGCGTTCGAAACGCGTATGAACGGCGGTTTGCCACTGTTCGCGCACGAGCAGCGCGACGCCGAGCGACAGCACGGCGCCCGCGCACAGCGCAACGACGCCGGCCGCGAGCGGCTGGCGTAACATGATCTCGAGGCGCGTGGGCTCTCGCGCGTCCCGCGTCGGGGTTCCACTGGCGGTCATTCGATGGCCATTCTGTTGTTCGGGCTGCCCGGGGGCACTTGGGCAAGCGCGGCAAAACCGGGGGAAACTCGCACCGGCTGCATGCAACGACTATTTTCAAGATGAAATTGTGCGCGTTTTACACATTTTTTGTAATGGGGTCGGTTGAAATTGCGGCAAACGGCGTGAAGCAGCGGGCGCGCCGGCACGCTTGACGCGCGTCAACGCACGCGTCGGCACGTGGGGCAGACTGTTCGGCAGGCAAGCCGGCACCGGGCCGGCTCGCGGTAACGGGCCGTCGTTGCGCAAGTGCGCGACGCGCGCCCGGTCGGAGGACGGACCATGTACAAGCGGATTTTCGTCGGGCTCGACGGCAGCCCGAGCGCGCGTCTCGCGCTGAACGAGGCGATCCGGATCGCGGCCGCGTCCGGCGGCGAAGTGACGTGTGCTTACGTCGTCGAACATCGGCCGCAACTCGTCGACGTCGACGCCGGCTTCGCGGCCGAACGCGACGGCGATGTCGCCGCGACCGATGCCGCGACGCCGGTGCTCGACGACGCGAAAGCCGCGCTCGCGCAGCAGCATGTGCGGGGCACGGTGCGCGCGCTCGACGCGTACGGCGAGGACATCGCGACGGTGCTGATGCGCACGGCGGCCGAAGCCGACGCCGATCTGGTCGTGATGGGCACGAGCGGGCGGCACGGCCTGCGCAGGCTGTTGCTCGGCAGCGTGGCCGAATCGCTGCTGCGCGCGGCCGACCGGCCCGTGCTGCTGGTGCGGCACGCCGAGGCCGGGACGTCGGCGGCCGCGTAAGCGACGCGATACGGCGGCCGGCTGGCGGGCCGCGCGGCGTCGCGCGCTTGGTCGCACATGGGCGCGATCGGGCGGACTGCGCCGTGCCACCGGTACGCGCGCCGGTGCGCGATTGCACGTCGGCGGTTGCATCCCGCCACGCAGTTCTGGCAGCATCGGCCGGTGTCCGCTTGTTCGCCGCGCGCATGGCCGCGGCGATCGACGCAGGGACATCCGGCGGCGCCCGATCGCAAGAATGAGGATCGGGCAGCCCGCCGGATGCCGGTTTTCATCCTTACCGACGTCATCCGCCATGCCGATTTCCGCGACCGACCTGATTCGCCAGTTCGACCTGCAGCCGCATCCCGAAGGCGGCTATTTCCGTGAAACCTACCGCGCGACCGATTCGGTCGTGCGTCCCGCCGACGGCGCGCCACGTGCCGCGTCGACCGCGATCTACTATCTGCTGTGCGACGGCGCGTATTCGTCGTGGCATCGCATCCGCTCCGACGAGGTCTGGCATTTCTACGCAGGCGATCCGATCGAAGTGTGGGTGCTCGACGCGCGCGACGGGCTGACGATCCACCGGCTCGGCAACCCGCTCACGCATCCGGGCACCGTGTTCCAGGCGGTCGTGCCGGCCGGAAGCTGGTTCGGCGCGCGCTGTGCGTCGCCGGAGCACGTCGCGCTCGTGGGCTGCACGGTTGCGCCGGGGTTCGAATTCGCGGAATTCGAGCTGGCGGATGCCGCCGCGCTGGCGGCCGAGTTTCCCGACTACGCGGAACACGTCGCGCAACTCGCGCAGCGCCCGGACGTGTGACTGTCACGGTCGCGTCACGCCGGGCAAAGCCCGTGCGGACGGCCCGTGTTCCGCGCGGCCGCGGCCAAACCCGTTTAGAATGCGCAGGATGCACCGGTCGGTCGCGGACATGCCGCGGCGGCCGTTGCGCCGCCGTACCGACGGCCCTGTCGCGCGGCCCGCATGTCTTCCAGGAGCGCCGCCGTGTGGCACTTTCCCATTGCTATTCCATCGTCGCTCGGCCCGTGGGCCGTGTTCGCGAGCGTGTTGATCACGCAGCTCGGCGTGCCGGTGCCGGCCGTGCCGATGCTGATTCTCGGCGGCACGATGGCGGCGATGGGGCAGGCGTCCTGGGTCAGCATGTTCGCGGCGGCGATCGGAGCGACGATGCTGGCCGATTCGCTGTGGTTCTTCATGGGCCGCACGCGCGGCCGACGCCTGCTGAACGGCCTCGTGCGCTTCTCGCTGTCGCTCGACACGACGCTGCGTTTCGCGCGTAACGTATTCGAAAGGTACGGCGCGCCGCTGCTCGTGCTGTCGAAATTCCTGCCGGGCCTCGGCCTCGTGTCGGCGCCGCTGCTCGGCACGACCGCGATCGGCATCGGCGTGTTCCTGTTCTGGGATCTGGCCGGCGCGTCGCTGTGGGCGGCGTTCTGGCTGATCGGCGGCGCGGCCATTCACGACCAGATCGTCCAGTTCGTGCTGTGGGTGCGCGCGAGCGGCGGCACGATTCTCGACGCGTTCCTCGCGATCTTCATCACGTTCCTGCTGTACCGCTGGGTGCGCCGCGTGCAGTTCCGCCGCTATCTCGCGCAGGTGCGCATCTCTCCGCCTCAGCTCGTCGAGATGATGACGTCCGACGAACCGCCGCTGATTTTCGACGCGCGCCCCAAGGCGATTCGCGAACGCGAGCCGTACCGGATTGCCGGCGCGGTGCCGGTCGATCTCGATTCACCGGATCTGCTCGACCCGGAAGTGCTGAAGCGGCCGATCGTCGTCTATTGCGTGTGCCCGAACGAGGCGACCGCGAAGCGGCTCATCGCGAAGATGCAGCGCAAGAAGATGATCCACAACCTCCGGGCGTTGAAGGGCGGGCTCGATGCGTGGGAAAAGCACGGGTATCCGGTCGAGCCGCTGCCGGCCGATCTGGATTCGTCGCGGTATTTCGTGCGGCCGGAGCACGGCGGGCTGGAAGGCGAGTATACGGTGCGGGCGACGTTGTCGAAGTGATGCAGCCCGCGTTGCTGGTTGCGGCGCTCGAGAGCGCATAGTTTCCTATCTCGATTTATATATTTTCGACAAGCGAATTTCGCGGCACTGTCGCCGCTTATCTCGCAATCGTTCGGCCAACAATATCATGAGCATCCGGCCGTGCAGTGTCTAAAACCACGTAGAGCCTATCCCAATAAAGTCGCATCCCGCCTCAGAATTAACAATCTTAAAACATTATAAAAATATTAATTATTCGGAATTTTTTAAAATCTCCGGCTGCTGGAGCAGGGAAGACCGATGATCCCTCGCATCGCGTTAATCATTTCTGACAGTGTGCGGTGATTGCTTCTGCTAGCATCGCGCAGCGGATAAGAGGGGGCCCATTGCGAGCGCTGTCTCGCAATCGTGACAAGTATGAGAGGCGTTGTCGCTCTGACTATCCGTTGCAAGCGCGTTCAAGACCAGACGGCGAATTACGTTCTGTCCTATCGGCGCTGAATTCAAATAAGACTGCAAGCAGGGGCGCAGTGCGCGTCCACGAAGAATGAACAAGAAAAGCTATCGGATTGTGTTCAATCGCGCGCGGGGCGCGATGATGGTCGTTCAGGAAAACGGTAGTTCACCGCATGCAGCCGGGAATTCCAAAGGCGTGAGTGCGCCATCGCGCTTGCTTATCGTATGGCAGCCGATCGCGATGGCGGCTGCATTGCTGTTCGGGGTGCCGTTATTCAGCTTCGCGCAAATCGCGCCGACTTCGGGCACCAGCACGCATGTGATTCAGACGCAGAGCGGCATCCCGCAGGTGAATATTGCCGCGCCGTCAGGCGCTGGCGTATCGGTGAATACGTACAACCAGTTCGACGTACAAAAACCAGGGGCGATCCTGAACAACTCGCCGACGATCGTTAACACGCAGCAGGCGGGGATGATCAACGGCAACCCGAATTTCGGTGCGGGCCAGTCTGCGCGGATCATCGTCAACCAGGTCAACAGCAATGCGCCGTCGCAACTGCGAGGTTACGTCGAGGTCGCAGGCAATCGCGCCGAAGTGATCTTGTCGAACAGTGCCGGTATTCAGGTTGACGGTGGCGGGTTCATCAATACGTCGAGAGCCGTTCTCACGACTGGCACGCCGTATTACGGCGCCGATGGATCGCTCGGTGGATTCAACGTATCGCGCGGCCTGATTTCAGTAAGCGGTGCCGGCCTGAATGCATCGAATGTCGATCAGGTCGACTTGATTTCGCGCGCAGTGCAGGCCAATGCAGCCATTTACGCAAAGAATCTGAATGTCGTCGCAGGTGCGAACCAGGTCAACCACGACACGCTGGCGGCGACACCGATTGCTGGCGACGGTGCCGCACCCGCTATCGCGATCGACGTGAGCCAACTCGGCGGCATGTACGCGAACAGGGTCTTTCTCGTATCGAACGAGAACGGCGTCGGTGTCGCGAACGCCGGGATGATCGCGGCACAAGCCGGCGACTTGACGCTGCAATCGAACGGCCAACTCGTCCTCACGGGCAAGACGACTGCGAGCGGAAATCTCACCGCAACCGCAAACAGTATTCAAAACAGCGGCACGACGTATGCGCAACAGAGTGCAAACGTTTCAGCAGCCGGGACCTTGTCGAACAGCGGTACGCTCGCCGCACAGCAAAATACGACGATCAGCGCAGGCAGCATCAATTCGACCGGGACGCTCGGCGCGGGTGTAAATAACGATGGTTCCGTCGGGAAAAGCGGCGATCTGAATCTGTCGAGCACCGGCCAATTGACGGCGACCGGGCAGAACGTTGCGGGTGGGAGCACGTTGATTTCAGGGGCTGCCGTGAGCCTCGCGGGTAGCTAGACGGCCGCGAACGGTAACGTTTCGCTGAACGCAAGCGCCGGGGACTTGAACCTCTCGAATGCGACAACGAGTGCTCAGGGAGCTCTCGATGCGAACGCAGCGGGTGCGTTGATCAACGATCACGGCACGCTATCGAGCCAAGGCAACGCAACGTTGACCGCAGGCAGCATTTCGAATCAAGGCGGCAAGATCTCGGCGCAAGGTCCGCTGAACGTGCAGTCGAACGGCGCAATCGCGAATCAGGGCGGCACGCTGGTTTCCGACAATGCGATGCAGGTGCGCGGCGGTGCAATCGCGAACAACCAGGGCACGATCCAGAGCGCGGCCGGAATGAATATTTCGGGAAGCTCGTTGGACAACAGCGCAGGTCGCGTCACGTCGCTGAATTCGGATGGCCTGTCCATTACCACGACGGGGCAACTGACGAATGCAGCCGGTACGACCGCACTTGGCGCCCAAGGCGGTGTCATTGGTGGCAACGGCGGCGTGGCGATTCAATCGGGCAGCGTCGTGAACCGTGGCGCGGTCAGTGCGCAAACGAATCTGAATGTCGACACGCAATCACTCGACAACGGCAGCGGTACGTTGTCGGCTGCACAAAGCGCCGTGATCAATGCGGGTGCGCAGTTGACGAACGGTTCGGGCAGTATCACGGCCGGACAAGCCGCGACCGTGAATGCCGCGACGCTGAGCAACGATGCGGGTTCGGTACAGGCAGCGCAGTTGTCGCTCGGGGCGACGAATTTATCGAACCACGGCGGCACCATTACACAAACCGGGACCGGCGCAATGAATGTCGCCGTCTCGAACACACTCGATAATTCGAGCAACGGCGTTATTCAGACCAACAGCACCGACCTGAACCTGACGCCCGCGACCCTGATCAACGGCCACGGGAAAATTACTCACGCCGGAAGCGGTGCGCTGTCAATTTCGACCGGCGCATTGTCGAACCAAGGCGGCACGATCGCGACCAATGGCGCGTTGAGCCTAAAAGCGGCGGCCGTATCGAATAGTGCAGGTACGCTGGCCGCGCAGCGACAGGCGGCGCTCGACGTGCAGTCGCTCGATAACCATGCGGGCGGCTACGTCGGTGCGGACAGCATTACGCTGAAGGCTCAAGGCGCTGTCGATAACCGTGCGGGCACGCTCGAAGCGAACAACGGCGTTTCAGTAGCCGCTGATAGTCTCGCGAATGATGGAGGTTCGCTTAAAAACGTGGGCTCGAGCGCGCTGTCGGTTACGACGACAAATGCGCTGACGAATACGGCGGGCGGCACCATTGGCGGCAACGGGAACGTCTTGGTGTCGGCAGGCAGCGTCGATAATTCCGATGGCTCGGTGCTGGCTGGACAGGCGCTTTCGGTGCAGTCGAACGGTGCGATCGCGAATGCAGCCGGTCTTGTTCAGGCGAACGGGAATCTGTCGCTGCGGGCACAGGGCGCGATCAACAACAACGCAGGGCAAATCGAAGCGAACGGCACGAATTCGACGCTCGCGCTGTCGGGGAGCAACGTCGACAACAGCGACGGGCGTATCGCGAATATCGGCAGCGGTGCAACGACGATCGACGGCGGTGCGTCGATCACGAATACGAACGCGTCCGGCAAAGCGGGGGCGGGCACGATCGGCGGTAATGGCGATGTTACGCTGACCGCCCAAATGCTCACGAATGCACAAGGCGGTCAGACGCTCTCCGGCCACGATCTGACGTTGAACGTTGCAAATAACGTAAGTAATGCGAGTGGTGTACTGTCGGCCGCGAACAACCTCAAGCTGAGCGCGGCAAACGCTGCGTTGTCGAATCAGGCCGGATCGATCCGTGCAAACGGCGCACTGTCGTTGAACACGGCATCGATCGACAACACATCCGGCAAAATCGGCAACGACGCAGGCAGCGGCGGCAGTATTTCAATCCAGACAGGCACGTTCGCCAACCAGAACGGCGTTATCGGAAGCGATCAGGACCTGACGTTGACCGCGAGCGCATTGAGCGGTGACGGATCGATCGTGGCAGGCCGAAACGGTTCGGTGACACTCGGGAGCGACTACACGCAGACCGCGGCGAACAAGCTGCACGCAAACGGCGACCTCACGTTTTCCACGTCGGGCAAGCTGACGAACCAAGGCGTGCTGGATGCGAACGGTGCGCTGACGGTGAATGCAGCGAACGTCGAAAACCAAATGGGCGCCGATCTGAATTCCCGCACGACGACGGTCAACGCGAACGGCGGCGCGATCGATAACGCAGGTCGCATCGAAGGCGATACGGTCGCGACCAACAGCGCGACGCTGAATAACACCGCGACGATCATCGGGCGCGAAATCAGTGCCAATGCGAGCACGATCACCAACACCGGCGCAGCGGCGGTGATCGCCGCAGCCGAACGGGTGAATTTGTACGCGTCCAACCAGTTGTCGAACACGGGCGGCGCGAATGTCTTCAGCGTTGGCGACATCAATATCGCAGCGAATGGTCAGCGCGACGCGAACGGGTTTCTCGCGAACCGTACGCAAAATGTCTTGAACGATCAGTCCACGATCGAAGCGCAAGGCAGTATCGAACTCGCGGCTGGCACGTTCACGAACACGCGTCCGGCTCCGGTGGTGACCACTGAAACCACGAGCACGACGAGCAAGCACGAAACCAAGCGTCAGAAGTACATCGTGTGCGCGACGATGAATGCGGACCCGAACGGCGGGTGCTCGCAGGCAATGTGGGTGAACGGCTATAAGACGCCGCTCACCTCGACCTATAGCCCTTCGCAGGTTGTATCGGAAACGTCCGGACCGAACGCGACTGACAAGGTGTTGGTCGTGAACGTGAACGGCAAGCAGCAGACGATTTACTACAACACGCTGACGACCAACGCGGACGGTACGGTTACGGTCAACTATTGGGATGCGTACGATCCGCACGTCAACTACGTTCCGGATACGGAATACACGACGCGCAGCGACGGCCACAACGGTTATCAGCGTGTCGAAATCTGGCGCGACACGACCACCACGGTTCGGCAGGAAAAGATTGCAAGCCAGGCGCAGCAAGCGCAACTCGTGGCTGGCAACAACATCGTGATGAAGTACGTCGGCACGATCAACAACGAATACAGCTCGATTGCGGCGGGCGGCTCGATCAAGATCGGCGATTCGGATGTGTCCGGCAGTGCAGGTTCAGGCAGCTACGGTGGTACGGTCGTGAACAACGTCGGGCGGACGCTGTATCAGTATCAGACCGACAGTATCGTATCGATGTACGCGTGGAACGAGGACACGACGCAGGACCGCGGCACGATCGTTCAGCCTTCGAGGGTGTATACGCCGGTTGCCATCGGCGGCACGGGCGGCACGATCATCGCCAACCAGTCGGTGATCATCGACGCGAAGGATGTCAACAACCAGAACGTTGCCGCGCAGAATTCTTCGACGGGAGCAACTGGCGGCACGCTTGGAAATAATTCGGCGAATGAGGGCGTATCCGGTGGCAAGTTGACGCCGGTTGGAGCCACAGGCGGCTCATCGACACCGGTTGGCGCGCAGCAATCGGTCGCGAATGCGTCGGGCGCGCTGCCGATCACGTTGCCGACGAGCGGTCTTTATTCGATTCACGACGCCCCGGGTCAGCCGTATCTGATCGTGACCGATCCACGCCTGACGAGCTATACGAAGTTCATTTCGAGCGATTACATGCTCGGCCAGTTGAACCTGAACCCGGCGAGCATCGAAAAGCGTCTGGGTGACGGAATGTACGAGCAGCAGATGGTGCGCAATCAGATCACGCAACTGACGGGGCGCACGTTCTTGCCGGGCTACGCGAGTGCCGAGGATGAATATCGTGCGCTGATGACGAACGGGGCGAACTACGCAAAAGAGTTCGGCCTGGTACCGGGAATGGCGCTGACGGCCGCGCAGATGGATGCGCTGACGAGCGATATCGTATGGCTGGTCGATCAGATGGTAACGTTGCCGAACGGCAGCACGAGGCACGTGCTGGCTCCTGTCGTCTACATGGCGCAGACGCATGCGAACGATCTGCAACCGACTGGTGCGTTGATCGCGGCGGACGATGTGGAAATTCATGCGACGGGTAGCGCAACGAATTCCGGCGTGATCAAGGGCGGAACGAAAACCGTGCTGACGGCGACGGACATTTTGAATCGTGGCGGTACGATTTCGAGTAGCGGCAGGAACGGTACAACGGTCGTGTCGGCAAGCAACGATGTCGTGAATGCGTCGGGGATGATTACCGGCAATCGGGTCGCAGTGTCGGCCGGTCGCGATATTGTCAATACAACGTTGGTCGACACAGTCGGCGCAACCGGCACGTCGGGCGCAAGCAAGGTCAGTACGAGTCTGATTGGCCAGCAAGGCACGATCGCGGCAACGGGTGATCTGTCCGTTCAGGCCGCGCGCGATTTGAGCATTCACGGCGCGAATTTGTCGGCGGGCGGCGATGCACTGGTGACGGCGGGTCGGGATATCAACGTCGATACGGTTCAGTCCACGACGAACCAATCGATGTATCTGAATGATCAGCATCATTGGGAAGAATCCACGACGAAGAACGTGACGAGCGGCATCACCGCAGGCGGCAGCTTGGGGATGCAAAGCGGCAACGACATGACGCTGAAGGGCGCGACTGTATCCGCCGGAAAAGACTTGTCTGCACTTGCAGGCGGGAATTTGATGGCAACGACGGTCACGGATACCGCGAAGCTCGACAATGTGGCGGCGGACAGCAAGACGCGTAAGGAAGTCGATCACAACTATGACGAGCACGCTGTTGGCACGCAATTCACGGCAGGCGGCAATGCGACGCTCGGGGCGGCGAGCACCGATGTGTCGAAAGGCAACGTCACGCTGACAGGTTCGTCGCTGACGGCGGGCATGACGAACGGCGTTGAGAACGGCACCGGCGCAGCGAACATCGTTGCAACGGGCAACGTCACGGTGAACGAAGCCCGCGAGGAACACGACAAGTACCAGTCGGTGCAGGTCCAACGCGGCAGCTTCGTCAGCAGCACGAAAACCGATTCGATGCAGAATACGCGGGCGAACGTTGGCGTCGGCAGTACCGTGTCCGGTAATACGGTCAACATTCAGTCAGGCCGTGACCTGACCGTTCAAGGTAGCACGGTCGTAGGGACGAACGACGTCAATCTCTCGGCGGCGAACAACGTCAATATCACCACGTCCAAGGATACGGTCACGCAGGACAGCTACTATCACGAAACGCATTCGGGTATTGGCACCAGCGGCTTGAGCGTGAGTATCGGCACGCAAACTAAGAAAGATACGGATCATGCTTCGTCCGTCACGAACAACGCGAGCACGATTGGATCGCTCGATGGCAATCTGAATATCAAGGCTGGCGATACGCTGCACGTGACGGGTAGCGACTTGATCGCCGGGAAGAATTTGACCGGCGTAGCGTCGAATGTTGTGATCGATTCGGCAACCGATACCAGCAACAAGACCCATAGCGAGACGACCAGTAGCAGTGGTGTCACGCTCGGCTTGTCGGGCAGCATCGGCGATGCGATCAACGGTGCGTATCAACAGGCGCAGGCGGCAAAGAGCGGTGCCGGCGACAGTCGTGCGACGGCCCTGCACGCGATTGCAGCGGCAGGTAATGCAGCGATGGGTGTAGCCGGTCTGACGGGCGGTGCGCTTGCGGGCGGCGGCACGCCGAGCATCGGCGTTCAAGTTAGCGTTGGATCGAGTCATAGCCGACTCGATACGTCGGAAAATCAGACGACGCAACGCGGATCGAGCGTCAGCGCTGGCGGTACCACATCGCTGATTGCGACGGGTAGTGGCACGCCGGGCAGTGGCAATATCACGGTGGCCGGTTCGAATGTCTCGGGCAACGATGTGTTGTTGGTCGCGAAGAATCAGATTGACTTGAAGAACACGACGAACACCGATTCGACGCGTAGTTCGAATTCGTCATCGAGCGCCAGTGTCGGCGTGTCGATCGGCACGAACGGTATCGGTGTGTCGGCCGCTATGTCGCGTGCGCATGGCGACGGCAACAGCGATGCCGCGATGCAGAACAATTCACACGTGACCGGTGCGAACAGCGTGACGCTTCTCAGCGGCGGCGATACGAACGTGATCGGGTCCAATGTGAACGGCGGCAAGGTCACGGCGGACGTGGGCGGAAACCTGAACGTGCAGAGCGTACAGGACACGACGTATAGCACGGCACATCAAAGCAGCGCAGGCGGCGGGTTCAGCGTTAGCACGATGGGCGGCGAGAGTGCGAGCTTTAGCGCGCAGAACGGCCATGCGGATGGCAATTATGCCGGCGTGAACGAACAGGCGGGGATTCAGGCGGGCGACGGCGGTTTCAATGTCAACGTCAAGGGCAATACCGACCTGAAGGGTGCATATATCGGTAGCACGGCCGATGCGTCGAAGAACACGTTGACGACCGGTACGTTGACGACCGGCGATATCGAAAATCACTCGCACTATGCAGCAGACAGCAACGGATTTAGTGCAGGTGTAGGCGTGGGCAATACCGGCAAGGCGATCGGACCGGGGTCGGTTAGTGGATCGGGTGGCGTAACACCGATGATTTCGCAGTCGGATAGCGGCGATGAGCAATCGACTACGCGTAGCGGCGTAAGCGCCGGCACGATCAATATCACGAATCCGGCAAATCAGACGCAGGACGTAGCGAACCTGAACCGAGACACGTCGAACCTGAACGGAACGGTATCAAAGTCGCCGGACGTGCAGAATCTGTTGGATAAGCAAGCCGACACGATGAATGCAGCGCAAGCGGCCGGTCAGATGGTGTCGCAAGGCATCGGGGCGTATGCCGACATGAAGCGCTCGGACGCGCTAAAGGCCGCACAGGCGGCATCGGATAGCGGCGATATCGAAGGCATGGTGTCGGCGCTGAAGGACTACAACAATTGGCGTGAAGGTGGAGATTCGCGTGCAGCGCTTCAAATGGGAGGCGGCGCTCTCATTGGTGGCCTTGGCGGCGGTGGATTCGGCGCAATGGGCGGTGCGGCGGGAGCAGGTCTGTCATCAAAACTTGCTGAGCAGACCAAAGCATTCAGCGACAGTGTTGGAAACGCGACGGGTTCCTCTCTGATTGGCAACATCAGCGCGAACATTCTTTCGGGACTGGCCGGTGCTTTGGTTGGCGGTAGTGCAGGCGCTGCGATGGCATCGAACGTCAATCTCTACAATGCGGGAAATGATGTTGGCGAAGCGAAGGACAATGAAAAGGCGCGCAAGCTGATTGAAAACACTGTTGGCAAGGCAGTAGCGGATCAGTTAGCTGCGATGGACAATTACTCGGTCAGCAAACTGATCGATCAATTCATCGGGCTGATGCAGGCAGGTGCTAAAGCAAAGATGTCAGAATCGCCGACGGCCTTGATCAGTCAGAGTATTGCAACGGGAGCGGGCGCGGTCGTCGGCATGGGCGGAGGTAAGCCCCCGACGAGTCCGGGAGCGGTACTGGTGAATTCGTCGGCAGGCCAAGCCGCTGATGCCGCGCTTACCGCTGCGGGTAGGACACCGCCGAACGCAATTTTGAACAGTGGAAGTGACGACAATGCACAGATCTCCGGAAGTGGTGCTCGCGATGTCAAAGTAAGCGACTATCAGAAGGCAGCGGATCAACCCTATAACGACTCCGGCTTATCTGCGGCGGCTAGAGCGTGGGATAAGCATGCTGGTCGTCCCGGAGGAACATTTGAACCGCTCACAGGCTCTATTGCGGATAAAAATGCTGCTGCTAGCGATTTCGTGAGTAGTGTCCTGAACAATCCCAATACGACTCGGACTGAACTTTCTCGCGGAGGCGTCGAATTCCGCTTGCCTAGTGGACAAGGAATACGATTTAATTCAGATGGCTCTTTTTCTGGAATTTTGGACCCCAAGAAATAAGGTGAATGGCGTGTCGAAATTTGATATTGATTTTGTTAGTGATATGGATCACGAGCATCTTATGGCAGAGATTAGCTTTGAGGGGCAAAGACTGTGCATAATCGACAAGGAATTCGGAAATGATGATATGCAGATTGAATTTTTGGTTGATTTGTACGTTCTGTCAGAAAGCGTAAAAATGAAATTCAATCTTGATGATTTTATTGGGATGATTAATTCTGCGAGGGATGAGTTGCAGAAGTGTGCCTAGTTGATTAAGCGGTTGACTGCGCTTTTAATCCGGCCTCTGCGGCGGTCGGATCAAGGAAGAGGTGGCGATCTCTATGATCGTGATTTTGCCGTTCACTGCGCTGCACAAACATATTTTGCGACGAGTGCACGCGGTCGATGCGATTGTTATTCTATTTTGATTTCGGATCGTCACGGGGCATGCGCAATCGAGAGAATCAAATACATGAAGAAGAAAATCCGAGGGAGTAGCCTTGTCGCGGGGTCGTTGCTTATCGTATCAACCGGTGCGATGGCACAATCGCTACAGCCGCTTGGTAACGAACAACAGGCTCGTCAGCAGGAAGAAGCACGCGAGCGTGAACGAACCGTTTCCACACCGGGAGTTCGTTCGAGTGTCGCGGCGAGTGCAGGCCATCCACAGCTTCCGACCGAAACACCGTGCTTCCGCATTGACCGCTTCACGCTCGATGTTCCCGATTCGCTGCCCGCAGTAGTGAAATCGCAAGGCGCTTCCGCGTTGCCGATGGACGGTTTTGCTTTCGCACGTGAGTGGCTTGAACACTACACCGGACAGTGCGTCGGCAAGCAAGGGCTTGATCTTCTCGTCAAGGCGTTGTCGCAAGACATTCTGTCGCGCGGCTACATCACGACGCGCGTACTGCTGCCCGAACAGGATTTGTCGACGGGCACATTGAAAGTCTCGCTGATTCCCGGCGTGATCCGACACGTGAGCTTCGCCGATGAAAAACTACGCGGTACATGGAAAACTGCGTTCCCGACGCGCGACGGCGAACTGTTGAACCTGCGCGACCTTGAACAAGGTCTGGAGCAGATGAAGCGTGTTACGAGTCAGGACGTGTCGATGCAAATCGTTCCGGCCGATATGCCGGGCGAGAGCGATGTCGTGCTCGATGTGAAGCGTGGCAAGCCTTGGACAGTCGTTGCATCGATCGACAACTCGGGCACGCGCGCGACCGGGAAGCTGCAAGGCAACCTGTCGATCGGCATCGATAACCCGCTCGGTCTGAACGACATCTTCAACGTCGGCGTGAGCCAGGACCTTGAACTTGGCGACAAGCGTCTTGGTTCGCACGGCTGGAACGGCTTCTACTCGATCCCGTGGGGCTACTGGACCGCGACGTTATCGGCCTACACGAACACGTATTACCAGCAAATCGCTGGCGTGAATCAAACGTTCGTGGCAAGCGGCAATTCGAAGACGATCGATTTCAAACTGGCACGAGTGCTTGCCCGTAGCCAGAACGACGTATTCGGCGGCTATGTCCGATTGTCCCGTCGCTTCGGCCAGAGCTTCATCGAAGATACGGAAATCTCGCAGCAGCGGCGCAACAACACGTTCGTTGAATTCGGCCTGACCGACCGTCATTACTTCGACGGCGCGCAGTTCGATGGCACGCTGTCGTACCGACAGGGCGTCGCGGGCCTGGGTGCGCAGGACGACATTCTTGCTGCCGGCGGCGGCCCGACTTACCGCTTCAGGATGGCGGTACTCGATGCGAACCTGTCGGCGCCTTTCGCGATCGCGAAGCAGCCGTTCCGATACGTGACGAGCATCCACGGCCAATATACCGGGAACTCGCTGTACTACATCGATGACTTAACGATCGGCAGTCGCTACACAGTTCGCGGTTTCGACGGCGAAACGATGCTGGCGGCGGCACGCGGTTTCTATTGGCGCAACGAGCTGCAGATGCCGATCGGGCAGACCGGACAGGCGATCTATGCAGGATTGGATTACGGTCGCGTTTGGGGACCGCAGCCGGTTGCGTTGGTCGGTACGCAGTTGGCCGGCGCAGTAATTGGCGTCAAAGGCAGCGTAGCGACACGTTTCGGCGGCTACGGTTACGACCTGTTCGCCGGTACGCCGGTCTACAAGCCGTCTGAATTTCCGACCGCACGCGTGACGGTCGGATTTCAGGTGACCGCGCAATTTTGAGCGGGATCGTGACGCGCGTTGCGATCTCGCGTTATTTCGCATATGTGGCACTGGCTTTCCCCCAAAATCGCCTGGCGTGAAGCCGCCGATCCTCCCTATAATCCCGCCTGCATATTGCGTGCGCTTGACTGCGCACATTCGACGCGCGTTCGTTCGCGCCGAAGGCGATGGATCCCGTTACCGCTCGTCACGCGCACAGCCGCGTCGCGCGGGCCGCTCGGGTGTATTCCATGAAAGGCCTTATCCGTATTTCCAGATTGTTCCGGGAATTACGGATAATCCGCGGCAATCCCAACCGAATTGCCACGGCATCCATGTCGTTTCTCATTCGGAAATCGACAGCAGGGATTATTTCGTTTTCGGCTGCCAAAATGGGCATGAACGACCGCGCATTATCATCGCCGCAATGACGGCGGCCCGCTCGCGGTCGCCAGGAGACGAATTTGAAACAACCAGAGGACCAGTTGCACCGTGGGCTGGAAGAACGGCACATCAACCTGATGGCGCTCGGCGCGACGATCGGCGTCGGCCTGTTCCTCGGCTCGGCCACCGCGATCCGCACGGCCGGCCCCGCCATCCTGCTGACCTACCTGCTCGGCGGCCTCGCGATCTTCCTGATCATGCGCGCGCTCGGCGAGATGGCGATCACCAACCCGGTCGCCGGCGCCTTCAGCCGCTATGCGCGCGACTACCTCGGCCCGCTCGCCGGTTACCTGACCGGCTGGACCTACTGGTTCGTGTGGATCGTCACCTGCATGGCGGAAATCACGGCGGTGGGCGTCTACATGCACATGTGGTTCCCCGCCGTGCCGAACTGGATCTGGGCGCTCGCGGCGCTGCTCGCGATGGGCTCGGTGAACTTCATCGCGGTCAAACTGTATGGCGAATTCGAATTCTGGTTCGCGCTGGTCAAGATCGTCACGATCGTGCTGATGATCATCGGCGGCGGCTTGATGATCGCGTTCGGCGTCGGCAACGGCGGTATCGCGACCGGCATCTCGAACCTGTGGTCGCACGGCGGCTTCATGCCGAACGGGATCAACGGCGTGATCGCCGCGCTGCCGATCGTGATGTTCGCGTATCTCGGCGTCGAGATGCTCGGCCTCACGGCCGGCGAGGCGCGCAACCCGGAGAAGTCGCTCACCAAGGCCGTGAATTCGGTGTTCTGGCGCGTGCTGATTTTCTACATCGGCGCGCTGTTCGTGATCATGTCGCTCTATCCGTGGGACCAGATCGGCACGCAGGGCAGCCCGTTCGTGATGACGTTCTCGCGGCTCGGCATTCCGGCCGCCGCCGGCATCATCAACTTCGTCGTGCTGACCGCGGCGCTGTCGTCGTGCAACAGCGGCCTGTTCAGCACCGCGCGGATGCTCTACAACCTCGCGCAGCAGGGCCAGGCGCCCGCCGTGCTCGGTCGCGTGAATCGCAGCGGCGTGCCCGTGCATGGCGTGGCCGTGTCGGCTGCGCTGCTGCTGATCGGCGTGTTGCTCAACTATCTCGCGCCGCAGCACGTGTTCACGTGGCTCACGTCGGTGTCGACGTTCGGCGCGATCTGGACGTGGTGCGTGATCCTGGTCGCGCAGATGCGTTTTCGCCGCACGCTGTCGGCCGATAGGATCGCGCGTCTGCCGATCCGCGTGCCGTTCTATCCGCTCGGGTCGTTCGTCGCGCTCGGGTTTCTCGTGCTGGTCGTCGTGCTGATGGCGTTCACGCCGGATACGCGCGTCGCGCTCGTGATCGGGCCGGTGTGGATCGTGCTGCTCGGCATCGCGTACGCGCTGTTCTACGCGAACCGTCCGGCCGCGTCGATGCCGACGAAGTCGTAAGTCGCGCGGGCAGGGGGCGGCGCGAGCGTTCGCGATCGTTGATCGCGATCATGCACGCGCGGGCCGGACGGCCTATGCTGAACGAACGCATCGCTTGTCCGCGCTTCGCGCGGCATCCCGCCGATCCCTGCGACCGCGGCGGCTAGCCGGCCACCGCGCGAAGCGCCCCGTCGTCGCCCGGCGACGACGGGCACGCACGGAGACCTTCGCCATGCAGCCTGTCCAGCCCATCCCGACGCTCGCGCGGATCGCGCTGGCCGTCGATCCGACGCCCGAATCGCTGACCGCCGCCCGTTACGTGCGCACGCTGCTGCGTCCCGGCATGCGATTGCGCATCATTTGCACGATCGACAATCCGCGCCTCCTGTTGCCCGACATTCCGCGCATCGATGCGCTGCTGACGTCGGCACGCGAGGACATGATGCGCGAAGCGCAAGCCACCTGCGCGCGGATCGCGGCGCTGTTCGCCGACAGCGGCATCGAGGTCGAACAGGTGGTCGTCGATACGTCGGTCACGGGCGGCTCGGTCGCCGACGCACTGATCGACGATACGTCGACGTGGCATGCGGACGTGCTGGCGATCGGCGCGAATCCGCATCACGGGCTGTTGCGGCTCGTCGAAGGTGCGATGTCGGACACGCTGACGAGACGCGCGCGCTGCGCGCTGCTGATCGTGCCGACCGCCTATGTACGGCCGTCGGACGGCACGCTGCAGCGGCTGATGTTCGCGGTCGACGGTAGCGAGCCGTCGCTGCATGCGGTACGTGTCGGGCTCGGCTTCGCGGGGCCGACGACGTTGCTGTATGCGGCGTACGTGGTCGATCGCGCGGTTCGTCTGACCGATGTCGTGCCGGTGCGCGCGCTCGAGGATGCGTACCGCGCGGAGGGCGAGGATGCGCTCGCGAAGATCGGCCCGCTGTTTCATGCGACGGGCAATCCGACCAAGCGGGGCATTGTCGAAACGCATCCGACCAGCGACGACGTGGCCCATGCGCTGATGCGCGATGCGGTGCACTGGCGGGCAGAGCTGCTGGTGGTCGGTACGCACGGCCGTCGCGGCATCGCCGCCTGGCTGATCGGCAGCGTCGCGCGGCGGGTCGCGCATCTCGCGCAGGTGCCGGTGCTGCTGGTGCGCGGCGCGGAATGAATCGCGGGTCGTCGCGATCGAAGCGGGTGCGGATTGACCTGCATCAGAAACGCGACGCATATCGCGTGAGACAGTGACGGAGCGTCCCGTGGCGCGGCTGGCCTGTCGTGCAAACGTGACCATCGCCGCGCCTGCATGCGAAAGGCGATCGCTGTCGCACTCGCCGCCACACTATGTTCGGACGCCGCGCCGCGTGTTTGTCCGGCGCGTCATCCAACCGGAAACTCTCTGGCACGAGGGTAGGCAACCAACGGTTGCCTTGGAGGACGGGCGGGGTGGAAGTCACCCCGTCCGCTTTCCGCCTGGCCCCGTCGAATTCATTTCCCCGCAGGCATGGTTTGGAAGGCGGCGCGTCATCGTGCGCGGTCACCTCGATACGGATCGCGGCGGACATGGCGCATGCACGGCGAGGCGCCGGCATGGCGCGCGTGTCGTGACGCGCAACCGATGCCCGGCCCCCGTGCAGTGCGCCGGTGACGTACGCAGATCAGAGGGATCGAAGAATCGAGCGCAAGTCGTGCCGGCGGCCCGTGCCGCGACGTACTCGCGCATGCGGATGCATGACATGGAGCGGCGCACATGGGCTGCACGTGCGGCTGCGCAAACGATTCGCATGCGGCCAGCCGGGGCGCGCCTTGCGACGCGGCTCCCGCTCGGCCGGCGCGTCGGCTGCGTTGCGCGCGCGCAGTGCCGCGGCGAATCGCTGCAACGCGAGGACCGACCCCGCGACGCTCTGATACTTTTCGCGGCCGATCTGCCCGTCGAGCGTGACGAGCAATCCGGCCTCGCGTGCGAGCGCGAGCAAGGTGTCGAGGTCGTTGGGCGGACGGTTGCCGGCCGACGCGGCCCGGGCGGGCAGGGCGCGCGCGTTGCCCGACGCGTGCCGCTGGCCGTCCCGGCCCGGTAAATTGCGATGTGCCATGGTTGGTCTCCTGCGCCGGCCCCCGCGTGCCGGCTCGATGGCCGACTGAGCGATGTTCCGGTATGAACGCCTGGTTCATGTGATCAGTATCGTGTGGCGACCGCCCGCTGCCAAGCGGCGCGCGCTGAAGTCGCTGTCAGGAAATTGCGCGACGCTATCGGAATCCGCTGACACGCGCGGCGGCCAACTGGCCGCACCGCCGCGCTCGTCCGGCGAATGGATGGCCGCAGGCGCTTGACGCAGGATTTCGGACGGTCTAAGTTTCCCCACTGCATCGGCGTCGCGCGGCGTTTCACCCGCCGCTCGTCGCCCATGCCGCGCCCCGGGGTGGCGTGGCAAGGCTTCCATCCAGTCTCGTTCGCGGGCCATGTGCAACGCGAACCCTTGCGAACGGTTCGGAAACGGACCGAGCGGCGGCACGCAATGTGCCGTTGATCGCGCGCAAACCCGCGCCGGCGCATCGTACGCCGTGCGTCTGCCCAGTCTTTAAGCTTCCAGTACCGTCATCTTTTCGTTCCTCGACCGTCAGGAGCCTGTCGATGTCCAAGGACAATTTGCTCGATTCACTCAAGGAAGCCGCCGAACGGCGCGCGATCGGCGCGGATCAGCTGCGTGCGATGCTCGACGACGAAGTGCGCGCGCTGTCGTCCGGTGCGCGGGTGCACGACTACATCCATGTATTCGCGATCCGGCACCTGCGCGAGCGGATGCGTCAGAAGGACGTTTTCGACCGCGACACCCGGGCCGATGCGGCGCCCGCGGACGCCGATCCGCGTCCGAGTCACCGGCTATAGCGGGCGGGGGCCGGCGCGCAGCTCACGCGTCGAAGCCGGCCATCTTGACGATCCGCTGACAGTCACGGACGCCAGTCGTCATACGTTTCATTGAATCGTCACAACGACCTCAAGGAAGCGGCGCGTTTTGCCGTTTACCCGGTGAATTCGTCCACGGGGTATTCCCGCTTTCTTACCGAGTCGTTGCCATGTTCTCGTCCATTCGCGCCCGCATCCTTGCCGCGTGCGTCGCCATCGTCGTATTCGCGCTCGTCGCCACGACACTGATCAACTATTTCATTGCACGCTCGTACAACGACGACGCGATCGACCGCAACCTGATCTCCGTCGCCAGCGGCCACGTGGTCGGGATCGCCGATTGGGTCGCGACCCGCAGCCGGATGATCGCGTCGCTGCAGGATGCCGCGCTCACGCCCGATCCGCTGCCGGTGTTCAAGCAGATGGCCGCGGCCGGCGGCTTCACCAACGTCTACGCCGGCTATGCCGACAAGACGTTCCACTTCTCCGACCCGACCGGCATCCCGCCTGACTACGACCCCACCGGCCGCCCGTGGTACAAGCAGGCCGCGCAGGCCGGCAAGCCTGTCGTCACGCCGCCGTACGTCGACGCCGGCACGGGCAACCTCGTCGTCACGTTCGCGGTGCCGATCCTGCGCGACGGCGCGCTGAAGGGCGTGGTCGCCGCGGATCTGTCGATGGACAGCGTGATCGCCAACGTGAAGTCGATCCACCCGACGCCAGCGAGCTTCGGGATGCTGATCGACAGCAGCGGCCACGTCGTCGCCCACCCGGACGCGAAGCTCACGCTGAAGCCGGTCGCCGACGTGTCGCCCGAACTCGGCGCACTGGGTGTGGCGTCGATCGCGGCGGCGAACGCGCCGGTCCAGGTCAGCGTCGGCGGCGACGCGAAGCTGGTGCGCGCGAAACCCGTACCGGGCACCGACTGGTACGCGCTGGTGCTGCTCGACAAAAACGAGGCGACGGCCGGGATGCGTTCGCTGCTGACCGCGTCGCTGATCACGCTGATCGTGATCGTCGGCGTGGCGTCGCTGATCATCGGCGCGATCACCGCGACCGCGTTCCGCCGTCTGTCGCAGGTGCGCCAGGCGATGGCCGCGATCGGCTCGGGCGCCGGCGACCTGACGCAGCGGCTGCCGGCGGACGGCCGCGACGAAGTCGCCGACATCGCGCGCTCGTTCAACAGTTTCGTCGACAAGCTGAACGACGTGATGCGCCAGATCCGCGAGGCGAGCGAATCGGTGCGCACGGCCGCGAACGAGATCGCGGCGGGCAACCAGGACCTGTCGTCGCGTACCGAATCGGCGGCGGCGAGCCTGGAGGAAACCGCCGCGTCGATGGAAGAGATTACCGCGACCGTCGGTCAGTCGGCGGCGGCCGCCGGCCAGGCCGACGAGCGCGCGGCGGCCGCGTCACGGATCGCGTCGCACGGCGGCGTGGTCGTGTCGGACGTCGTCGCGACGATGGGGAAGATCGAGGAAGCGTCGGGCCGGATCGGCGACATCATCGGCGTGATCGACGGGATCGCATTCCAGACCAACATCCTCGCGCTGAACGCGGCCGTCGAAGCGGCGCGGGCGGGCGAACAGGGCCGCGGCTTCGCGGTCGTCGCGCAGGAAGTGCGCAGCCTCGCGCAACGCAGCGCGCAGGCCGCGCGCGAAGTGAAGGTGCTGGTCGAATCGACGGTCGCGAGCGTGTCGGCCGGGTCCGGGCAGGTGCGCCAGGCCGGCGACACGATGCGCGAGATCGTGGCCAACGTGGCCAACGTGACGACCATCATCTCCGAGATCACGCATGCGGCGAACGAGCAGACGCGCGGGATCCAGGAAGTGAACCGCGCGGTCGGCCAGCTCGACGAAATGGTGCAGCAGAACGCGGCGCTCGTCGAACAGTCGACCGCGGCAGCCACCGCGTTGCAGTCGCAGGCGAATGCGCTCGCGACGACGGTCGGGCAGTTCAAGGTCGCCTGACGCGGTAGCGGCCTGCGGCAGGCGGGCCGCGCGGCTTACGAACCGTCCTGGTCGCGCATCAGCGCGAGCCGGTTGTAGAGCGTCTTCAGGCTGATGCCGAGCGCCTTGGCCGCGCGCGGCTTGTCGCCGTCGAAGTGATGCAGCGTCGCCGCGATGAAGCGCTGCTGCACGTGGTGCAGTGTCGCCCCGACCGGCAGGGCCATCGCGCCTGCCGACGTGCTGTCGGCCACCGGCATCGGCTGCTTCGGCAGGGCGACGTCGATGCCTTCGTCCGCCAGGATGTACGCGCGCTCGATCGTGTTGTGCAGTTCGCGCACGTTGCCGGGCCACGAATACGCGCGCAACGCGGCGATCGCCGCGTCGGTCAGCCGCTTGTGCGCGCGATGCCGCGCGTTCAACGTGTCGACGAATTCCTGCGCGATCGTCTCGACGTCACCGTCGCGCTGGCGCAGCGGCGGCACGTAGATCGCGAACGCGGCGAGCCGGTAGAACAGGTCCTCGCGCAGCCGGCCGTCGCGCACGGCGTCGGCCGGATTGTGGCGGGTGGCCGATACGAACCGCACGTCGAGCGGAATCGATTCGGTGCCGCCCACGCGCACGATCGTGTTCGACTCGATCGCCCGCAGCAGTTTCACCTGCAGCACGGCGGGCATTTCCGCGATCTCGTCGAGCAGCAGCGTGCCGCCCCGCGCGGCTTCGAAGAAACCTTCGCGCTGCGCGATCGCGCCGGTAAAGCTGCCTTTCTCGTGCCCGAACAAGTGCGCCTCGGCAAGATCGGCCGGAATCGCGCCGCAGTTCATCGGCACGAACGGGCCGTCGCGCCGCGTGCTCAGATCGTGCAGCCGGCGCGCGACGATATCCTTGCCGACCCCGCTTTCGCCGGCAATCATCACGCTCGCGCCGGTCGGCGCGATTTTCTCGATACGGCCAAGGAGCGTGCGCATCGCGGCGGACCGGCCGGACAGCCGGCGACCGTCTGCGCGCTGCTTCGTCCGGTTGGCGGATTCACCCATAGGCGTTCGCGGGCCGTTTTGAAAAACGGCATCACACGTCCCGTTGATTGCAATATTTATCATCGACAGCGAAACGATGGTGAAGGTGCCGCGGTATAGAAAATTCCAATGTGCGGGATGCGAGCGAAAGAAACAGGCCATCGTTGTTTCGCGCACCCTTGCACGACGCCTCTTCTGAGTGACAACCGGCGCTTTTTTACAGAAACCCGACGAAAAGCCGCCAGCGACACATTGCGTCGGCGCGCCCGGCTCTACCGACAGCCGCCCATGCAGGCTCCGGCCGCGCGGGCGCAGGGCCCGGCCATCCAGGGCTGGAACGCCGCACGCGCCCGCCACCGGGCACGACGTTTGCTGGCGTCTTCACGCTCGCCCGGCGCGCTCGACGGTATGCCGGATGGCCGAAAGGCGGCATCCCCCCGCACGACGGGAGCCGGCGCGATGCAAGGACGCAATGAGGACTTTGACCCGTGAGTTGTTTCGGCAGGGTGCATGGGTCGTGCTGGCCGTCGGGCTGGCGTCCGCGCTGCAGGCGTGGGCGATCCAGGTTGTCGGCCAGCACGCGCCGTTTGCGCCGCTGCCTTTCTACGCAGGCGTGGCCGCCGCCGCGTGGCTGACTTCGTTCGGCGGCGGCCTCGTCGCGACCGTCGCGAGCGTCGGCGTGATCGCCGCGTTGTGGTGGCGCGACGCGCCACTGGCCACGCTGCTGGCGCAAGCCGGCGCGTTCGTCGCGATCGGTTTCGTCGAATGCGTGCTGGTGGCGGCCGTGAAGCCGCTGCTCGCGAACGATCGCCCGCGCGAGATCGGCGACGTCGACGGCGGTCCTTCCACGCCGCGCGAACCGTCGTCCGTCACCGGCGTGTCCGACGACGGACTGTTGCGCTGCGTGGTCGATGCGTCGCCGGACGCGATCGTCGGGACCGACGCCGAGCGCCGGATCGTCAGCTGGAACCCGGCCGCCGCAAGAATCTTCGGCATCGATGCGGTCGAGGCGAACGGACGCGACGTCGTCACGATGATCGCGCCGCGCTGGTTGCGCCGGCATTCGATGCCGGCGTCGTTCGCGGAACTGCGCAAGCTCGTCGGGCCGCTCGACGTACTGTGCATGCGTCCCGACGGCAGCCGTTTTCGTGCCACCTTCGCCGCGGCGCCGATCGTCGACGCGCAGGGCAATTGCGCGGGTCTGTCGCTGACGCTGCGCGAGGCGGGCGAACGCCGCCACAACGAACGCCATTACCTGCGCTCGTTGCGCGGCGCGCGCGACGCGCGCGTGCAGGCCGACGCGTCGAACCGGCTGAAGGACGAACTGCTGGCGACGGTGTCGCACGAACTGCGCACGCCGCTGAACGTGATCTACGGCTGGGTCGAGGTGCTGCGCAACGCCGACGGGCAGGGTTTCACGCAGCAGGCGGTCGATGCGATCGATCGCAGCGCGCGGTCGCTGTCGCACATGGTCGCCGACTTGCTCGACGCATCGTCCCTCGCGACCGGCCGGCTGCGCCTCGAACGCGTGCCGGTCGATCTCGTGCGGATCGTGCGCGACGCCGCGCGTGAATTCGACGCGACGGCCGAGGCGAACGGGCTCGTGCTGTCGACGGAGTACGCGATGCCGGCTTGCGTGATTCCGGCGGACGGCGAACGCCTGCGCCAGGTCCTGTCGAACCTGCTGTCGAACGCGATCAAGTTCACGCCGCCGGGCGGACGCATCGACGTATCGCTGACGCGCGCCGGCGAGCGGGTGCGGCTGTCGGTCTCCGATACCGGGCAAGGCATCGCGCCGGAATACCTGCCGCACCTCTTCGAGACGTTCAGCCGGCCGGAAGGCGCATTCACGTCGCCCAAGCGCGGCCTCGGGCTCGGTCTGTCGATCGTGCGCAACATCGCGCAACTGCACGGCGGCGAGGTCGTCGCGACGAGCGCGGGCGCCGGGCGCGGCATGACCGTCACCGTGACGCTGCCGGCCGGCTGGGACGCCGACGATCCGGCGGAGCAGCCGCGCGCGAAGGGGGCGTCCGATACGGTCGCGCTCGACGGTCAGCGCGTGCTGGTGGTCGACGACGACCCGACGTCGCGGACGAGCCTCGCGACCGCGCTCGAAACGATGGGTGCGCAGGTCTCGACCGCGCGGTCGGGGCACGATGCGCTCGATGTGGTCGAAAGGCAGCAGCCGAGCGTCGTGCTGTCCGATCTCGCGATGCCGGACGGCGACGGTTACTGGCTGTTGGACCGGATCCGGCGCCTGCCGAAGGGCGGTGGGCACCTGCCGGTCGTCGCGGTGACCGCGCACGCCGGCAAGGCCGACCGGCGCCGCGTGATGGCCGCCGGGTTCGATGCGTATCTGTGCAAGCCGGTCGACATGCCGACGCTCGCGAGCGTGATCGTCGACGTCGTGCCCGACGACAGGCGGGACCGGAACGACACGGGCGACGGGAAGCCCCGCAAGCGGTAGCGGCGCACACGGACCATGCGGCGCGCTGTTCGCCTGACCGCTGACCGCATACGAAAAGGAGACACGATGGACGCAACGGAAAATACGCGGCGCGACGGCACGGGCAGCAAGCCGGCACGCACCCGACGCAGGACGCCGATCGTGCCGATCGCGAGCATACTGATACTGTCGTGTGCCTGGATCGCGACGCCCCGCACCGCATCGGTCGAGGAGAGCACGCGTGCGAAGCTCGCGAGCCAGGCGTCGGCCGTCGGCGGCCAGATTCGCGATGCGACGCTCGCGTCCCGCGTCAGGGCCGCGCTCGTCGCCGAACGCGGCCTGGCTTCCGGCGACATCGACGTGCAGGTTCGCGACCGCGTGGCCGAACTGACGGGCAACGTCCCCGACGAGCGGCAACGCGCGACCGCGATCCGTGTCGCGCACGACGTCAGCGGCGTGAGCGGCGTGCGCGACAAGCTGCAGATCCGCCGGAAGTAACGTGATGCGCGGGCCAGCGCCGGGCCGATCGGGCGTCGCGCGCTCGCGACCCTGCGCGTCACCGGGCAGGAGAGTTCGACATGGACACCATCATCGCGGGCCGTTTCTCGCGGCTCGAGCAGGCGGAACGCTGCGCGAAGCAATTGCGCGGCCACGTTATCCATCGGGACGACGTGAAGGTCTTCTTTCTCAATCCGCCCGGACAGCACGCGCTGTTCTGGCTCGGCGGCAACGTCGATGCGGACTCCGCCGCGCGGCCGGGCGGGATCGGTGCGCTGGAAGGCGTGGCCGTCGGCGCGATCGTCGGGCTCGCCGGGGCCGCGCTGCTGTATCTGGGCGGCCTTCATGCGCCGCTCGCGTGGATCGGCGTGCCGCTCGTGGGCGGTTACGTCGGCGCGTTGTGCGGCGCGCTCGGCCGGATGCGCGGCGACGCGCCGGAGGGGCATGGCGCGCTCAAGCAATGCGAAAACGGCGTCGTGCTGGCCGCGCATGTGACGCGGCGCACGATCACGTTCGCGGAGCGAACGATGCTCGCCGCCGGCGCGCTGTCGGTGGAGCGCACCGAGGGCGCATGGCACCGCGGCGCGTGGACCGATTTCTTCGCGTCGTCCCACCGTCCCGCGTGACGGCCCGCCGCGCGGCTGGCCCGCTCCGTCGTCTCACACGGAGGCCCGCATGACAGAACCGAACCGGATCAAGCACCGCACGCCCCGGCCGCTGGTCAGCGTGCTGACTGCCATCGCCGGCGTTGTGGCGCTCGCGTCGTCGCACGCGCAGACGCCGGCTTCGTCCGCGCAGGTCGCTCCGGGCGTCATCCGCCCCGGCCCGACCGCCGACGAGCCCGGCATGACGCAGCGGCCGACCGGCATCGACGCCGAGTTCGTCGACAAGGCGGGCATGATCGGCAAGGTGGAACGGCAAGCCGGCCAACAGGCGCTCGACCGCTCGTCGAACGCGGACGTCAAGGCCTTCGCGCGCCGGATGGTCGACGATCACGCCCGTATCGCGGAAGAATTGCGGCACCTCGGCGCGCAAAAGGGCGTGCCGGTCCAGACGCGCATGCTGGTGGACCCGGCAGTGACGGCATTGCGGGCGAAGGAGGGACGCGCGTTCGATACGGCGTATGTGGCCCTCACCGGGCCACGCGCGCACGAAGCGGCGATCCGGCTTTACGAAACCGAGGCGAAAGAAGGCCGCGACCCGCAGCTTCGCGCGTTCGCGGCCCGCACGCTGCCGATGCTGAACGCGCATCTGGGCGCCGCGCGGCGACTCGCGAAGACGGTGGCCGCCGCGCAGTGACCCGCTTTCCGGCGGCCAGGCCCGGATCGCTTCAGTGCCGCCTCGTGCCGTCTTCGGGGCCGCCCGGCGACGCCTCGTACGGCGGCGAATCGAGCGCCGTTTCGCCTTCCTCGATCAGCCAGTACGGCGACCGGCCGTAATACGCATGCAGCGCTTCGGCCCATTCGGGGTCGGCCATCGTCGGCCAGTGGCTCTTGTCGAAGCCGGGTGACTCGCGCACACGTGCGGTATCCACGGGCAGCACGAAGCATCGGCGTTCGGCATCGAGGACGAGCGCGTTCCACGGCACCGCGAGCAGCTTGTCGCCGATGCCGAGCAAGCCGCCCGACGACACGACCGCATACGCGATCCGCCCGGCGCGCACGTCGAGCATGATATGGGCGATCTTGCCGATGTCGTCGCCGTCCATCGTCAGCACGCGGTCGCCTTCAAGCGTGCCGGCGGTCATGACGTCGGGCCCCGGCCCGCCGACGGCCTTGCGCGGGTTCGCGCCGGCGATGCGCGCGGCGTCGCGCGACGGTTTGTCCGTTGTCATCGAAAACCTCCTGGTCGAAGCGGCACCCTGGCGCAAGCGCAACTTGATTGCGCGGATAGTGCGCCAGGGCAGCAGGCCGCGGGATGATGGGCACGCCGATCGGTCAGCGGCGGCGCGGTAACGAGACGTCCTCGAGCGTATTGGCCAACTCGTCACGCGCCGGGCCGCCGGCGCGCGTCGCGATGTCGCCGAGCGACACCATGCCGACGAGCTTCCGGCTGCGGTCGAGCACCGGCAAGCGGTGCAACTGCACGTCGGCCATCCGCTGCTGGACGTCGCCGACGCCGTCATCCTCGACGCACCACTGCACGGGCCTGGAAGCGACCGCCTGCACGGGCGTATCGGGCGAATGACCGTGCGACAGCGCGCGCACGGCCAGGTCGCGATCGGTCACGATCGCGACGAGTTCGGTGCCGTCGCAAACGGGCAGCACGCCGATATCGAAGCGCTGCATCAATTCGGCCGCATGGCGAATCGTGTCGGTCGGCGCGACGCACACTACGTCGCGCGACATGATTTCGTTGACGCGATACATGAACGCCTCCTTCGTGGTCGGGACGAGTGGGAAGCACCGCGCGTGCCGCGCATGGGGCGCGCACGCCGGCGCCAAGGCCTGTTCGCGGTGATAACGTCGTTGCGCAACGCGCAAAACGGGCTTGCACCGGGCTACCGGGCGACGGAGCAATTTGCCAGCGTGCTTGTACATCTTCCACGGCGGCGGCCGTGGCCGGTCGACGCGGGACGTCAGTGGCCGATGCCCGTCATCGTGACAATTGCCAGCACCACCGCGCTTTCGAGCGCGGCCAGCGCCGCAACGCCGGCCGCGCCACTGATTTCATGCCATCTGCGTTCAAGGACTTTCATCGAATCGCTCCTGATTGGGCCGACGCGCGGGTGCGCTGCCACGCCACGCGCGCCGGGTGCCGCCGTCAGCCGTGATCGCGGGGCGGGGAAGGGACGTGCGGGGCGCGCCGTTCGCGCTCGCCGGACGGGTTGGCGGGGTCGATACGCGTCGCACCGCCGACGGCGGGCGGATCGCTGGCCGGAAACGTCTCCTCGAGCCCTTCGTCGATGCGCTCCTCCGTCTTGTCTTCAGACGGTGGACGCGACGGGGCGAACCGGAGCAGTCCGGCAGCCGGTGACACGGCGTCGCGGCGGCCGGTGGCGTGTACGGTCATGGTCGAACCTCCTTGTCGATGAGAAGACGCAAGCCTTGTACCCGCGCCGGCCGCGGCACGGCGCTTGCAAGCCGGCGGGAACCGGCCGGCACGCGTCCGGGATGGGCGAGAGGGCATCGTGATGAAGGCAGCCAGGGAAAGAATACGTTACGACGCGAACGTACGCGGTGGCGATTCGGCCACGTTCGCGAGCGTTTCGATACGTGGAAGCGCGAATCGCGGGTCTATCGGCCGGAGCGGCGCCTATTCGACGGCAAGGACGAGGTACGCGAACTGACCGACACCGTCTACGACGGCCCGGAACGCGCGCAGCAGCCGCTCGTCGCGCAATGCGAACCGTCCGATCCGTTCGCGCTCGCCGTGCAGCTGACCGCCGAGGGGCGCACGATGTGGCTCGTCATGGCGGCGTACGACGAGCCGACCGGCCAATGGCATGGCGCGACAGCAGGCACGCCGCTTGCGAGGGCTCGCCTCATCGAAAGGCGCGCGCCGTCGCGCAGGAGTGACATGAACACGCCATCCATGCTGCACCGTCCCGAACCGACGACACCCGACGTCGACCCGGATCCGCCGCCGCCCGGGCACGACGACCCGGTCGATCCGCCCGTGCCCGACGGGCTGCCGCAAGGCGACCCGCCGTCGAATCCGCCGCCGATGCGGATGCCGGGCGGGGGCCATGCGCCACGACCGGCCGCGCGAACATTGAAAGGAGGACCGTCATGGACATTCACGTGCAATCGCCCGACAAGCGCGCGATCGCTCAGGTACTGGGCCGCTATTTCGAATCGCGTTCGCTCCGCTATCACATCGAGGAATTGCCGGGCGGCGTGCTGCAGATCGGCTTTCGCGCGAGTGGCCGTCCGGTCGCCGTCACCGTTTCGTTCGACGATGCCGCCTACGACACCTACACGCACTGGGACGCGAGCCAGAAGCAGCTCGCGCTCGGCCGGCTCGCCGACGGTTTCTCGCGGATGATGTCGACCCGCAGTCCGGCCGCGCTCGCCGGCGACTATCACGTCGAGCGTTTCTGATTCCGCAATTGTCCGCCGGCGCATGCCGGATCCCGGCAAAGTGCCCGCATACAACGGGCGCTTTGCGTCTGCGCGCGCCTCGCGTAGGATGTCCGTTAATTCAGCGCATGCTACGTTCGCGCCACAGGCTGCCTGCCGTTGCAGCCGGTGAAGCGCGACGCGCTTTCCTTCAGGTTCGTTTCGTGCAGCCGACGGAGACCGCCTTGACCACTGTTGCTCGCCTGTTGCTGTCCCCCGGCGCACGCCGGTTCGTATCCAGCCTCTCGGCATTCGCGGCGCTCGCCGCCGCCGGCGCCCGCGACGCGTCGGCCCAGACGCCTTCGCCGCTCGGCGAATGGCAATACACGGCGGGCGTACCGCTGCGGAAACTCTTCGATCCGAACATCCCCACGTGGCAGGTAAGCGTCGGCGCCGCGATGACGCTGCAGCCGCGCTACGCGGGCGCCGACCGCTATCGCGTGATGGGCGGCCCGAATTTCGACGTTCGCTATCGCGACCTGTTCTTCCTGTCGACGGGCGAGGGCCTCGGCGCGAACGTGCTGCGCGGGCCGAACTGGCGCGTGAGTTTGTCGGTCGGCTATGACCTCGGGCGCCGTTCGGCCGACGATCTCGGTCATCTGAACGGTCTCGACAACATCAACGCGGCGCCCGTGATGAAGCTCGCGGCCGACTACGTGGTCTCGAAGGATTTCCCGCTCGTGCTGCGCGCGGACGTCCGGCGCAGCATCGGCGGCTCGAACGGCTGGACCGGCGATTTCTCCGCGTACATGCCGATGCCCGGCAGCAACGAGCACTTCTTCTGGTTCGCGGGGCCGACCGTGTCGTTCGCCGACTCCCGCTACATGAACAGCTGGTTCGGCGTGAACCAGGGCGCGGCCGCGCGCTCCGGGCTGCCGGCCTATTCGTCGGGAGCCGGGATCAAGTCGGCCGGCGTGGGCATGACGATGGTGTGGTTCGTGAACAAGCACTGGTTCGTCACGGTGGACGGCGCGCTCGAGCAGCTCGTCGGCCGCGCGGCGCGCAGCCCGATCACGCAGCAGTCGACCAACGGCGTGTTCGACATGTCGGTGAATTACCAGTTCTGACCGGGCCGGGCGGCGGAAGGGCGATGCCGCGTGCGGCATTGCCCGTCACATTTGATATGATTCCGACCTGTACAAATGTACAGTGATCGATCCCCGTGACGCCTGCCTCGCCGACGCCTCCGGCGTTTTACTACCTGACCAATTTCGAACGTGCGCTCGCCTGGCTCGGCGAGCGTTACGACGACCTGTTCGACGCGCACGAGCACGCGTTCGTCCGGCAATTCGCGACGCTGCCGCAGGCGTCGCGCGCGCTGCTCGTGCGGATGCTGATGCGCAACGGGGCCGATTTCCGCGCGAGCAAGCTCGTGTACGACGAGATCGGCTGCACGCTCGACGCCGCCGCGCCGCTCGTCGCGCTCGGCTGGGTCGATCCGGCGCCCGCGCTCACGCTCGACGCGTTGTTCGCGCTGTCCACCAAGGCCGATCTGCTGCGCATCTTCCCGGCGCTCGCCGCGCATGCGGGCGAGCGCAAGGCCGACTGGCTCGAGCGGCTGCGGCCCGCGCACGACGTCGCGCAACCGCTCGACGCGTGGTGCGCGCAGGCCGACGACCGGGTGCTGCGCGTGACGGTCGGCGCGCTGTGCGACCGGCTGCGGCTGATGTTCTTCGGCAATCTGCATCAGGACTGGAGCGAATTCGTGCTCGCCGATCTCGGCGTGTTCCAGTACGAAAGCGTGCCGATCGCGCCGTCGTCGCGCGCGTTCCAGCAGCGCGGCGACGTCGACGCGTATCTCGCGCTGCAGATGTGCCGCGACGCGCTCGAAGCCTGGCCCGACGATCTGCCGTTCGACGACCTGATCCGCGCGCTGGACGCGGTCGACTGCGCGCAACCGTGGCTCGCGACGCGCCGCGCGAAGCTGCTGTTCGCGCTCGGCCAGGCGTGTGAACGCCGTGCCGACTGGTGCGCCGCACTCGACGCGTACGCGCGCAGCGCGTGGCCCGGCAGCCGCCATCGGCGCATCCGTGTGCTCGAACGCTGCGGGCGCGACGACGACGCGCTCGCGCTGGCGCTCGACGCACGCGGCGGCTTCGAGAGCGACGAGGAGCGTCAGCGCGTCGAACGCATGCTGCCGCGCCTGCAGCGCCGCGCCGGCCAGCGCGTCGAACGCGCGGCCGCTGCCGCGGCCGTGCCGCGCGAGACGCTCGTGCTCGCGCGCCCCGACGCATCCGTCAGCGTCGAATTCGCGGTGCGCGACCATCTCGCGCAGCCGGCGTCGCCGGTCCACTACGTCGAAAACACGTTGATCAATTCGCTGTTCGGGCTGCTGTGCTGGGAGCCCGTGTTCGCGGCCGTGCCCGGCGCGTTCTTCCACCCGTTCCAGCGCGGCCCGGCCGATCTGCACGCCCCCGATTTCGCCGTGCGCCGCGCGGCGGCCTTCGACGCCTGCTTCGCGCAGCTCGATTCGGGCGCGTACCGCGACACGATCCGCCGGCATTTCGCGACGAAGGCCGGGCTGCAGTCGCCGTTCGTGTTCTGGGGCGTGCTGACCGACCAGCTGCTCGACGAAGCGCTCGCGTGCCTGCCGCCCGAGCACCTGCGGCTGTGGTTCACGCGCCTGCTCGCGGATATCCGCGGCAACCGCTCCGGCTTGCCCGATCTCGTCCGCTTTTGGCCCGACGAGCGCCGCTACGAGTTGATCGAGGTGAAGGGCCCCGGCGACCGGCTGCAGGACAACCAGGCGCGCTGGCTCGCCTACTGCCTCGCCCACCGGATGCCGGTGCGCGTCGTCGATGTCGAGTGGGCCGGCGACGGCGTCGCGCACGCCGAGGCGGCGGAGTTGTCCGCATGAGCTACGTCGTCGCGGTGCGGGCGATGTGCGAGTTCACCGCGCGGCGCGGCGATCTCGACCTGCGCTTCACGCCCGCGCCGACCGCGCTCGAAGGCATCGCCGGCCACGGCGCGGTCACGTCGAAACGCGGCGCGCGCTACGAAACCGAGATCGCGCTGACGGGCACGTGGGGCACGCTCACCGTGCGCGGCCGTGCCGACGGCTACGATCCCGTGGCGAACCGGCTCGAGGAAATCAAGACCTATCGCGGCAGCCTCGACGCGATGCCGGCCAACCATCGCGCGCTGCACTGGGCGCAGGCGAAGGTCTATGCGCACCTGATGTGCGACGCGCGCGATCTCGAGGCAATCGACGTCGCGCTCGTGTATTTCGACATCGTGTCCGAGCGCGAGACCGTGCTGACTCAAACGCTGGATGCCGCCACGCTCGCCGCATTCTTCGCCGAGCAGTGCGCGTGCTTCGTCGGCTGGGCCGAACGCGAGACGGCCCATCGCGCCGCGCGCGACGCGGCGCTGCGCGCGCTCGCGTTCCCGCACGGGCAGTTCCGCAGCGGCCAGCGCGAGCTGGCGGTGGCCGTCTATCGCGCGGCGCGCGACGAACGCTGCCTGATGGCGCAGGCGCCGACCGGCATCGGCAAGACGCTCGGCACCGTGTTCCCGCTGCTGAAGGCATGCGGCGAGGGCGAGCTCGATCATGTGTTCTTCCTCACCGCGAAAACACCGGGCCGCGCGCTCGCGCTCGACGCGGCGACGACGCTCGGCGCCGGCACGCCCGCGCTGCCGCTGCGCGTGCTGGAACTCGTCGCGCGCGACAAGGCGTGCGAGCATCCGGATCTCGCATGCCACGGCGAATCGTGCCCGCTCGCGAAAGGCTTCTACGACCGGCTGCCGGCCGCGCGCGATGCGGCGATCGAGGCCGGGCTGCTCGATCGCGATACCGTGCGCACCGCCGCGCTCGCCCACGACGTCTGCCCGTATTACCTGGCGCAGGAGCTCGCGCGCTGGTCGGACATGATGATCGGCGACTACAACTACTATTACGACGGCAGCGCGATGCTGCACACGCTCGCGCAGCAGAACCAGTGGCGCGTCGGCGTGCTCGTCGACGAAGCGCACAACCTGCTCGACCGCGCCCGCAAGATGTACAGCGCGTCGCTCGATCCATTCGCGTTCGCGGCCGCGCGCGACGCCGCGCCGGCCGCGCTGCGCAAGGCATTCGACCGGCTCGCCCGCGCGTGGGGCACGCTCAATCGCGCGCAGGCCGAGCGCTATGCGGCCTATCCCGAGGTGCCGGGCCCGATCGTGTCGGCCGTGCAGAACCTCGTCGCGGCGATCGGCGAGCACCTGACCGACGCGCCGCGCGCGAACGGCGACGCGCTGCTGCGTTTTCATTTCGAGGCGATCCAGTTCGGCGTGCTGGCCGAAGCGTTCGACAGCGCGTCGATCTTCGACGCGACGCTGCATGGCGAGCCGATGCCGCGACAGCCTGCGCTCGATGGCGTCGCCACGGCCGGCCGCCGGCGCCGCGTCCAGTCGACGCTGTGCGTGCGCAACGTGATCCCGGCCGGTTTCCTGGCGCCGCGCTACGAAGCCGCGCGTGCGACCGTGCTGTTCTCCGGCACGCTGAGCCCGTTCCATTTCTATCGCGACACGCTGGGGCTGCCCGGCGATACGGGCTGGCTCGACGTCGACGGGCCGTTTCGCGCCGAGCAACTGACGGTGCGCGTCGCGAGCCACGTGTCGACGCGCTGGCACGACCGCGATCGTTCGCTCGAACCGATCGCCGACCTGATCGCCGCCCAATACGCGGCCCGCCCCGGTAACTATCTCGGCTTCCTGAGCAGCTTCGACTATCTCGGGCGCGTGGTCGCGCTGATGCAGACTCGCCATCCGGACGTCCCCGTGTGGGCGCAGGCGCCCGGCATGGCCGAAAGCGAGCGCGACGCGTTTCTCGCGCGCTTCGACGCGGGCGGCCGCGGCGTCGGCTTCGCGGTGCTGGGCGGGGCGTTCTCGGAAGGCGTCGACCTGGTCGGCGAGCGGCTGATCGGCGCGTTCATCGCGACGCTCGGGCTGCCGCAGGTCAACGACATCAACGAGCAGATGCGGCGCGCGATGGACGCGCGCTTCGGCAACGGTTACGACTACATGTACCTGTATCCGGGGCTGCAGAAGGTCGTGCAGGCGGCCGGGCGCGTGATCCGCACCGAGCACGACGAGGGCGTCGTGCACCTGATCGACGACCGTTACCGACGGCGCGAGGTGCGCAACCTGCTGCCGCGGTGGTGGCGGATCGGGTGACGGCGGCCGCTACAGCACGTTGAGCATCGCGAGTGCGGCTTCCTGCAGATGCGGCAGCACGCGCCGCACGGCCGCGTCGGTCGTCTCCGCGCCGATCGGCATGTTCGTGCTCAGCGCGGCGACGACTTCGCCGTGACGGTTCTTCAGCGGCACCGCGATCCCGCGTACGCCGACCTGCAATTGCTGTTCGATCGCCGCGTAGCCGGCGTCGCGCGCGTGGTCGACCTGTTCGAGCAGCCGCGCCTTGTTGGTGATCGTATGCGGCGTGAACGGCGGCAGTTCGGTCTCGTCGAGCCATGCGCGCACGGCTTCGCGATCGGGATGATGGGCGAGGAGGACGACACCGGGCGACGTCAGCGGCGCCGGCACGCGCGCGCCGAGCACGAAGCCCGTCGTCATCACGCGCGACACGCCGTTGCGGGCGATGAACACGAGCTCCCAGCCGTCGAGCACGCTGACGTACGCCGATTCGTTCAGCGACGCGCTCAGTTGCTGCAGATAAGGCTGGACCGTGCGCGGCAGCCGCGCCGAATCGAAGTACGACCAGCCGACGCGCAGCACGCGCGGCGTGAGGCCGTACAGCTTGCCGTCGGTGTACACGTAGCCGAGCGATTCGAGCGTCAGCAGGTAGCGCCGCGCGGCCGTGCGCGTGAGGCCGGTGCGTGCGGCGGCCTGCGTGGGCGTCATGCGTGCGTGCTGGCTGTCGAACGCCTCCAGGATCATCAGGCCTTTTTCGAGGCCGGCAATCCAGTCGCGTCGGTCGAGGTCGGGCTTTTTCGTCATCACGGGTGAGCGGTGGCGCGCGGTGTTCGCGCAGGAGTGGGCGATTATCGCGCGAGCGGTGGGGGAACGGGAGATCGGTTGAGGCGTTTCAGAGGCAAGCTGCCGGGCGATTTCAGGTTCAGGCGGAACGACGCAAACGAGTCGGACTGAGTCGACCCATTCAAGCGTCGGAGCGCAGTTGCGGCGCGGTCGGCGCTTACCTGTGTTCGTGGCAGAGCGCGGCAATGCGCCATCGCGCGTCGATCACGCACCACTGCTCGACGAAATCGAGGCGGGAATCGGTTGTGTGGTTGATCCGTACCGCCCCGATGCCCGTTATCGTCGCCCGTTGCCCGCGCGTGACAATCTGCATGGTTTCGTCCCGATATGCGATACCCGATCTGTCCGACGGGCGCTCGGCCGCGACTACGCGCATTCACGCAAGAAATTGCGCCTTCGTGCGAATGCGAGCTTCGTGCTGGACAAAGAAGCCCGGGCTAGCGACGAAATCGAGTTGTTCGACGTCGGCGTGACGATACGCGTCGATCCACACGTCGCGCATCTGCGCCAGGGTGAATCGGGGTTCCATGGGCTACGCATTTTCCTGCTGGAGCGCGGGTGCGCGGTTTTTGGCGCTATCCGCCGGGTCAGGAAGGCAGCCTATGGCCGGGCTCACGTTTCGGCAATTGGACAGGTCTGAATCTGGTTTTCCGCGAGCGGGAAAAAGCCGATGGGTCGTGGAAGCCGATGTCCCGATGACGCATCGTCGGCCTGGCGCCGACTACGGGAAGAGGCGTGAAGCAGCACGTAGCGTGCTGACGTGAACGGAAAGCTGGCGATGGCAGAGCGCTGCACGGCCGCGCATTGAAGCGGCCGATACGGCATGAAAAGCGGAGAAACCGGATGCGACGCGACCCTTCCGCGCGCCGCATCCGTCACGACCTTACTCGCTGCTCGTCCACTCGACGTTCGCACCGACCGAACGCAGGTTCTCGACGAAATGCGGATGCGCGCGGCGGATCGGCAGCGCGTTCATGATTTCCGAGCGGCCTTCGATGCTCGCGGCCACCATCAGCAGCGCGATCGCGACGCGAATGATGTACGGGCTCTCGACGCGCGCCGGCGTCAGTTGCAGCCCGCCGAACGTGATCAGCCGGTGCGGGTCGGACAACAGCACGTGCGCGCCGAACTTCGACAGTTCGCCGGACCAGCCGAGCGCGCCGTCGTAGACCTTGTTCCAGAACATCGCGCTGCCTTCCGCGCGTACGCCGAGCGCGATGAAGATCGGCAGCAGGTCGACCGGCAGGTACGGCCACGGCGCGGCCTCGACCTTGGTCAGGATGTTCTGCGTGAACGGCCGGCGCACGCGCAGCGGGCCGTCGCGTTCCGCCCGCGACCAGCCGTCGCGGTGCGTGACGGTGACGCCGAATTTCGCGAACGTGCGGTCGATCAGCGGGAAATGCTCGGGCGACGAATTGCGCACCGTGATGTCGCCGCCGGTGATCGCGCCGAGCGCGAGGAACGTCGCGATTTCGTGGAAATCCTCGGCGAAGCGGAACTCGCCGCCGCCGAGCTTGCCGCCGCCCGTCACGCACAGCCGCGACGTGCCGATGCCCTCGATCGCGACGCCGATCATCGCGAGGAACTGGCAGAACTCCTGCACGTGCGGCTCGGAGGCCGCGTTCATCAGCGTCGACGTGCCGTTCGCGGCCGTCGCGCACAACGCGAAATTCTCGGTGGTCGTCACCGACGCGTAGTCGAGCCAGTGATCGTTGGCCGTCAGCGGGCCGTCGGTACGGACGATCAGCGAATCGGGCGTGCGCTCGATGTGCGCGCCGAAACGTTCGAACACCTCGACGTGCGGATCGATCTCGCGCACGCCGAGCGTGCAGCCTTTCACGTCGTTCTCGAGGCGCGCGACGCCGAAGCGCGCGAGCAGCGGCGGAATCAGCATGATCGACGAACGCATCGCCTCGGGCAGCCGATGGACGGCCGGATCGAACGTCGTGTTGCGATGGTGAAGCTCGAGCAGGCCCGTCGCGAAATCGACCGACACGTCGCTGCCGAGCGTGCGGAAGATATCGAGAATCTTGCGCACGTCGGTGATGTCCGGTACGCCGACGAGACGCAGCGGCTGATCGGTCAACAGGGTGGCGCACAGAATCGGCAGGACGGCGTTCTTGTTCGCGGACGGCTTGATGTCCCCGCGCAGCGGAGTGCCGCCGTGGACGATGAGATTCGACATGATATGGGGGCGTATCGGTGACTGACGTAGGCCCATATGATGCCATTGGTCGGCACGCGGCGTGGAATGTTCGGAGGGGAAAAGGGGGAATCGGCGCGCGCAACTGACAGTGTTTGACGTCGCGTCCGCGATGCAGCAGGTCGAGTACCGGCCGGCGCCGGCATGGCGAAATGGCCGGCCGCGTATCGGGCCGGCCACGCGCTCATTACGTCATTGCGCGGCCCGCATCCGCGCGGCGACCACCAGCGAGATCAGGCAGCCGATCGCCAGGTAGCCGGCGACGAGGTGCCACGAACCGCCGGCCACGCTGACGAGCCCGACCGCGATGAACGGCGTGAACCCGCCGCCGACGACGCTCGCGAACTGGTAGCCGACGCCCGCGCCGCTGTAGCGGTATTCGGCGCCGAACAGCTCGGTGAACAGCGGCTGCTGGACGCTCACGACCATGTCGTGCGCGGCGTTCGCCAGCAGGATCGAGAAGATCACGATCCATGCGATCGAGCGCGACTCCAGCGCGACGAAGAACGGCACTGCGGATGCGAGGCCGATCAGCGCGCCGATCAGGTAGATGCGGCGCAGGCCGTAGCGGTCGGCCAGCCAAGCGAAGCAGGGGATCGTCACGCAGCTCACCGCGCCGACCAGCAGGCCGATGTTCAGGAACAGGTCGCGCGACATGCCGAGGTTCGTCGTCGAATAGCTGAGCGCGAACGCGGTGACGATGTACATCGTGAACAGTTCGGCGAGCCGCAGCGCGACGATCAGCATGAACGCCTTCGGGTGGCGCGTCAGCGCTTCCAGCACCGGCAGGCGCAGCTTGCGGTTGCCGTGCTCGACCTTCTCGACGAACTCCTGCGATTCGTCCATGTTCTTGCGCACCCAGAGCCCGATCAGCACGAGCACGATGCTGAACACGAACGGCAGGCGCCAGCCCCACGACTTGAACGCGGCCTCGCCGAGCGTATGGCTCAGGATCGAGACGATGCCGGTGGCCAGCACGAGCCCGACGCCGTAGCCGACCTGCACACCGCTGCTGTAGAACGCCTTCTTCTGCTTCGGCGCGCTTTCGACGGCCATCAGCGCCGCACCGCCCCATTCGCCGCCGACCGCGAACCCCTGGATCGCGCGCATCAGCACCAGCAGCACGGGCGCCCACCAGCCGATCGTCGAGAACGCCGGCAGCAGGCCGATCGCGACCGTCGACAGCCCCATCAGCATCACGGTGAGCACGAGCATCCGCTTGCGGCCGAGCCGGTCGCCGTAGTGGCCGAACACGATGCCGCCGAGCGGCCGGAACAGGAAGCCGACACCGAAGGTGGCGAACGCCGCGAGCGTGCCCATCGTCGGGCTGACTTTCGGAAAGAACTCGGAATTGAACACCAGCGCGGCGACGATCCCGTACAGCAGGAAGTCGTACCAGTCGACGACGGCGCCGACGAAGCTGCCGATCGCGGCCTTGCGGGCCTGGCTGCGCGCACGGGCGCCGGCGGCGGCGTCGAGGGTGTCGAAGGTGGGGGTCATGGCGATGTCTCCTGGCACGGCGCATCGTGGAATCGTGGCGGCGCCGCGTCCGATGCTGCATTGAAGTCGATGGGTGAACGGAGAATAGGGCTCGCGCCGCGGGTCGGCAATTAGCCAATCGGATAATGTGCGCGATTATCGTTCAATTCCGTGCGATTATCGAACGATTTCCGGGTTTGCACTAGGCGGCGCGACGATATCCCGTTCGGCCGGGGTGTGCCGCCGTGAACGATCTGGTTAAAATCTGCTGCATCGACAACTCGCCCGTCCGGGGCGGAGGCGCGGCCGCCACATCGGCCGCGCACGCCGCACGCGACAGGCACCATTCCCCCCATCGACCGCATGCCCCCGGAGACTGGAATGCCCGGCAATTCCCCCCCCTTGTCCAGCGATACGCCGCCCGTTGCCGATCCGGCCGCCAATCCGCTCGGGATGGCCGGCCTCGAATTCGTCGAATTCGCGGCGCCCGTGCCGGACGCGCTTGCACAGCGCTTCGAGCAGCTCGGGTTCAAGGCGATCGCGCGGCACGTCAGCAAGAACGTCACGCTGTACCGGCAGGGGCAGATGCATTTCCTGATCAACGCCGAGCCCGATTCGTTCGCCGCGCGCTATGCGGAGGAATACGGGATGGGTGTCTGCGCGATCGGGTTGCGCGTGGCGAACGCCCGGCGTGCGTTCGAGCGCGCGATCCAGCTCGGTGCGTGGGCGTTCGAAGGCGAGAAGGTCGGCGTCGGCGAACTGAAGATTCCGGCGATCCAGGGCATCGGCGATTCGCACCTGTATTTCGTCGACCGCTGGCGCGGGCGGGACGGCCAGCGCGGCGGCGTCGGCGACATCTCGATCTTCGATATCGATTTCCGGCCGATCGACATCGCGACCGCGCATACCGATCTCGATTGCGCGGGCGTCGGCCTGCAGCAGGTCGATCACTTCACGCAAACCGTCGGCGCGGGCCGCATGCAGGAGTGGCTGGATTTCTACCATGACCTGCTGCATTTCCGCGAGATCCACCAGATCGACGCGCACTGGCATGTGTCGGAGGAATCGCGCGTGATGGTGTCGCCGTGCGGCGCGGTACGGATTCCCGTCTACGAGGAAGGTACGCGGCGCACCGAGCTGATGCATGCGTACCTGCCTGACCATCCGGGCGAGGGCGTGCAGCACGTGGCGCTGGCGACCGACGACATCCTGGCGTGCGTCGATGCGCTGCGTGCGAACGGCGTCGAGTTCATCGAGCCGCCCGCTCGCTATTACGACGACGTCGATGCGCGGCTGCCGGCGCATGGCGTCGATCTCGATGCGCTGCGCCGCCGCGCGGTGCTGGTCGACGGCGAGATCGGCAGCGACGGCGTGCCGAAGCTGTTCTTCCAGACCTTCGTGAAGCGCAAGCCCGGCGAGATATTCTTCGAGATCGTGCAGCGCAAGGGGCACCACGGGTTCGGCGAGGGCAACCTCGCGGCACTCGCCCGCGCACGCGACGCCGGCTGAACGTTCAGGCGCCGGCTGCCGTTACGCTGCCGCGCGCCCTCGGCCACGCCGATCTTGCAGGCCACGGCGAAATCGTGGCCCACCGCATCGGCCACGCGCGGCACGTGTGCCGGAAACGCTGCCGGTGCGCGGCCTCGCCGTACGCACCGCGGCGGCGATTGCACAGCGGCGACAGGAACCGGCCCGACAGCCATTGAACTCGCGCAGCGAAGACCGGCGCCCCGTTGCTGCCGGTCGATTCGTCACGCGGGATCGGCCGCCGCGAGCTTGCGGCTGTGCCGACGCATGCCGTCGAAGATCGCGTCGGCCACGTCCGCCGGAAAATCCGCCGGGATCTGCGCGGCGGCTTCGGCAATCGCGGGCTCCGTTCGTGCGGCGACGGCCGCCATCGCGGCACGCACGTCGTCTTCGGTCAGGCCGACGCGGCGGCCCTGCGCGATCCAGTGGCGCGGCTGGATTTCGCCGATCACGTAGTGCCGGTTCTTCCCGCAGACGGCCATCGCGAGGCGTGCGCGGCGCGGCGGAATCTGGTTGCGGCGTGTACCGATGATCGGATGCGCGGACAGCACGTCGTACAGCGGCGTGCTGCGATACGCATTGCCGGGCAGGTGCGCGATGCTGAAGTTTTTCGCGTGGCCGTCGATCGCCGCCAGCACCCAGAACACGAGCTGGGCGACGAAAAAATTCATTCGGTCGCGGGACGCATCGGCCGAATTCGCGAGGATGCCCATGATCGTCTCGATGCCGGGGCCGCCGTCCGATTCGTATTTCGCCCCCGATGGCGTGCCGGTCGCCTGGCACATGTCCTCCTGCGGCAGTCGCAGGATCCACGAGCCGTCGCGCGACGGACGCCGGTCGAAGCGCTCGACGATCAGCGCCTTCTGGTCGTCGAACCGGCCGATCTCGCACGGTGCGACCGACAGGCCGTACGCGGCGACGAGCTTCGAACACAGCCATTCGTTTTCGACGGAGGTGCGCATGTCGGCCTGCATGTTGCCGACACGACCGAGCGGCAGCTTGAAGATGTGCGTCGTCGGCGTGCTGCCCGACGGCCGCAGCCAGCGATTGCGCCGACGCAGCAGCGCGGTCTTTTCCTGCGCGCCGGCAATCGACAGGCGCAGATCGGCGTCCGGCTCCGCGCGGCCGGGCAGCGGCGCGGCAGTCGCGTGGCGCAGCACATCGGCGACGGCTGTGTCGTCGAGCGTCGCGCCTTCGATGGCCTCGAGATCGACCGGCGTCTCGCCTGGCGGCAGCATCTGGAGCGCGCCGACGCAGTCGCGGCCGATCGACGCGAGCAAGTCGAACGGCGCCGTCGATCCGAGCCGGTAACGCTGCGCGATGCGGCGGCGGATCGGCTCGCTGTCCGGCAGCAGGTTGTCGAAGTAGTCGGCCACGATCGCGCCCTGGTGCGGCTGGTTGCCGGGCGTGAAGGGCAGCGACAACGACAGGGGCCGCCCTTGGGGATCGTCGAGCCAGTCCGGCAGATAGACGAGACGCTCGACGCCGCGGCGGATTTCCCAGTACCCGACGGGAATGCCGTTCATCCACAGGTCGAGCCGGTCATGGCGGGCGCGTGCGGCCATCGTCACCAGTCCTCCCGCTTCGACACGCGTGGTCTGCCCCGAGTCGTCGCGGCCGGGCGCTTTCGCGCGGCGTCGGCCGCGGCTCCGGTCGGGGCGTTGGCGGCCGTGGTGCCGCGCTTGTTCGCGACCGGCTTGCGGCGCGCCGCCGGCTCGGCGCTGGAGGTCGAATCGGCCGCTTCCGCCGGTGCATCCCGTTCGTCCAGGCCGAGCATCATGCGAACGCCGAGCGCGTTCAGCACCTTGAAAAGCCGCTCGATGCTGACCGCCGACGGGTTGGCTTCGAGCTGGGCATAGGATTGCTGGGTGATGCCTAGGCGGGCGGCCAGTTGCGCCTGCGTGAGCCCCGCGGATTTCCGAAAGCCGACGAGTATCGGGCGCAACTGGGTCAGGGTCTGGACAGGAAAGGCCATCGGGCGCTCCGCGAGATGACAGGCGATCGTTTGTAATTGGAAAATACAGTCTATGGCATGTATTGTGAAAATACAAATCATAGCCTGTATTGACGAAAAACAAGCGATAGCCTGTTACGCGGAGGCCGATTGTCCACGCAGCGGCGCGAACCGGACGTCAGGCGAGACCTGCGGCGTTCACGACCCGCGCGTCGAGCGATTCGCCCAGTCCGCCCATGCCGGCCACTGCGCCCAGCCGCGCCGGACGAACCCGGCGCCCGTGCGGATCACGAGCGCGCCGATCGCGAGCGCCGCGAGGTCGTCGAGACGGCCGAAGCCGACCAGCGCCGCGCTCATCGCGAGCGCCGCGACCAACGACGACAGCGCATCGGTCCGCACGTGCCAGCCGCTCGCCTCGAGCAGCGCGGAGCCGGTCTCGCGCGCCTTGCGCAGCATCCAGTACGACAGCGCGGCCTTGCCGGCGAGCGTGGCGATGACCAGCACGAAGGCGGTCGCGCCCGGCTGCACGGCGGGCGGCGTATCGAACCGCGTCAGCGCATGCCAGATCATCTGCGCGCCGGTTACGGCCAGCAACGCGCCGAGGCCCGCGAGCGCGAGCGGCTCGTAGGTCGGGCGGCGCTCCGGAGGCAGGCGTGCGTCCAACCGGCAGGCGACGAGGAGCAGCGCATCGGCCGCAAGATCGATCGCGGCGTGCGCGACGTCCGCGAGCAGCCCCGACGAATGCGCGAACCATGCCGCCGTCGCCTCGGCGGCGAGCAGCAGCAGGTTGATCGCAAGACTGACGGCGAGGGCGCGAGACGTGGCTGCGTAAACGTGGGACTTGGTACGCGACGGGCGCTGCATGGCGGATCGCTTGTCGGAATCGGGGACGACTTCGAACGCTACCGGCCGACGGTGGCACGCGAATGACAGCCGGGTGATCGATTTCTTCAGGGAGGCCGCCCGGGGGGCTGAACGCCACTCCCGTAACGCGTCGCGCCCGGAGTGGCCATCGCACGCATGCCTATGTTGCCGGGCGGGGCGTGTAACGCGTAACGCCATCGCACTCGGTGGCCCGCCGCGCAGGGGGCGCCGTTCCGATCTGGCGGATTCCCCGGGACCCTCGGCGAATCTACGCCCCATGACCCGATAGAGAATTCCAACGTTTGGTTGCCGCACCGTGCCACGCCGCCGTAACAAGCGGAACGGATTTGCATGTCTCTGCCTACAAACTCTCAACATTATAGAAATAATGTCAAATTAACGCGAAAATGAAATGAGATATTTAACGGTTTACGTTATATTATTTACGAAATTCCCCTCGAAGCCTGCCATGTCCGATCTCGCCGCCGACGAACCCCGCCTGACCGCCGAAATCGAGCGCCTCAAGGCCAACTTCCCCAAAACCCGCGAGCTGTACCGCGAAGCCTGCGCACTGCTGTTCTTCCGTTTCGGCATCACGCCGACGGCCAATCGCCTGTACCAGCTCGTTCGCAAGGGCAGCATGAGCACGCCGACCGCCGTGCTCGGCGAGTTCTGGGCCGAGCTGCGGGAAAAGAGCCGTATGCGCATCGAGCATCCGGACCTGCCGGCCGATCTGCAGGCGGCAGCGGGCGAACTGGTCGCGGCGCTGTGGAACCGGTCGAGTACCGACGCGGCCGCCGCACTCGACGCGCTGCGCGCGGAAGTCGAGGCCGAGCGGGCAGCGGCGCGAACGGAAGTGGCGACCTTGCAAGCCGAACTCGCCCGCACCGAAACCGCGCTGGAGCAACGCACGGCCGCGCTGCTGTCCGCGCAGGTCCGCATTCAGGAACTGGAGCAGGCGAGGGCGGCGGACGATGCCTCGCGGCAAGCCATGCAAGCGGATATCGCACGCCTGAAGGCCGACAACGCGGAGGGCGACCGTGCACTCGCGCAGGCCCGTGCGGATTTCACCACCCAGCTCGACCGGTTGCGCGACGACGCTGGCCGCGCGGAAGAGCGGCTGCGCGCATCGGAGAAGCGGGCGCTTCAGGAAATCGATCGCGAGCGGCTCGCGGCCGCGCGCTTGCAAAAGGAACTCGACGCGGCGACCTCGCGGGCGGAACAGCGCGATGCGCAGCAGCGGAAGGAAATGACCGCGCTGCAGGCACAACTCGGCGATGCGCTGCATCGCTGTGGCGTGCTTCAAGGGCAGCTCGACGGCGCACTGGCGACCGGCTTGGCGCGCAGCACCGAGCTCGATGCGCTGAGACGCGAGATGGCGGCGCTGGTGCGCCGGCCGCCGTTGCGCGGCGTCAAGACCATCCCGGCCGCCGAGCGGAGCGAGCGGCGGGCGCGCACGAGAAAGCGCGCCGACGAGGCGCCGCGCTGACGGCGAAACCGCGTGCGTGCGCCGACCGTCGGCGACGCACGCACGCCCGAAGCAACGCAGGCGGGATGTCCGCCGCCCCCGAACGCCCGGCTGTCCGTTCGACTCAACTCAGCACATACCGCGCCGGCAGCGGCGGCGCGTCCGCCGGAATCGTCACGAGCGACGTATTCAACCAGCCTTGTGGCGTGCCGTTCGACTGCGCATACGCGCCGACGTACGGCATCATCCGCGTCGTCTGATAGACCTGCGGCGTCCAGCCCGCCGGCGCGAGGAAGATCGACGTCGCGCGCTTCTCGCTATACGCGGATGCGCCGTACGTCGAGATGTTCCACAGCGTCTGCCGATAGGTCGCGTAGTCGGCGTCGTGGCGCGAGCCGCCGGCCTGCCAGCCTTCGAGCTGGATGAACGTGTTGTACGTGCCGGCGCCGGCGAGCAGGTCGTTCACCGTGCGCCCGTACAGGAACGACAGGATCAGCCCGCAGTTCGCCGGCGCGAAATCGTTGCCGACGCTCAGGTAATAACGCCCCGTCGTGTTCACGACCGATGCGTAGTGTGAATTGCCGATATCCGTCGACGTCGACAGCCCGCTCGCGCCCATGAAGCTGTCGAACGCCTGCATCGTCACGCCCGCCGGCAGGTCGCTGCTCGCGCTGATCGCGACGAGGTGCGACCCGGCCGCCAGCAGCGTCAGGAACGCGGACAGCGTGGCGGCGTTCCAGTTGCCCTGCGCATCGACGAACGGAAACGCGCGATAGCCGGTCAGCGAGAAAACCGCCGGATCGGAGCCGGCCTGCCATGCGATTTGCGGCACCCACATCGTCAGCGGGCCGGCGTTCGACGCGCTGGACACGTACTGCTTCAGCGCATCGATCAATTGTGCATCGGCGCCGGGCAGCACCGTGTACGACGCGCCGCTCTGCCAGCGCCGCACCCATTGCGCGACGAAGCCCGCCAGTTGGCCGCCGGTGAAATCGGCGGGCGGCACGTAGCCGAGCGCGCCGGTGCCCTGATACGCGGACCGGATCGCCGCGGCCGTGCGCACGTTGCTGCCGAACATGCTGTTCGCGAAATCCTGGCAGTTGTTGGCCGGCGGCGTCGCGAGCTGCGCGAGCGGGACGACCCATGCGCCGTTCGCGGTCGCGACACCGCGGTACAGGTTGAGATTCGCGACGGAGTCGTGGCCCGGAAACGTCGCGGCGTCGGCGCCCGATACGTAGCCGGCCGACGGCGTGACGCTGACGGTGGTCGGCTGCGAGCCGAACGGATGCGTATACGCGATCGCAAACGATGCATCGCCGTCGGCCAGGCTGAACGATCCGGTGCAGTCGCCCCAGCTGTTCGATGCGCTGACGGCGGTCGATTGTCCGGTCGCGACCGACGCTCGCGATGCCTGTGGCGTCGAGCCGCTCTGGCTCGACGCATTGCCGAACGTGAGCGTCGTCGATGCAATCGCATTGACGACGTTGATCGTGATCGAGCGATCGGCAATGCCGTAGCTGCGTGCCGACGTATTCGCGGCGCCGGTGGCGGCGAACGACGACGCGGCGGCCGGGCTGCCGTCGCCGCCGCAAGCGGCCAGCGTGCCGACGAGCGGCGACAGGGTCAGCGCAGCGCCGCGCTGCATGAAGCGGCGGCGATTCGGCGCGGTCGGTCGGGCGGGTTTCGAAGCGGTCATGGAGCGTTCCTGGTCACGGGTCGAGAGGAGGCAACGACGGTTCGGCGCGTTGCACACGTGTGCAATGCCGGCCGCATCCTGGCGGGTCGTCGGCACACGCGCCGCGCGTATTTATGCGGGAAATCGATGAAATGCCCGCGACGAATTCGAGTCGCCGATGTGACGCGGCCCGCGAAGCGCCGGGCAGGCATTGGGCAGGAGACAGGGATCGGGTAAAGTGCCGCTCAACATGCCGGCTCGACGTTACTAGACGACCGGTCTAATCGTTGTTACCATACGCCATCATGAATGCATCTTCAGGCGCCGAAGTTCGCCAGCACATCCTGAACATCGCGAAGCCGATCATGCTCCACAAGGGGTTTTCGGCGGTCGGTCTGAACGAGATTCTCGCCGCGGCGGGCATCCCGAAGGGCTCGTTCTACCATTACTTCGGCTCGAAAGAAGCATTCGGCGAAGCGCTGCTCGAGTCGTATTTCGAAGGCTATCTCGCGCATCTCGACAAGCTGCTCACGCAGCAGGCCGGCACGGGCGCCGAGCGCCTGATGACGTACTGGGGCAACTGGCTGCACACGCAATGCGCGGACGACCTGGAAGGCAAGTGCCTCGCGGTGAAGCTCGGCGCGGAAGTGTCGGATCTGTCGGAAGCGATGCGCGCGGTGCTGCGGCGCGGCACCAGCCGGATCATCGAGCGGCTCGCGGGCGGCATCGAGGCCGGGCTCGCCGACGGTTCGCTGAGCGGCGTCGACGATCCGTCGCACACGGCCGCGATCCTGTACGAGCTGTGGCTGGGCGCGACGCTGCTGGAAAAGATTCACCGCAACCGCCAGCCGCTCGAAAGGGCGATGGCCGAAACGCGGCGCATGCTGAACCTGCCGCCGGCCGCGCCCGGCGGCGCGCAGTCGTAGCCCGGGCGCGCATCGGCGCGCCTTGTTTTTGCGTTGACTCTAGACGACTGGTCTACTCAATCACTCATGACGAACGCTTCCCGCCGCGTTACGCTGTCCCGATCGTTTCCACCGCCTGCGTGCGACCGCACCGGCCCGACGGCCGATGCCGCGTCAGGCGCGCACTTCCCGCTGGTCCATCCCTGATCCGATCGTGCCCACGAAGCACGTTCATTCCTGTTGACGGAGGCTCACATGCCGCAAAGCAAGACCGCAAACCGCCAGATCGTCCTGAATTCGCGCCCGGTCGGCGCACCGACGCCCGACAACTTCCGCGCCGAAACCGGTGACGTGCCGGTTCCCGGCCCCGGCCAGGTGCTGCTGCGCACCGTCTGGTTGTCGCTCGACCCGTACATGCGCGGCCGCATGAGCGACGCACCGTCCTATGCGCCGCCCGCCGAACTGGGCCAGCCGATGGTCGGCGGCACGGTCAGCCGCGTGGTGTCGTCGAACCTGCCGGCGTTTCGCGAAGGCGATCTCGTCGTTGCCGGCGCCGGCTGGCAGGACTACGCACTGTCCGACGGGCGCGACCTGATTCCGCTCGGCCGCGACTTCGCGCAGCCGTCGTATGCGCTCGGCGTGCTCGGCATGCCGGGCTTCACCGCGTACACGGGGCTGCTGAAGATCGGCGAACCGACGGCCGGCGAAACCGTGGTCGTCGCGGCCGCGAGCGGCGCGGTCGGCGCGGTGGTCGGCCAGATCGCGAAGCTGAAGGGGTGCCGCGTGATCGGTGTCGCGGGCGGCGCCGACAAGTGCGCATACGTGACCGGTACGCTCGGCTTCGACGCGTGCATCGACCATCGCGATCCGGCGTTTGCCGCGAAGCTGAAGGACGCGTGCCCGAACGGCATCGACGTGTATTTCGAGAACGTCGGCGGCGCGGTGTTCGACGCGGTGTGGCCGCTGCTGAACGACCATGCGCGGGTGCCCGTCTGCGGGATCATTGCGCACTACAACGACGCGGCCTACGACGACAAGGCGGTGTCGACCGGCCATGACCGCGTGCCGGCGCTGATGGGCGCGATCCTGCGCAAGCGCATCCGCGTGCAGGGTTTCATCATCCTCGATCACTATGCAACGGGCTACGCGCCGTTCCTGAAAGACATGAGCGAATGGGTCGCGCAGGGCAAGGTCAAGACGCTCGAGGACGTCGTGCCCGATCTCGACGACGCTCCGCAAGCGCTGATCGGCTTGCTCGCCGGCAAGAATTTCGGCAAGGTCGTCGTGCGCGTCGGCCCGGACGAACTGGCCTGACCCGCCGCTCGGCGACAGACAACCGCTGCACGCTGGCGTCGCGAGACGCCCGCTTGTGGCATGCTCGTTTCCGTTTTCAAAGGAGTAGAAAATGGCGCTTCACGTGATTGCTTCGCTGTTCCCGAAACCCGAACATGCGCAGGCCGCCGAGGCCGAACTGCGCAGCATGGTCGCGAAGACGCGCACCGAGCCGGGTAATCGGCGCTACGACCTGTTCCGCGAGCAGGACGGTTCGCCGAACCTGCATCTGTACGAGATCTTCGATGATCAGGCGGCGTTCGACGCCCACCTCGCGAGTCCGTACTTCGGCGAATTCCGCACGAAGTCGGCTGACTGGTTCACCGCACCGTCGGTGATCAAGGTGCTGTCGGCCATCGACGTGGCCGAGTAACGACGCAGGCCCGCCACACCACCGCCGCGGCTCGCCCGCACCCGGGCCGCGCGGCGCCCGTTGCGCACGACGCAACGGCGACGACCTCATGACGCAGCGCGCATCGTTCGCGCCGCTCCCCCCAATACAACGGCCCCGGAGGCTGAATGATCACCCTCAACATCAACGGCGAAACCCGCTCGGTCGACGCCCCCGACGACATGCCCTTGCTCTGGGTGCTGCGCGACGTCGTCGGGCTGACCGGCACCAAGTTCGGCTGCGGGATCGCGCAATGCGGCGCGTGCACCGTGCATCTCGATGGCGTGGCCGCGCGTTCGTGCGTGCTGCCGGTCGCCGCCGTCGCGGGCCGCAAGATCACGACGATCGAAGCCGTCGGCGCGACGCCGGCCGGCCACAAGGTCCAGCAGGCCTGGCGCGAGCTCGACGTCGTCCAGTGCGGCTACTGCCAGTCGGGGCAGGTGATGGCCGCCACCGCGCTGATCGCGTCGAACCCGAACCCGAGCGACGACGACATCGACGCGGCCATGGCCGGCAACATCTGCCGCTGCGGCACGTACCACCGGATTCGCGCGGCCGTCAAACAAGCCGCGAAGGAGGCCTGACATGTCGCGAGGACTGATCGAAGCAGGTCGGGCCGGCGCGGGCGTGTCGCGCCGATCGTTTCTGAAACTCGGCATGTCGCTCGGCGCGGCGGCCGGCGGCGGCTTGCTGCTCGGCTTCAGCCTGCCGGCCGCGGGTGACGACACGCGCCGGTCGGTGATCGGCGGCGACGCGGCCGAGCCCGCACCGTCGGGCGTATTCGCCCCGAACGCTTTCGTGCAGATCGACCGCGCCGGCAAGGTCACGCTGGTGATGCCGAAGGTCGAGATGGGGCAGGGCGTCTATACCGCGCTGCCGATGCTGATCGCGGAAGAACTCGAAGTGCCGCTGTCGAGCGTGACGCTCGATCATGCGCCGCCGAACGAGAAGCTGTTCCTCGATCCGCTGCTCGGCGGGCAGCTCACCGGCGGCTCGACGTCGGTGCGCTACGCGTGGGACCCGCTGCGCCGCGCGGGCGCCACCGCGCGCACGCTGCTGGTTTCGGCGGCCGCGAAGCAATGGAACGTCGATCCGGCCAGTTGCCGCGCGGCGAACGGCGAAGTGCAGCATCCGCCGAGCGGCCGGCGCGCATCGTACGGCCAATTGGCCGACGCCGCCGCAAAACTGCCGGTGCCGAAGGACGTCGCGCTGAAGCAGCCGGCGGATTTCAAGCTGATCGGCACGCCCGCGAAGCGCCTCGATTCGCCGGAGAAGGTCGACGGCACCGCGCAATTCGGGCTCGACGTGCGCCTGCCCGGCATGCTGTACGCGGTGATCGTGAACAGCCCGGTGTTCGGCGGCACGGTCGCAAGCGTCGACGACACGGCCGCGAGGAAGCTCCCCGGCGTGCGCCAGATCGTGCGCGTCGACAACGCGGTCGCGGTGATCGGCGACCACACGTGGGCCGCGAAGCGCGGCGCATCGGCGCTCGTCGTGAAGTGGAACGAAGGCGCGGGCGCGAAGGTGTCGACGAAGGATCTGTTCGCGGATCTCGCGCAGGCCGCGGCGAACGGCAAGGGCGCGGTCGCACGCAAGGAAGGCGACGTCGGCAAGGCGTTCGAGAACGCGAAGACGCGCGTGGATGCCGTCTACGAGCAGCCGTTGCTCGCGCACGCGACGATGGAGCCCGTGAACTGCACGGTGCACGTGCGCGGCGACGGCTGCGAGATCTGGGTCGGCACGCAGGTGCCGACGCGGGCGCGCGATACCGCGCAGCAGCTCACCGGCCTGTCGCCGGACAAGATCGTCGTGCACAACCACCTGCTCGGCGGCGGGTTCGGCCGGCGGCTCGAAACCGACATGATCGGGCAGGCCGTGAAGGTCGCCAAACAGGTCAATGCACCGGTGAAGGTGATCTGGACGCGCGAGGAAGACGTCCAGCACGACATGTACCGGCCGTGCTACTACGACACGATCTCGGCCGGCCTCGACGCGAACGGCAAGCCGGTCGCCTGGCGGCACCGGATCGTCGGCTCGTCGATTCTCGCGCGCTTCGCGCCGCCCGCGGTCAAGGACGGCGTCGATCCCGACGCGGTCGAAGTCGCGGCCGAGCTGCCGTACGACCTGCCGAACCAGCTCGTCGACTACGTGCGCCAGGAGCCGCGCCACGTGCCGACCGCGTTCTGGCGCGGCGTCGGGCCCACGCGCAGCACGTTCGTCGTCGAAAGCTTCATCGACGAACTGGCCGCGCAGACCAAGACCGACCCCGTGCAATACCGCCGCGCGCTGCTCGACAAGACGCCCCGCGCGCGCAACGTGCTCGACGTCGCGACGAAGGCGGCCGGCTGGGGCGCGTCGCTGCCGAAGGGGCAAGGGCGCGGCGTATCGGTGATGCACGCGTTCGGCAGCTTCTTCTCGATCGTCATCGACGTCGCGGTGGACGGCGGCGAAGTGCAGGTCAAGCGCGCGGTGTGCGCGGTCGATTGCGGGATGTATGTGAATCCGAACACGATCGAGGCGCAGGTGCAGGGCGGCATCATCTTCGGGATCACGGGCGCGCTGTACGGCGAGATCACGATCGAGGACGGCCGCGTCGTGCAGAGCAACTTCACCGACTACCGGATGATGCGAATCAACGAGGTGCCGCCGATCGAAGTCCATCTGGTGAAGAGCGGCGAGGCGCCGGGCGGCATCGGCGAGCCGGGCACGGCCGCGACCGCGGCGGCGCTGGCGAACGCGATCTTCGCGGCGACCGGCACGCGGCTGCGCAAGCTGCCGGTCGGCAACCAGCTGAAAACGGCCTGAGGGGAGGGAACGACCATGCGACATCTCATCCTGAACCCGAATGCGCTCCGCGCGTCGCTGCTCGCGCTGTCCGCGCTGATGGCCGGCACGGCCGCGCAGGCCGCGCAAACGACGCCCGCCGACAGCGCGCTCGTCGCGCGCGGCGCCTATCTCGCGAAAGCCGGCGACTGCGTCGCGTGCCACACCGCGCCGCGCGGCACGCCGTTCGCGGGCGGCCTGAAGATGGTCACGCCGATGGGCGCGATCTACACGACCAACATCACGCCCGACCCGGAGACCGGCATCGGCGGCTATACCGAAGCCGAGTTCGCCGGCGCGTTGCGCAAGGGCGTCGCGAAGGACGGTCACAACCTGTATCCGGCGATGCCGTATCCGTCATACGCGAAGCTGAAGGACGACGACGTGAAGGCGCTGTATGCGTACTTCATGCACGGCGTCGAACCGGTGAAGCAGGCGAACCGGCCGTCCGACATCCCGTGGCCGCTCAACATGCGCTGGCCGCTCGCGTTGTGGAACAAGGTGTTCCTCGACACGACGCCTTATGCCGACAAACCGGCGAAGGATGCGATGTGGAACCGCGGCGCGTATCTCGTGCAGGGGCTCGGGCACTGCGGGTCGTGCCACACGCCGCGCGGCGTCGGCTTCCAGGAGAAGGCGCTCGACGAAAGCGGCGCGGCGTTCCTGTCGGGCGCCGCGATCGACAACTGGTTCGCGTCGAACCTGACCGGCGAGCCCAACACCGGGCTCGGCCGCTGGAACGAGGCCGACGTCGCGCAGTTCCTGAAGACCGGCGCGAACCAGCACGCGACCGCGTTCGGCTCGATGGTGAGCGTGATCAACCACAGCACGCAGGAGCTGACCGACGACGATCTGGCATCGATATCGCGCTACCTGAAATCGCTGCCGGCGGCAGGCGGCACGGGCGCGCCGCCGTACCGCTATGATCCGAAGGCGACGCAGGCCGCGCTGGGCCGGCCGGCAACGGATCCGGGCGCGAAGGTGTATAACGCTTACTGCCTGCATTGCCACGGTGTGGACGGGCGCGGCTACGCGCCGCTGCTCGCGCCGCTCGCCGGCAATCCGAACGTGCTCGAGGCCGATGCGTCGTCGCTGATCAACGTGACGCTGAACGGCAGCGACACGCTCGTGATCGGCGGCGTGCCGTCCGCGTATCCGATGCCGGCGTTCGCGAACCAGTTGAACGACCGGCAGATCGCCGACGTGCTGACGTTCATGCGCGCCGGCTGGAACAACGGCGCGCCGGCCGTGCAGGCGGCGGACGTCGCGAAACTCCGCAAGGCGACGGCGGCCGCGCACTGAGCGCGGCGCGCCGCGCAACGACGGCGGGCCGGCGTGCCTGCCGTCGACGCCGCCGGGTGCGTGCCTGCCCCGGCGGTGTGGTTTTTTCTGTCAACCGGCGTGCGGCCGTTCGCGGCAGCGCGCGTTTTATCGACGCAATGTAGGGGTGTCTGGATGGCTAACGTGACTTATACGGATACGCAATTGCTGATCGACGGCGAGTGGGTCGACGCCGCGAGCGGCAAGACGATCGACGTCGTGAACCCGGCGACCGGCAAGGCGATCGGCAAGGTGGCCCACGCGGGCATCGCCGATCTCGACCGTGCGCTCGCCGCCGCGCAACGCGGCTTCGAAGCATGGCGCAAGGTGCCCGCGAACGAACGCGCGGCGACGATGCGCAAGGCGGCCGCGCTGGTGCGCGAACGCGCCGACGCGATCGCGCAGCTGATGACGCAGGAGCAGGGCAAGCCGCTCACCGAAGCACGCGTCGAAGTGCTGTCGGCGGCCGACATCATCGAATGGTTCGCGGACGAAGGCCGGCGCGTGTACGGCCGGATCGTGCCGCCGCGCAACCTCGGTGCGCAGCAGACGGTCGTGAAGGAGCCGGTCGGCCCGGTCGCGGCGTTCACGCCGTGGAATTTCCCCGTCAACCAGGTCGTGCGCAAGCTGAGCGCGGCGCTTGCGACCGGCTGTTCGTTCCTCGTGAAGGCGCCGGAAGAAACGCCGGCATCGCCGGCCGCGCTGCTGCGCGCGTTCGTCGACGCGGGCGTGCCGGCGGGCGTGATCGGCCTCGTGTACGGCGATCCCGCCGAAATCTCGTCGTACCTGATTCCGCACCCGGTGATCCGGAAGGTCACGTTCACGGGTTCGACGCCGGTCGGCAAGCAGCTGGCCGCGCTCGCGGGCCAGCACATGAAGCGCGCGACGATGGAACTGGGCGGCCACGCGCCGGTGATCGTCGCCGAGGACGCGGACGTCGCGCTCGCGGTGAAGGCCGCCGGCGGCGCGAAGTTCCGCAATGCGGGGCAGGTCTGCATTTCGCCGACGCGCTTCCTCGTGCACAACAGCATCCGCGACGAATTCACGCGCGCGCTGGTCAAGCATGCACAAGGGCTGAAGGTCGGCAATGGTCTCGACGAAGGCACGACGCTCGGCGCGCTCGCGAACCCGCGACGCCTGACCGCGATGGCGTCGGTCGTCGACAACGCGCGCAAGGTCGGCGCGAGCATCGAGACCGGCGGCGAGCGGATCGGCGCGGAAGGCAACTTCTTCGCACCGACCGTGATCGCGAACGTGCCGCTCGAAGCGGACGTGTTCAACAACGAGCCGTTCGGCCCCGTTGCCGCGATTCGCGGGTTCGACAAGCTCGAGGATGCGATCGCCGAGGCGAACCGTCTGCCGTTCGGTCTGGCCGGCTACGCGTTCACGCGGTCGTTCGCGAACGTGCACCTGCTGACGCAGCGCCTCGAAGTCGGGATGCTGTGGATCAACCAGCCGGCGACGCCGTGGCCGGAAATGCCGTTCGGCGGCGTGAAGGATTCGGGCTATGGGTCGGAAGGCGGGCCGGAAGCGCTGGAGCCGTATCTCGTCACGAAGTCGGTGACGGTGATGGCTGTTTGATGGTCGGTTGAGGGTGGGCGCGCTGCTGTTGGGGTGGCGCGCCCGTTCGGCGGATTTTGTGGCGCGTTGCTGAAAAAGGTGTTGGGAATTTGGGGCGCCGGTTGTTGGTGCCACCAGGACGCGTTCGAGATGGCAGGAACGCCGTGCCTTGGACGGTGCTGATGTTGATTCATTATTTTACATAACATGAATTATCGATAATTTTTTGTGTAAGAGCAAAGTTGTAATGTCGTATCTGGGCAAAGTTGAAATGTCGTAGTTCGAGGGTTTCGGCGCATGCTGGCGGCGGTTTGAACTGCCGGAGCGCATCGTGGGCCAACCTGGACTGATCACCATGAGCATGCGGGAGCTGGACCGTCTGAAGGTCGTGGAAGCCGTGATCGAGCAGCATCTGATGCCTTGGCGAGCCGCGGAGCGGCTCGGGATCAGTCGCCGGCAGATTGAACGGCTGGTCGCCCGGTATCGCGCTGCTGGCCCGGTCGGGCTGATTTCGCAGCGTCGTGGTCACGCGAGCAACCATCAACTGCCCGAGGATTTGGCGCATCGTGCCTTGAGCCTGATTCGTGAGCGCTACGCCGATTTCGGGCCGACGCTGGCCTGCGAGAAGCTGTGGGAATGCCACGGGCTGCAGTTGTCGAAGGAAACGGTCAGAAGGCTGATGACGGACGCCGGGCTGTGGATTCCGCGCCGGCAACGACC